>CAYYLZ010000004.1:12549-72402 GCA_964472725.1 uncultured Oscillospiraceae bacterium
CCACTCCCGAGCCTACTCCCGAACCTACTCCCGAGCCTACTCCCGAACCCACTCCCGAGCCTACTCCCGAACCCACTCCCGAGCCTACTCCCGAACCCACTCCCGAGCCTACTCCCGAACCTACTCCCGAGCCTACTCCCGAACCCACTCCCGAACCCACTCCCGAGCCTACCGGCCATGAATTCACCCGCGGCTATGTGGACGAGGATTACAACTACATAAACGAGTTCTGCGGCATCAAGGCAAATCTTGGCGGCAACTGGGTTTTCTACAGTGACGAGGAGCTCGCCGAGCTCAGCGGACTCACCGCCAACATTCTCGATAACGAGGGCATCACCGCCGCGCTGGAGGCAGGCTCCGTATATTACGACCTCTACGCCTCTGACGGCGACGACATCTGCTCCATAAACATTACCTACGAGTACCTCGGCCCCCTGCTGGGCGCCATGCTGGACGTGGACGATTACATTGAGATCACCGTTGACAATCTTTATCCGGCCTTTGAGGAGCTGGGTATGGACACCGTGGACTGCACCCTCAACACCGTTGATTTCGCAGGCGAGGAGCGCAGCGGAATTCATGTGACAGCCGGCGTTTCCGGTTTCTATTTCTATGAGCAGATAGTTTGCCTCAAGGTCGGCGACTACATCTGCAGCATCTGCATTGCCACCTACGGCGACGATTATACCGAATATTTCCTTGACTGCTTCGTCCCCTATCCCTGATTTATCATCACCCGTGCTTCGGCGCGGGTGATTTTTATTGCGGTGATAGCGGCAGGGGCACGTCCCTGCCGCTATCACCGCAGTAAAATGAACGCCGGTAGGGCGGCTTGCCCTCAAGCCGCCGCAATGTGTAGATTACTATCGCAGTAACTAAAACTCGAGAAACCCGAAACCATGTCATTGCGAGCGAAGCGTGGCAATCTCCGGCGTGATGATATGGCAGGCAATAACGACTATACGCAAAATGTAAAAACAACATGGTTAGCCTTCCCCTTGAGGGGAAGGTGGCCGAGCTTGCGAGGTCGGATGAGGTGTATGCACCGCACCAATTTTACTGCCTATCTCACCCGCTCTGCCATTTCCGCCTGCGGCGGCCACCTCATCAGTCGGCTTCGCCGCCAGCTTCCCCTCAAGGGGAAGCCTAACCCTATATATTTTATTCCCCGCAAAAAATGTCCCTCGCCTGCAAAACAGACGAGGGACATTATCAATTATCAATTATCCATTATCAATTACTTATGCGGTTTCTATGCTGGCTGCGTCCTGCAGCTTCAGGTACTCAACTGCGTCCTCGCGCATCTTGTACTTGAGTATCTTGCCGGCGGCGTTCATGGGGAACTCGGCAACGAAGCGCACGTAGCGGGGGGTCTTATGCTTTGCCATGTGGCTGCGGACGAACTCCTTGATGCCCGCCTCGTCAATGGTTGCGCCCTCCTTGAGGATAACGCAGGCCATGATCTCCTCGCCGTAATCCTTATCGGGCACGCCGATAACCTGAACGTCGGAAACCTCGGGGTGGGTGTAGATGAAGTCCTCTATCTCCTTGGGATAGATGTTCTCGCCGCCGCGGATGATCATATCCTTGATTCGGCCGGTAACCTTGAAGTTGCCGTCGGGCAGGCGGCGCAGCAGGTCGCCGGAATGGAGCCAGCCGTCCTTGTCGATAGCGGCGGCGGTAGCCTCGGGCATCTTGTAGTAGCCCTTCATAATGTTGTAGCCGCGGGCAACGAACTCGCCGTCCACGTTATCGGGGACTTCCTCGCCGGTCTCGGGGTCGATTATCTTGCACTCAACACCGAAGAAGGGGCTGCCGACGGTATTTACGCGAACCTCGAGAGAATCGGTGGTCTTGGACATGGTGCAGCCGGGGGAAGCCTCGGTCTGACCGTAAACGATGCATATTTCGGGCATATTCATCTTGTTCACAACGTCCTCCATGACCTTGATGGGGCAGGGAGAGCCGGCCATGATGCCGGTACGCATGTGGCTGAAATCGGTCTTGTCGAAGTCGGGGTGCTCCAGCATGGCGATGAACATGGTGGGAACGCCGTGGAAGCAGGTTATCTTCTCCTGAGTGATACACTTGAGACCCTTGGAGGGGGAGAAAGCGGGAATGGGGCTCATGGTAGCGCCGTGGGTCATGCAGGCGGTCATAGCCAGAACCATGCCGAAGCAGTGGAACATGGGCACCTGGATCATCATGCGGTCGGCGGTGGAAAGACCCATACGGTCGCCGATACACTTGCCGTTATTGACAACATTATAGTGGGTGAGCATAACGCCCTTGGGGAAGCCGGTGGTGCCGGAGGTGTACTGCATGTTGCAAACGTCGTGCTTGCTGATGGCGGCGGCGCGGCGGTAAACCTCCTCGATGGGTACGTCCTTACCCATTTCCAGCGCCTCGTCCCAGGTCAGGCAGCCGGGCTGGCTGCTTTCAACGGTGATGATATTGCGCAGGAAGGGCAGCTTCTTCATGTGCAGGGGCTTGCCCTTCTGAGCGGTTGCCAGCTCGGGGCAAAGCTCCTTCATAATGCCCACGTAGTCGCTCTCCTTGTAGCCGTCCACCATAACCAGCGTGTGGGTATCGGACTGACGCAGGAGGTACTCGGCCTCATGTATCTTATAGGCGGTGTTCACGGTAACGAGAACGGCGCCAATCTTAACGGTTGCCCAGAAGGTGATGTACCACGCGGGCACGTTGGTTGCCCAAATCGCAACGTGGTCTCCGGCGCGCACGCCCATAGCGATGAGGGACTTGGCGAAAGCGTCAACGTCGTCGCGGAACTGGAGATAGGTGCGGCTGTAGTCGCACTCGGTGTAGCGAAATGCCCACTGCTCGGGGAACAGCTCGCACATCTTATCCAGCACCTGAGGGAAGGTCAGGTCGATGAGGTGCTCCTTGGGCCATACGTACTTACCGGTCTTGTGGTTATTATCCTGCAGGCGGTCGCTTACCAGCTGCTCACCAAGGAAATCGCTCATGAAGTTGGCGTAATGGGGGAACACGATACCGGCGGAGGCCAGATCGGGAGCGTACTTTTTCAGCCACTCGAGGGTTACATAGCCCTCGTAGTTAATGGAGCGCAGGGCGCGGAAGATGTCATCGAAGGGCAGGTCGCCCTCGCCCATCATGCGGTACTGCACCTGACCGTCCACCATGACGCTGTCCTTGATGTGGGTGTACTTGATGTACGCGCCAAGGTTTTCAACGGTCTTGCCGGGCTTTTCGCCCATGAAGCGGTAGGGGTGGTGGATATCCCACAGAGCGGCAACGTAGTCGCTGCCAACGTCCTCCAGCAGGTTCTTCAAGCGATTGGTGTCGGCGTAAACGCCGTTGGTCTCAACCAGCAGGTATACGCCCGCCTCCTCTGCGATGGGCGCGAGGGTCTTGAGAGCGGCAAGAACAACCGCGTCGTCCACTTCCCCGTCAACGGCTGCCTTCTCGTCGCCGAGAATGCGGATATAGGGGGTCTTGAGCTTGCGGGCCAGTTCGATATAGTCCTTAAGCTCGGCTATGGTGGCCTCGCTGCGGTCGGCGTATTTCAGACTGCAGCCGGAAGAAAGGCAACATATTTCAAGGTTGCGCTTGTGGAGATGCTCCACGGTAGCGTCAATATTCTCGGGACGGAAGGGCTTTGCCTTGACGGAGAATATCTCGTCGCCAAGTCCGCGCATCTCGATGCCCGCAAAGCCGAAGTCCTTGGCCATGGAGTAAATATCGCTCCAATCAAAATCGGGACAACCCAGTGTTGAAAATGCAAGTTTCATAATGTTTTCCTCCAGACTGATATGGGTAATGGGTTTGGGTGTTGTAATGCAAAGATATGTACCAAATGATGGTCAGGCTTCCCCTTGAGGGGAAGCTGGCCTTACCGCCATTTTTGCATCTAAAAATCGATGGCGGAACAAAATAAAAAAGCCCCTTACAGTTTTCACTGCAAGAGACGAAATAAATCCGCGGTACCACTCTTATTGGCTAATGCCCACTCTGCGGCGCTTTCACGCCGGGTCTTTCTTAACGGGGGACTTACCCCGTCCGCGCCTACCGGGCAAAAGCCTTTGGGGCGGCCGCTCGGGAGCGAGTATCGGTCGTGGGAGCCTCCCTGCCTCGCACCGTCCGGCAGGTCTCTGAAAGGGCTTGATCCGCGCCTTATTCTCCGTCATAGCGTTTTAACGTGCTGAATTGTTGGAACTATTTATAACAGAAATTCACGGCCATGTCAAGAGTTTTTTTTGAAAATTTCAACCTGCCGGGAAATATAATATCCTGTATACAAAATTTTAAAAAATAGATTGGCACGTTATGTGTTTTTATGATAGACTTATCGTGTGGTTTTGCGCCCGTACACCGCGAGCGTCAAATAAACTCAACCCATCTAACGCAGGGCAGGGGCGTGCCTCTGCCGTCAATGAGCAGTAAAAATATATGTCATGCTGAGGCTTTGCTGAAGCATCTCCGCACCTATTGCAGATTGGCAGTTATCCCGCTGCGGAGGTCCTTCGCTGCTCTCAGGATGAATGTATTTTGGGGTTTTTTCCACATTGTCGTTTTTGCCTGCCATATCGTTACGCCGGAGATTGCCACGCTTCGCTCGCAATGACGGAAAAAACTAAACACCCCCATGCGTCATTCAGAGGGCGAAGCCCGAAGAATCCCCTGCGTAGACGCACCGCTGTCGTCACTGCATACCGCTCAACCGGGGGATTCCTCGCAAGCTCGGAATGACATAAACGGTGGTTCGTTGTATAAACACGCAATCCAATTAAATCGCACGCACCCCATCAATTCTCAATTCTCAATTCTCAATTACGCACACGAAAGGAGCGTTCCCGATATGAACACCAAAATAAGAGCCAAGGAGCTGGTCGTTCAGATGACCCTGGAGGAAAAGGCCTCCCTCTGCTCCGGCGCAAGCGCATGGACACTCAAGGGTATCGAGCGCCTTGGTATCCCCGAAATATTCATTACCGACGGCCCTCACGGCCTGCGCAAGCAGAACGGTCCCGGCCTTGGCGACTCCGTTCCCGCCACCTGCTTCCCCACCGCCTGCGCCACCGCCTGCTCCTTCGACCGCGGCCTGCTCTTTGAAATGGGCGCCGCCATTGCCGACGAGTGCAGGCAGGAGAACGTAGCCGTTCTTCTCGGCCCCGGCGTGAACATCAAGCGCAACCCCCTCTGCGGCCGTAACTTTGAGTATTTCAGCGAGGATCCCCTGCTGGCGGGCGAAATGGGCGCAGCCTTTGTAAAGGGCGTTCAGAGCCGTGGCGTGGGCGTATCCCTGAAGCACTTTGCCGCCAACAATCAGGAGACCCGCCGCCTTATCGGCAACTCCGTTATCGACGAGCGCACCCTGCGTGAAATTTATCTCGCCGCCTTCGAGCGCGTGGTAAAGCAGGCTGAGCCATGGACTCTCATGTGCGCCTACAACCAGCTCAACGGCGAGTTCTGCTCCGAGAACAAGTACCTGCTCACCGACATTCTCCGTGACGAATGGGGCTTTGACGGCCTCGTTATGTCCGACTGGGGCGCTGTAAGCGACCGCGTGAAGGGCGTTGAGGCCGGTCTTGACCTTGAAATGCCCGGCGGCGACACATGGAACGACGAGCTTATCGTCAAGGCCGTAAACGAAGGCACTCTGGACGAACACTATGTTGACACCTGCGCCGAGCGCATCGTGGAGCTTATTCTCCGCTCCCTTGATCGGGTGCAGGAAGAGTACGACGCGGAGGTTCATCACGCCCTCGCCCGCCGTATCGCCATCGCCTCCTCCGTTCTGGTTAAGAACGAGGGACTGCTCCCCGCCTCCATTTTCAAATCCGCCGCCGTTATCGGCACCTTCGCCGACGTGCCCCGCTATCAGGGCTCCGGCTCCTCCCGCATCACCCCCACCATGCTGGACACCGCAAAGCGCGAGCTCACCAAGGCAGGCGTAAAGTTCGCCTACGCCCCCGGCTACAATCTTAACGACGCAGACCCCAACGAGGCGCTTATAAACGAGGCCTGTGAGGCCGCCAAGGGCAAGGATATCGTCTACATATTCGCCGGCCTGCCGGACGCATTCGAGTCCGAGGGCTTTGACCGCGAGAACATCAAGATGCCCCGCGCTCACACCGAGCTTATCCGCCGCGTTTCCGAGGTAAACGAAAATGTCGCGGTTATCCTCTCCTGCGGCTCCGTTGTTGATATGTCCTGGGAAAGCTACGCCAAGGCTATCCTTATCTCCTATCTGGGCGGTCAGGCCGGCGCGGGCGCAGCCGTGGATATTCTCCTCGGCCGCGTAAATCCCTGCGGCAAGCTGGCCGAAACCTGGCCCATGAAGCTGGAGGACGTACCCAGCAACGCCAACTTCCCCGGCACCAACCTGAACGTGGAGTACCGTGAGGGTCTCAACGTGGGCTACCGCTACTTCGATACCGCAGGCGTAGAGCCCCGCTACCCCTTCGGCTACGGCCTTAGCTACACCAGATTCGAAATTACCGACCTGCTGGTAAGCGCCCGCCGCGCCGCTGACGACGACGAGATCACCGTTTCCTGCATGGTCACCAATATGGGCAGCATGCCCGGCGCGGAGATCGTGCAGCTGTACATCTCCCCCGCCGCCGGCGACAAGGTGTACCGCCCCGTCAAGGAGCTCAGAGGCTTCGAGAAGGTTCGCCTTAACCCCGGCGAGAGCAAGCGCGTATGGTTCAAGCTGGGCGGCCGCGACTTCGCCTATTATAATGTGGACGCAAAGCAATGGACTGTGGATAACGGCAGCTACATCGTGGGCATCGGCAACTCCAGCCGCAACATCGTTCTGCAGAGCGCCGTCCATATCCTCAACACCGACGGCATCAAGCCCGAGGACAAGCGCGCCAAGCTGGGTAGTTATTACGATGTAAAGCCCGGCGTATTCGCAACCGACGCCGAGTTTGAGGCTCTGCTGGGTCATCTCATTCCCGACGGCAGCTTCGGCGCAGGTCCCTTCACCATCAACTCCTGCGTAAAAGACCTGCTCACCTGCGAGGAAGGCCGCAAAATCATGGACAAGTACATGGAAAACGGCAAGATGAAGTCCCTCGATGACGACGATTTTACCCACATGTTCGAGAAATCCTTCCTTGAAATGCCCATTCGCGCTCTGGGTATGATGGACCCCGAGGTGTTCTCCAAGGCCAACCTGCCCGTACTTGTAGAGCGCCTGAATAAGTCCCGCAGTATGTAATATTTATTCATTCCAATATGCATTTTTATCCACCGGTGTTTTCGCACCGGTGGATTTTTTTGGTATGTCGTTCAACTAAAACGGGCGGCCACACAGGGCCGCACCTACGCAAAAACCAACAATAAAACCCTAAACTCATGTCATTCCGAGCACAGCGAGGAATCCCTCGGTTGAGCGGTGAGCGGTAACATCTGCCCTGCGGTCGTTTGGGGGATGCTTCGCTGACGCTCAGCATGACATAAAATACAAAAGGGTGCGCAGTAACGATTTACTACGCACCCTCATTATCAATTATACATTATCAATTATCAATTAATCATCGATCCAGAAGGGATTGGGGAAGGCGGGTACGCGGTCAAGGTCGATATAGGAAAGACCGTGGCGCAGATGGGGGAAGAAGAATATATTCTCGTGAGTGCCGGGGCCTTCCACGTACATGTGAGCCACGCCCAGCTTCAGCAGGTCGCCGTGAAGCTCACGGGCGGGCATTACCAGCATATCGTTTCTGCCGCAGGCGAGGTAGATGGAGGGGAGCTGAGCGCCCTCCGCCTTCAGGCGGGCAGCCAGCACGGCGGGGTTGTTTTCGCTTTCGGGATACTTGTCAAGATCGCCGAAAACGGAGGCGAAGAAGCCCCGGGTAGCGCCTACGGGATTGGGCTCGTCGGTGGAATTGGCGATGTCGTACTTGACCAGCGCGGGGCTGATGGCAACGATGTGGCCGAAGGTATCGTGGAAGCGCATACCGTTGATGAGCGCGCCGAAGCCGCCCATGGAAATGCCGCCGATGATGGTGTCCTCACGCTTATCGGACAGGGGGAATACCTTGCGGGTGAACTCCACAAGCTCCTTGCCTATAAGCTGGGAATACATATCAAGTCTGCCCATGTCGTCCACGTAGAAATGGTTGTCGCCCTCGGGCATGATAATTGCAAGATTATTCATCTGAGCGATCTCGCCAATGTCGCCGCCCTTGAACCAGTCCATGGAGCCGCCGGTGTAGCCGTGAAGCAGATAAAGGGTCTTGAGGGGCTTCATGGGGCCGGGCATGGGGAACATGGTATCGCCGGGAAGAAATGCGGTGAAGTTAACGGGGCGATGCAGGCTCATGGAAGTGAAGGTACACTGGATAATTGCCATGTCAGTTTTCCTCCTTTCCGATCACGTCGAATTCAGGGTCGTAGTTATTTACGAAGAAGGGGTTCATGAACGCGCCGCCCACCTTGCCCAGTGCGTGCTCAAGGCCGCGGGCCAGGAACTTTCTCCAGAAGGGCCACTCGTGTGTTCCGGGGCCTTCTTCGTATACATGGGCAAAGCCGATGGAGTCGAGATAGCGGTGCAGATCGCGGTTGGGGTCGGAAAGGCTGTCGTTGTAGCCGCAGGCGAAGTAAAGGTCGGGCAGCTCCCTGCCGCTGTCAATAAGCTCCTTGGCGATGCGGCGGGGATCGTTTACGCCGAACTCCACCTTGTCCAGATCGCCGAACAGACGCTCGTAATAATACTTATTTACGCCCAGCATATTGACCTCTTCGCCAACGCCCTTGATGGAATTGGTGATGATGGCGGAGGAAAGGCCGATAATGTGGCCGAAGGTGTCGCTGAACTCAAGGCCGTTTCTTATAGCGCCGTAGCCGCCCATGGAAAGACCGGCTATGAGGGTGTCCTCACGCTTGTCGGAAAGGGGGAATATCTTGCGGGTGTATTCCACCAGCTCCTTACCGATATAGGTCGCGCCCTTAACGCCGCTGGTGGGCTGGTCAACGTAGAAGCCGTTGTCGCCGGAGGGCATTACCACCGCAAGGCCGTACTGCTGGGAAAGCTCGTTGATGGGAGTGTTCAGCAGCCAGTCGTTGCAGTTGCCCATGTAGCCGTGGAGCAGATAGAGGGTCTTGAACTTCTGCTTGCCGGCGGCCTCGCTGCCGGTGGCAGGAATGGGGCCGGGCATCTCAGCCGGCAGAAGAACATGAATACCCACCTGACGGCCAAGGCTTACGGAAAAGAAGTTTACCTGAAACCATGCCATAGTAGATCAATCCTTTCGTTAAGACAGAGTTTCCCCCGTCCCTTTGTTTATGCCTTGATTTTACCATATTTTTCTTTGCGTAGCAACGATTAATAATTGAAAATTGAGAATTGAGAATTATGGGTACAGTGCAGTTCTTTACTGCTGTGCACCGCCGTTTATGTCACCCTGAGCGCAGCGAAGGGTCTCCGCAGCAAAATAGCCGCCAATCTAAAATCGAGTTGTAGGGCGGCTTGCCCTCAAGAGGAAGCCTAACCGATACGGTATATTACCGCAAGAACTATACGCACCAATAATTCTCAATTCTCAATTTTTCCACACAATTCCCCTTGTATTACATCGGCAAATATGGTATATTTATTATAATAATGTATTACTATAAGTATAGATATATCTAATATATAGAAATGGGCGAAAAATATGAACTCTTCTTCCGAAGTATGGAGCGCGGTGCTGGCGCTTCTCGAAAAAGACCTTACGGTCACAGCCATGAACACATGGTTCAGCGACTGCGAGTTCGTTGAGCTTAAGGAGAGCATGCTGGTTCTCCATTGCCCCTCGGAATTCCGCCGCAACGTTATCCTTAACGTCTACCCTGACCGCATCAAGGACGCGCTTCGGGAGATCTTCGGCAGCGGCGACTTTGAAATAATGGTTCTCACCGACGATGAATACGCCGATTACGCAGGCGAGGTAAAGACCAGCGTTGACCCCTTCGACGATTCCCGCTTCACCTTCGACCGCTTCGTTGTCGGCCCATCCAACCAGCTTGCCCACGCTGCCGCAAAGGCCGTTGCAGGCAAAAGCTCCGGCACATATAACCCCCTTTTCATTTACGGCGGCCCCGGCCTCGGCAAGACTCACCTGCTCTACGCCATCGGCCACGAGCTTAAGCGTTCCCGTCAGGATTACCGCATCGTATACATCAAGGGTGACGAATTCACTAACGAGCTGGTCAACGCCATTCAGAGCGGCAAGAACACCGAGTTCCGCAATAAATACCGCTACGCCGACCTGCTCATGGTGGACGATATCCAGTTCATCGCCGGTAAGATACAGACTCAGGAAGAGTTCTTCCACACCTTCAACACCCTCTACGAGGCCGGAAAACAGATCGTGCTGACCTCCGACCGTCCTCCCAAGGAAATGCTTCGCCTGGAGGAAAGACTGCGTTCCCGCTTCGAATGGGGCGTCCTGGTGGACATTCAGCCGCCGGACTACGAAACCCGTCTTGCCATAGTGCGCAACAAGGCTCACAGCATGGGCGTACCTCTTGAGGACAATATCGCCGCCTACATAGCCGAGAACGTCACCGAGAATATCCGTCAGCTTGAAGGCACCGTAAAGAAAATTCTCGCCTACCGTGAGCTTATCGTTGACGCTGACATAAACATCGACCTTGTGGAGCGTATCACCAAGGAAATAATCCGCGGCGACCGGGAGTACACCCCCGAGATGATAATCGAAAAGGTGGCGGCCTATTATTCCATCACCGTTGAGGACATCAAGGGCAGCAGCCGCCAGAAAAACACCGCTCTCGCCCGTCAGATATCCATGTACCTTATCCGCAAGCTCATAAACATGCCTCTTGCCGACATAGGCGAGGTAATGGGCGGCAAGGATCACTCCACGGTCATGCACTCCATCAAAAAGATAGAAAGCGCCATGGCCACCCCCGAATTCGCCGACGTTATCCGCGACATCACCGCGAATATTACCAATAAGTAAAAGAAAACACCCGTCATGCAGAGCGAAGTGAAGCATCTCCCTAATGGTTCTGCCGCAATCGTTACTGCATATCCCTCAACCGGGGGATTCCTCGCAGGCTCGGAATGACAGTTATTTAAGTTTAATTCAGCTGGCGCTCCTCGCAATGACATAAACGGTAATGCACCGCAAAAACGACACGCACCGCACCGATAATTCTCAATTATTTATTAAAAAACCTAACTTTTGAACATTATCCACATAGTTTTCCACAAGTTGACATCTTAACTGTGCAAAACTTTTCCGTCAAAATCCCTGTGGAAAACCCATAATTTCTTCCACATTTTTATCCACAGCCAAAACCCGCGCCACATCTCACCTTTTCCCCCTTTTCCACCGTTTTTTCATTCTAATACAACTAAAACTAAAAAAATATCTTTTCTATTCTATTCTATGCGGCGAAAGTCGCCGATATTCTCTTTTTAGTGCGTCCGGCTGTTGAAAACCGGAGAAACGAAAGGAACGAACCGATATGAAATTTACCTGTGAAAAATCCGCTCTGGCAAACGCCATCAGTATAGCTTCCCGCACCGTAGCCATGAAGAGCACCATTCCCGCTCTCGAGGGTCTGCTTATCGAAGCCAGAGGCATGGAAGCCGTTATCTCCGGCTATAATCTGAAAACCGGTATCCGCACCGCTCTGGACGCCGTGGTCACCGAGCCGGGCAGCATCGTTCTCAACGCCAAGCTTTTCGGCGATATCGTCCGCAAAATGCCCGACGATACCGTCAGCTTCGACACCGACGACGGCTACATGGTAAAGCTCTGCTGCGGCATGAGCAGCTTCGACATTATGGGTACCTCCGCCGACGATTATCCTGAGCTGCCCTCCGTTGACGCGCTGGAGAAGATAAACATTGCCGAAGGCGTACTGAAGGAACTTATTGGCGAAACCCTCTTCGCCGTCAGCACCAACGAGGCAAGACCTATCCACACCGGTTCCCTTTTCGAGATTGAAAACGGACTTCTCACCGTAGTCAGCGTTGACGGCTTCCGTCTTGCGCTGCGCCGTGAGGAGATTGAAAGCGACAGCGAGGAAAAGATAAGCTTCGTCGTTCCCGGCGCCGCCCTTTCCGAGGTGGAAAAGATAGCCGCCGACAGCGAGGAGCAGGCCACCATCTGCCTTGGCGACAAGCACATTATGTTCATTATCGGTTCCACCGAGCTTGTTTCCCGCCGTTTGGAGGGCGAATTCCTCGATTACAACAAGTCTATCCCCGCCACAGGTAAAATTAGCCTTACCGTAAACAGACGCGAACTGAGCGGAATTATCGAGCGCATATCCCTGCTCATCAGTGAAAAGTACAAGAGTCCCGTTCGCTGCAAGTTCAGCGACGGCAACCTGAGAGTAAGCACCGCCACCGCCCTTGGTAAGGCTGTGGACGAATGTGAGATCACCGGCGACGGTCAGGGTCTAGAGATCGGCTTCAATAACCGTTACCTCCTTGACGCTCTCAAGGCCGCTCCCTCCGATGACCTGCGCCTGCAGCTCAGCTCCCCCGTTGCCCCCTGCGTTATCCTCCCCGCCGACGAAGAGGACAATAGCTTCGTTTACCTGATCCTCCCCGTCCGCATCAGAGCCGAAGAGGAATAAAAAATAAATATTATCCGTCATTCAGAGGGCGAAGCCCGAAGAATCCCCTATATAGACGTATTGCAGTTGTTACTGCATGGCACTCAACCGGGAGATTCCTCGCAGGCTTGGAATGACAGCGTATAGTATATAAAGGAAAAACACCATGAAACAGAGAATCGAAATTCACACCGAATTTATAAAACTGGACGCGCTGCTCAAATTCGCCGCGGTTGTCGAGACCGGCGGCGACGCCAAGCTGGCCGTGCAGGACGGCGACGTTAAGGTAAACGGCGAGGTCTGCACCATGCGCGGCAAGAAAATTTACCCCGGCGACACCGTCGAACTGGACGGCATCAAGCTGCTGGTAGTCAAGGAAGGCTCCGCCGCCGGCGAAAGCTTCAAGGTAAAGCTGAAGAGAAAGTAAGTTTAAGCGTGTAGGGCGGGGGTGTGCCCCGCCGCCATGTAACGATACGCACCGCAGTAACGATAAAAAACGCAAAATCCGAAAAATATGTCATTCCGAGTGTCAACGAGGAATCCCCCCGTTGAATGGCATGCAGTAACGACATCGGCAAAACCATCCGAGGGATTCTTCGGCACTGCGTGCCTCTGAATGACGCAAAAATTGGTGAACCCGCAAAAACGACACATGCCGCACCAATAATTATCAATTCTCAATTATCAATTTTCAATTAAAAAGCTATGATACTTAACCGACTCAAAATTGAAAATTTTCGCAATTACGACATGGCGGTCTGCGAGTTTTCGCCGGAGGTAAACGTAATAAACGGCGCCAACGCTCAGGGCAAGACAAATCTCCTTGAAGCGGCCTATTACCTTGCCGGGGCAAGCTCATTCCGGGCGCGGAGCAGCAAGGAGCTTATCCGCTTCGGACAAAGCGAATTCCGCCTGCAGGCGGATATAGAGTCCGAGGGGCGGGAGCAGACCATTGACATAAGCCTCAATGCCATGGGACGGAAGAAAATTCTCGTCAACGGCGTAAAAAAACGCTCCGCCGCCGAGCTTTCCGGCAAGCTTTGCTGTGTTCTTTTCAGCCCCGACGACATGGAGCTGATACGGGGCGGCGCCGCCACCCGCAGGCGGCTCATGGACAGCGCCATCAGCCAGCTGCGTCCAAATTACGCGGCGGCTCTCAGCCGCTTCAACAAGTATTATGACCATAAGGTTCGTATACTTCGCGACTGGCGTGAGAAGCCCGACCTGCTGGAAGTGCTGGACGATTTCAACTATAATCTCGCCCACTTGGGCGCTCAGCTTATATATTACCGCGCCGCATGGTGCCGCCGTCTTTCCGAAGCGGCTGGAGCGGTGCATACCGAGGTATCCGGCAGGGGCGAGGTGCTTGACCTCGCCTATAAAACCGTTAAGACGGTTCCCAACCCCGAAGAAATGAAGCCCCAGGACATACTCACCTGCCTCCTTGACCACCAGCAGAGCCACAAAAACGCCGAGCTGGAGTCGGGCATGGTGCTCTCGGGCGCTATGAAGGACGATATTATCGCCAAAATCAACGGCGTTGAGGCGAAAAACTTCGCGTCCCAGGGTCAGGCGCGCACCGCCGCCCTTGCTATCAAGCTGGCGGAGCGTGAGATAATTCATAACACCACCGGCGAGTATCCCCTGCTGCTGCTGGACGATGTTCTCAGCGAGCTGGACGAGGTGCGGCAGGATTTCGTCCTCAACCGCATCGCCGGCGGTCAGGTTTTTATAACCTGCTGCGACGGCCGACAGGTCAGCGACCGCACCGGCGGCAAGCTGATTTTCGTGGACGACGGAAGGATAAGAACTGATAATTGATAATGGATAATTATTTTCTTGTCGTAGTTTCCGCGATATTCGTTACTGCACCGCACCGGTAGGGCGGCTTGCCCTCAAGCCGCCGCAATGTAACGATTACTGCGGCAATGACGAAAATACGCAAAAAGTGTAAAGAATATGTCATTCAGAGGGCGCAGCCCGAAGAATCCCCTATACAAACGCGGTGCAGTTGTCACTGCATACCATTCAGCCGGGGGATTCCTCGCAAGCTCGGAATGACATAAACGGTGGTATACCCCGGTAACGACAACACGCAATATCCTGCGAAACCACCAATAATTCTCAATTCTCAATTCTCAATTAAACCAAAGGAGCAGCTATGTATCTTCATCTCGGACAAGGCATGGTGGTGCCGAAAAGCGACATCATCGGCATATTCGACATGGAAAACTGCACAAGCTCGCGGCACACAAGGAAATTCCTGAGCCTTTGCGAGGACGCGGGAGAGGTCGTGGATCTGAGTACCGACCTGCCCCGTGTGTTTGCCCTGTGCTCCAGCGAGGACGGCATGGAAACGGTGTACCTTTCCCAGCTTTCCTCCCAAACCCTGCTCAAACGCTGGGAGCATAACGAGATAGAATAATAATAATTGAGAATTGAAAATTGATAATTGTTTTTCTTAATTTTCAATTTTCTGCGTTGTTTGTTTTGTGGCAAAAAATTTTAGACTATTTCGTAGGGAATGGGCCTGCCCATTCCGTTATGTATGTTCACTGCCGTCAGTATCGTTAAAACGGAACAGCAGGCCTGTTCCCTACAAGTTCGATTTTACTTCATTCCTTAAACGTAGGGCGGCTTGCCCTCAAGCCGCCGCCATGTAACGATAACCATTGCAAAAACGATAAAAAGCAAAATCTAAAATATATGTCATTCCGAGCGCAGCGTGGGAATCTCCAGAGTAAAAACCACCTGCGCAGCAAAATCCTTCGCAGGAGATTGCCACGTCGCTTCGCTCCTCGCAATGACAAGTTGGGAGTGCTGTGCAAAAACGACACGTCCCGCACCCGTAATTATCAATTATCAATTATAAATTAGTCCGGAGGTCAATCATGGACGTAAAAATGAACGAAACACAGTATGACGCTTCCCAAATCCAGGTTCTTGAAGGTCTTGAGGCCGTCCGCAAGCGTCCCGGTATGTATATCGGCACCACCAGCTCTGCCGGTCTGCACCACCTGGTGTATGAAATTGTGGATAACTCCATCGACGAGGCTCTTGCGGGCTACTGCAAGAACATTGTGGTGACTATCAGCGAGGGCAACGTCATTACCGTTACCGACGACGGACGCGGTATCCCCGTAGACATACAGGAGCAGACGGGCAAAAGCGCCCTCGAAGTCGTTTTCACCGTTCTCCACGCCGGTGGTAAGTTCGGCGGCGGAGGCTACAAGGTCTCCGGCGGTCTCCACGGCGTAGGTGCGTCCGTTGTTAACGCCCTTTCCGAGTGGCTGGAGGTCGAGGTACACAAAAACGGCAAGGTTCATCAGATGAAGTTCGCCCGTGGCGAAATTACCCAGGGAATGACCATCATCGGTGACACCGACCGCACGGGTACCACCGTCCGCTTCAAGCCCGACCCGGAAATGTTCACCGATACCACCGAGTACGATTTCGACATTCTCCATACCCGCCTGCGTGAGGAGGCCTTCCTCAACGCCGGTGTGCACATAACCATCGACGACCAGCGTCCCGAATCCGCCGATAAGGATATAAGCGAGCGCTACGACGCCATGTGCTACGAGGGCGGTATCCGGGAATTCGTGCGCTTCATAAATAAGAACAAGACCGCTCTTCACGAAGAAGTCATCTATATGTCCGGCGAAAAAGAGGACTCCATGGCCGAGGTGGCCCTGCAGTACCACGACGGCTACAACGAAATAATCGTGTCCTTCGCCAATAACGTCCATACTCCCGAGGGCGGCATGCATGAGGAGGGCTTCAAGCGCGCCCTTACCAACGCCATCAACACCTACGGCAAGAAGATGAAGTACCTCAAGGACGACGACAAGGTATCCGGCGAGGACTGTCGTGAGGGTCTTACCTGCATCATCTCCGTCAAGCTCACCGAGGCTCAGTTCGAGGGTCAGACCAAGGCAAAGCTGGGTAACAGCGAAATGAGAACCCTGGTCAACGCCATCGTTTCCGAAAAGCTGGAGATTTTCCTCGAAGAGAACCCCGGCGTGGGCAAGGTCATCATCGAAAAGGCAATGACCGCCGCCCGTGCCCGCGAGGCAGCGAGAAAGGCACGTGAATCCGTCCGCCGCAAGACCGGCCTTGAATCCGGTCAGATGCCCGATAAGCTGCAGGACTGCAACGAGCGCGACCCCGCCCTCACCGAGATCTACATCGTCGAGGGTGACTCCGCTGCCGGCTCTGCCATTCAGGGCAGAGACTCCCGTTTCCAGGCAATTCTCGCAATGTGGGGCAAGATGCTCAACGTTGAAAAGGCCCGCGCCGACAAGATTTACGGCAACGACAAGCTTTATCCCCTCATCGTAGCCCTGGGCGCAGGTATCGGAGACGAATTCAATATCGAGAAGCTGCGTTATCACAAGATAATCATCATGGCCGATGCCGACGTTGACGGTGCCCATATCCGCACCCTGCTTCTCACCTTCTTCTTCCGCTATATGCGTCCCCTCATCGAAAACGGCTACGTCTACTCCGCCGTGCCGCCCCTTTATAAGCTCACTCGCGGTAAGACCGTCCGCGTTGCCTACTCCGACGAGGAGCGTGACGCCGTTTCAGCCGAGATGCGCGCCGATAATCCCAACGCAAAGGTTGATATCAGCCGCTTCAAGGGTCTTGGTGAAATGGACCCCCACGAGCTTTGGGACACCACTATGGACCCCGAAAAGCGCACCCTGCGCCGCATCACCCTGGACGATGCCGTCCGAGCCGACGAAATATTCACCGTCCTTATGGGCGAACAGGTCGAGCCCCGTAAGGAATGGATCGAGGTAAACGCAAAATACGCGGTGAATATCGACATTTGATGGAAAACAGGGATAAAGGTATAAAGCCAGTTCAAATAGTCGGACGAGTAAATGAGCAAGTGGAAAAATTGCTCTCACTTTCAAATATAAAAGATAGAAATATATATTTTGCACCGTCTAATTTGGAACATATGAGAACCTCTCACCCGGAGGATTTTGAAAGATACGGCGATAAACTGTCAGAAATTTTATCAATACCGGATTATGTAGGACAAAATCCAAATGATGGTTCAATAGAATATGTAAAAGAATTTTTAGTTGAAGGGGAATATGTGAAAGTAGCAGTAAGACTTTCACACTCCGACAAATACTTCGCACGCTCACTATATGTTTTAAACAAAAACAGAGTTGAACGGTTTATAGCGAAGGGAACCCTTAAAAAGACTTGACTTTATTACGAAGAAAAGTGTATACTGAGGTTGCAAAGCCATAATAATAGTGTATTAGCAAAAATAGAGGACGGAACGGGCAGCCGTCGCCCCCGAAAGGGTTGGAGATGTGGGAACTGTCACCCCACCTGTTTTTGTTACACCAGGCAGGCAACTTCGGTTGTCTGCCTTTTTTATTTCCGTACCCCACACAACTCCCCAACCAAAGGAGAAAACACGATGGCACATAACAGAGATTACAAACCCGAGGACATAGCGTTTCCTCAGCAGCACATAACAGAATCGCTGTTGGTTGACGAAATGGAAAAATCCTATATCGAATACGCCATGAGCGTTATCGTCGGCCGCGCCCTGCCCGACGTGCGCGACGGCTTGAAGCCTGTCCACCGCCGTATACTCTACTCCATGTACGAAAACGGCCTCACCTCGGACAAGCCCTTCAAGAAGTCCGCAACCTGCGTCGGTGATGTGCTGGGTAAATACCACCCCCACGGCGACAGCTCCGTATACGACGCCATGGTGCGCCTTGCTCAGGACTTCTCCATGCGCTATATGCTGGTTGACGGTCACGGCAACTTCGGTTCCGTGGACGGCGATCCCCCTGCCGCCTATCGTTACACTGAGGCGCGTCTGTCCAAGATTTCCAACGAGATGCTCCGGGACATCGACAAGGACACCGTTGACTGGGATCCCAACTTCGACGAAAGCAGCAAGGAGCCCCGTGTACTGCCCAGCCGTTTCCCCAACCTGCTTGTAAACGGCTCCAGCGGTATCGCCGTAGGTATGGCCACCAATATCCCGCCCCACAACCTTGCGGAGGTCATAAACGCCTGCGTCTGTGTGCTGGATAACCCCGAGTGCACCCTCCCCGACCTTATGGAGCACATTCAGGGCCCCGACTTCCCCACCAAGGGCATAATCATGGGCCGCAGCGGTATCCGCGCAGCCTACGCCACCGGCCGAGGCAAGGTAGTCGTCCGTGCCCGTACCGAGTTCGAGGAATACGGCCGCGACCACCGCACCCGCATCATCGTTACCGAGCTGCCCTATCAGGTAAACAAGCGCCAGCTCATCAAGAACATCGCCGAGCAGGTCAAGGACAAGCGCCTTGAGGGCATCAGCGACCTTCGTGACGAGACCGACCGCAACGGTATGCGTATGGTCATCGAGCTCAAGCGTGACGCAAATCCTCAGGTTGTGCTCAATAAGCTGTTCATGCAGACTGCCCTGCAGTCCAATTTCTCCATAATCATGCTGGCTCTTGTGGATAACCAGAAGCAGCCCAAGATACTCTCCCTGCGCCACGTGCTGGACGAGTACATCGCTTTCCAGAGCGACCTTATCAAGCGCCGCACCCGCTACGACCTTAAGAAGGCACAGGAGCGCGCTCACCTGCTGCAGGGTCTCATTGTTGCGCAGGACAACATTGATGAAGTAATTCACATCATTCGCACCAGCTACGACGATGCACGTGAGCGCCTGATGGAGCGCTTCGGTCTTGACGAGGTGCAGGCTCAGGCTATCCTGGATATGCGTCTTAAGGCGCTGCAGGGTCTCGACCGCGAGAAGCTGGAGAACGAATACAAGGAGCTGCAGGAGCGCATCGCCTATTACAACGAGCTGCTGGCTTCCGAAGAAATGCTCCGCGGCGTTCTCAAGGAGGAGCTTATCGCTATCCGCGACAAGTTCGGCGACAAGCGCCGCACCGAAATTCAGGACGTTGAGGACGAGATCGACATCGAGGATCTCATTGAAGAGGAAACCTGCATCTATACCCTCACCAACGCCGGCTACATCAAGCGCATGAGCCTTGATACCTACGCTGCCCAGCGCCGCGGCGGTAAGGGCAAGCGCGGTATGGCCACCCGTGAGGAGGACTACGTGGAGACTATCTTTACCGCCTCCACCCACGACAATATCCTCTTCTTCACCAACTTCGGCAAGGTCTATTGCAAGAAGGGTTACCTTATTCCCGAGGCGGGCAGCGCCGCCAAGGGCACCAATATCGTCAATATCCTGCCTCTGGACCCCGGCGAAAAGGTCAACACCATGATCCATGGTCGCGGCTTCCCCGAGGATCGCTATCTGGTGTTCGTCACCAAGGGCGGTACCGTAAAGCGCCTTTGCTCCAGCGAGCTGAAGAATATCCGCCGCAGCGGCCTGCGCGCCCTGAACCTTGTGGAGGGCGATGAGCTTATCTCCGTCCGCGAGACCGACGGCAATCAGAATATTCTCATAGCCACCCACGACGGCTACGCCATCTGCTTCAACGAGAATGACGCCCGTCCCATGGGACGTACCGCAGCCGGCGTGCGTGGAATAACCCTCCGCGAGGGCGACTACTGCGTTGGTGCGGCCCGCGCCCGTGAGGAAGGCTCCCTGCTCTCCGTCACCGAGAACGGTTACGGCAAGCGCACCGCTCTCAGCGAGTATATCCGCGGCGAGGGCAACGAGCCTCAGAAGCGCGGCGGACGCGGCATGAAGAACTATCAGGTCACCGAAAAGACCGGCAAGGTAGCCGCCATCAAGGTCGTCGACGACGCGGACGATATCCTGCTGGTAGCCGATAACGGCATCGTTATCCGTATGGCAGCCGCCGATATCAATACCTACGGCCGCGCCACTCAGGGCGTACGCCTGATGACCGTTTCCGACGGCGCCAAGGTTATTTCCCTCGCCCGTACCGAGCGTGAGGAGAATTCCGAAGCCGAGGAAACTCCCGAAACCGCAGAAGAATAAAATTAAAACAGCTCGGAAGCTATCAAGCTACCGAGCTGTTTTAATTATCACACCCATAAAATCTAAAACTATATTCGTAGGGAATGGGCACACGCCCATTCCCTACAAGGTAAAAGTAAATATCAGCTGTCATTCCGAGCTTGCGAGGAATCCCCTGGTTGAATGGAAGGCAGTAACGACCACGGCAGAACCATTAGGGGGATTCTTCGGGCTTCGCCCCCTGAATGACGCAATTTAGCGACCCGCACCCAATAATTCTCAATTCTCAATTTTCAATTCCCATTGTAAAAAACGGAAAAATAGCGTACAATATCTCCGTTAGGAAGTGAAATTATGGATAACACCTTATATATAGTCGTTCCCTGCTATAACGAGGAGGAGGCGCTGCCCCTCACCGCGCCGGTTCTGCTGGAAAAACTCAGCTCGCTGACAAAAACCGGGCTGGCAGGCGAGGACAGCCGCATACTGCTGGTTGACGACGGCTCCAGGGACAGAACATGGGAGATAATAAAAGGGCTTTACGAGGGCGATAAACGCTTCGCCGCCCTGCGTCTGAGCCGCAACAGAGGCCATCAGAACGCGCTGTTGGCGGGTCTTGAATACGCCGCCGCCCACGGCGACGTGACCATTTCCATCGACGCCGACCTGCAGGATGACGTGGACGCCATGGACGAGATGCTACGCCGCTACGCCGAGGGCTGCGATATCGTCTACGGCGTACGTTCCTCCCGCAGCAGCGATACATTCACCAAGCGCTTCACCGCCGAGGGCTATTACAAGCTTATCGCCGCCCTTGGAGGCGAGGTGGTGTTCAATCACGCGGACTACCGCCTTATGAGCAGCCGCGCCGTCCGCGCGCTGATGGAATACCCCGAGCGCAGTCTGTTCCTGCGGGGCATGGTGCCCATGATAGGCTACAAAACCGCCACGGTGAAATATGAACGCAGCGCCCGCAACGCAGGCGAAAGCAAGTACAGCCTGAAAAAGATGCTCACTCTCGCCGTAAACGGCGTGACCTCCCTTTCCGCCAAGCCAATTCGCATGATGACGGGCTTCGGCGCCCTGCTCTTTGCCGCGGGACTGATTGCGTTAATCGTTATGCTCATCGCCGGAGTTTCCGCATCCGCCATCGCCGCCGTTTCACCCTGGGGCGCGGCAGGCTTGGTGCTCCTTGCCCTTGGCGTGCTGGGCGAGTACGTCAGCCATATTTACGATGAAGTCAAGGCCAGACCGAGATATTTTATAATGGACACCCTTGATTAATTGATAATGTGTAATTGATAATTGATAATTATAACTCCGTGTCGTTTAATCGGCACGGAGATTTTTTTGCGTAGAATAAGTAAAAAAAGGCAAAGCAAGCTTAGCCTTCCTCTTGAGGGGAAGGTGGCATTTGCGTAAGCAAATGACGGATGAGGTGCAGCCGCGCAGCGGCGTTATAAACGTATCTATTAGCTATGCACAAACAAAAACACGAAAAAATATAAGGTATCAGACATGGCTTCCCCCTTTGGGGGGGAAGCTGTCACCTTTAGGTGACTGATGAGGGGAATTCGCGCAAGCGAATAAAAAATGTGATGTAATCGATGTACAGCACAAAGCTGCCTTCGGCAGGCCCCTCATCCGCCCTTTCAGGGCACCTTCCCCCCCCCGGAGAGGGGAAGGCTACGATAGTTGCTAATTCTTGTAAAAAAACAAAAAACAGCACCGATCACTCGGTGCTGTTTCGATATCACATCAAATTACATTGCGTTGATGGAAAGGGTGAGTCTGCTCTTCTTACGGGCAGCGTTGTTCTTATGGATAAGACCGGTAACGGCAGCCTTATCGATGGCCTTAACTGCAACCTTGTAAGCAGCAACAGCTTCCTCCTTGTTGCCGGCGACAACGGCGGCGTCGAACTTCTTGATGGTGGTCTTCAGAGCGGACTTCTTTGCTCTGTTGGCAGCCTCAGCAGCTCTGGAAAGCTCAACTCTCTTGGATGCGGACTTAATATTGGGCACTATACTCACCTCACTTTCGTCAGACTGTCAAAAAAAGCTTGACGGGCTAATTTCAGGCCTTTTTTGACAGCCTGCAATCTTGCAGGAATACACTTATCCCCGTGCGAGTGATAATTGTAGCACCTTTTTTGCAAAATTGCAAGTGGTTTTTCAAAATATTTTACACTCCCGAATAAATTTTCAGCACGCACACAAAATATGGAAAATAAGAAAAAAAGGAGACGATATATTGTGATGACAAAGCGCACCGACCTTGCCGCAGAGGCGCGTCAGCTATGGTGTGAGTCGGCGAAAAACACCTCGGAGCTGGCGGGAGTGAAGGCGGAAACTGTAAGGGAACAGGGCTTCGAGGTGGAGACCGTCAGCATACTGGACAGGGAGGGCGAGGCGGCTTTGGGCAAGCCAAAGGGCACTTATATCTCCATCGACCTGACTCCGTTGGTGAGCAGGGAGGAGGGTGCTTTCGCCCGGGCAGCAGGGCTTCTTGCGGAGAAGCTGCGGGGGCTGATGAGCTTAAGAGATGGGGACGCTGTGCTGGTCTGCGGGCTGGGAAATCCTGCCATTACGCCTGATAATATCGGCCCCGCCGCAGCGAAGAGTACTCTCGCCACCCGGCATTTGGTGGAGCGTATGCCGGAGGACTTTGCCGCTTTTCGACCGGTTGCGGTGGTTGAAGCGGGAGTTTTGGGTACAACGGGGGTGGAAAGCGCCGAAATAGTGGGAGCGGTGTCGAAAAAAGTGAAGCCCGCGGCGGTGATAGCCGTGGACGCGCTGGCATCCCGGCGCATGGGGCGCATCTGCCGCACCCTGCAGATTGCCGATACGGGTATTGTGCCCGGTTCGGGCGTTGGAAATGCACGCAGCGAGCTGAGCGAAAAGACGCTGGGCGTGCCGGTGATAGCCATCGGCGTTCCCACAGTGGTAGACGCAGGCACACTGGCGGCGGATCTTATGGAGCAGGCGGGGATAGGGGAGACCGACTCGGCGGATTTTGCCGAGTTCGGCGGGGGAATGGTGGTAACGCCCCGGGAAATCGACTCCCGTGTGGCGGAATGCGCCCGCCTCATCGCCTACGGCATAAATATGGCGCTCCATAATATCACCGCCGACGATGTAACAATGCTTTTGAATTGAGAATTGAGAATTGAGAATTGAGAATTGAGAATTGAGAATTGAGAATTGAGAATGCGTGCGATTTAAATCGGTGCGGTGGTGTGCAGAGTGTAGGGCGGGATGCCCACATCCCGCCGCAATGCAGGGACAACCGCCGCAGAAGCGATAATATGAAAAGTCTAAAAATTTTGGTTAAGCTTCCCCTCAAGGGGAAGGTTAAGCCTTAACGCCTATGCATCGCCGCAAAACGTAAAAATACCTTGTAGGGAACAGGCCTGTTCCGCATGTGACGACACGGCCGGAAGTAAAAGGAAAACGGAGCGCTGAGGGCGGCGCTTCCCACACTAAAAATCAAACAGGGAACGGAAAACCGTTCCCTGCGACCAATTACTTTACAAATACGATTTTGCCTTCCTTGCGGGCTGCGCCCTTGGGGTTTTCACAGTCGGGGGTGCCTACGGCGAGGCCGATGGTGAACATTTCGTCGTCCTTGATGCCGAACTTGGCGCGCCACTGAGCGGAGGCGGGGTCAGCCATATACTGACGAATACAGCCGAGAATTACGGTGCCGAGACCGATGCCCTGGGCGGCGATAGCCATATTTTCCACGGCAATACCGGAATCTATGCCCGTGTAGGGGAATTCGGCGTCACCGCAGAGCAGAATGAGGGTAGGCGCGTCGAAAAAGAAATTTTTCACCACACGACCTCCGGTTGCGGCGGCGTAAGCCTCGAAATCCGCGGCGAATGCCTTGAGCATCTCGGCGTCCTGCAGAACGATGGCACGAACCTCCTGCTCGTTGCGGGCAGTGGGCGCCCAGTTAAAAGCGTCGAGGACGATGCCAAGCTGCTCCTCGGTGAGCTGCTCGGGCTTATACTTGCGGATACTGCGGCGCTCCATGATGGCCTGAACTGCGTTTTTAAATTCCATGGTAGTTCTCCTTTGTTCCTTTATTATATGTAGACATCATACCATTTTCCCCGCCCCTTGGCAACCATTGAGCGCAATGTTTCACGTGAAACACTGAAAAGGGGAGAGCGCTGCAAATTTTCGTGTCATTCAGAGGGCGCAGCCCGAAGAATCCCCCATGTAGAAGCAGGCAGTATCGTTACTGCGTTCCTTTCAACCGGGGGATTCCTCGCTGCGCTCGGAATGACACAGCCATGAGGCCCTCATCAGTGCGGAGGTGACTTCAGCTCCCCTCACCCGTCATTTGCTTACGCAAATGCCACCTTCCCCCGAGGGGAAAAGGTTAAGCGGAAGTTTGCTTCGCGATTACTTAAAATAGATGTTTCACGTGAAACAAAATTAAACAAATACCTTGATAAACTGCGCACTGCTTGGTATAATACTTCAATACAGAGAAGTAAAAAGGAGGGAGCGTATGGCGAAAACAATAGCCCTGTTCAACCAGAAGGGCGGCGTGGGCAAAACCACTACCTGCGTCAACCTTGCCTGCGGCCTCACCAACCTTGGCAAAAAGGTACTCGTGGTGGACACCGACCCCCAGGGGCACAGTACCTCCGGTCTGGGCGTGGACAAAAATATCGCGCCCAGCGTGTACGACGTGCTCCTCAACGGCGTTGCGGCGGAAAAAGCCATAGTCAAAACCCGCTATGCCGACGTTTTACCGTCCAATAAGAGCCTTTTCGGCGCCGGAATACAGATGACGGAGCTGGAAAACAGAGAATACATACTGCGGGACGCGCTGGCGGCGGTCAAGGATAACTACGATTACATTTTCATTGATTGCCCCGCACTGCTGGAACTGCTTACGCTCAATTCCCTTGCGGCGGCGGATACTCTGCTTATCCCCGTTCAGTGCGAATATCTTGCGCTGGAGGGTCTGAGCAGCCTTATGAGCACCGTGCGCATGATGAAAAAGAGCGTCAACCCCGATCTTGAAATAGAGGGTGTGCTCCTTACCATGTACGACGGACGCACGAACCTGTCCCTGCAGGTGGCAAACGAGGTAAAGCGTTACCTTAAAGATAAGGTCTATAAGACCGTGATACCCCGCAATGTGCGTCTTTCCGAGGCTCCCAGCCATTTTAAGCCCGTTATCGCCTACGACAGAGCGTCCAAAGGCTCCGTGGCATATATGGAGCTGGCCGAGGAAGTGCTCAAACGCAATAAGGGGAAATAAAGGTAAGCACAAAACGAACGAATCCCCGCAGCGGATAAAATAATACAATACAAGCAAGCTGCCTTCGGCAGGCCCCTCATCCGTCATCGCCAAGGCGATGCCACCTTCCCCCCGGAGAGGGGAAGGCATAGCGGTAGGGAAAACCCCAAAAATATACATTATATATAAAGGAGAGGAACGGCTTTGGCAAAGGGCCTGAACTTATCCGGCCTTGGCGCCCTGTTCGGCGAAGAAGCGCTGATAGACGACCAGGTCGAATGCGCCATGATACCCGTGGCGAAAATCTCAACTGCCGCCGGGCAGGCGAGAAAATATTTTGATGAAGAGCTTATAGACGAGCTTGCCGACTCAATCAAGGAGCACGGCATTATCCAGCCGCTGACCGTAAGACAGCTGCAGGACGGCTGCTATGAGATAATCGCAGGCGAGCGCCGCTGGCGTGCCGCGAGAAAGCTGAATTTGGACAAGGTTCCCGCCCGCATAATAGAGGCGGACGACCGTCAGGCAATGGAAATGGGTCTGGTGGAGAACCTCCAGCGTGAGGATCTCAATCCCATCGAAGAAGCCATGGGCTACCGAACTCTTATCAATACTTACGGACTTACTCAGGAAAAAGCCGCGGAAAGAGTGGGAAAATCCCGCCCCGCCGTCGCAAACAGCCTGCGTCTGCTGAGCCTTCCCGAGGACGTTATCGTGCGAATTGAGAACGGCGAGCTTTCCGCCGGTCACGGACGCGCCCTGCTGGCTGTGGAAGAGAGCGAAGCGATTTCGAACCTTGCCGATAAGGTGGTTCGGGACGCGCTTACCGTCCGTCAGACCGAGACACTGGTGAAGAAGTACCGCAGCGAAAAGGACGCACCCCCGCCCGAGATAAAGCCTATCGCCAAGGACGACGCAAAGCTCCACGCCCGTGAACTGGGCCGCCGCCTTTCCGGCGAGCTGGGACGCAAGGTGAAAATCGTGGTAGGCGAGCGCCGCAGCAAGATTGAGCTTGAGTTTTATGATAACGACGACCTGGACATGCTCATCGAGCAGCTGAGAGGGAAGAAGAACTGAGCGCAGCCCCCAGATTGCGTCATTCAGAGGGCGAAGCCCGAAGAATCCCCTATGCAGGAGCAATGCGTTGGCATTAATGCGTACCATTCAACCGGGGGATTCCTCGCTGTTGCTCGGAATGACAGATAAATATTAGAGTTTACCGCTTCACAACTTCTGCACCCCTCATCAGTCGCCTCCGGCGACAGCTTCCCCCCAGGAGGAAGCCTAATAGGTTATAATATTTAAAAATTACTTTGGGAGGAAAACCAAAATGATAGATATAAAGCTTATCCGTGAAAATCCGGAGCTTGTAAAGGAAAATATCAAAAAGAAATTTCAGGACGCCAAGCTGCCTCTGGTAGACGAGGCCGCAGCTCTTGACGCCGCCAACCGCGCCGCCATCAAGGAGGCCGACGAGCTGCGAGCAAAGAGAAATGCTCTCTCCAAGGAGATCGGCAAGCTGATGGGTCAGGCAAAGAAAGACCCCTCCAAGATGGCCGAGGTAGAGGCCATCAAGGCTCAGGTAACCGCTCAGGCAGAGCGCCTTGCGGAGCTTGAAAAGCTGGAGGCCGAGTACGAGGAAAAGCTGCGCGCCGTAATGATGGTGATCCCCAACATTATCGACGAGTCCGTGCCTCTGGGCCCCGATGACAGCCACAACGTAGAGGTGGAGCGCTTTGGCGAGGCCGCAACCCCCGATTTCGACGTTCCCTACCACACCGATATCATGGAGCGCTTCGACGGCATCGACATGGACGCCGCAGGCCGCGTTTCCGGCAACGGCTTCTATTACCTCATGGGCGATATTGCCCGCCTCCACGAGAGCGTAATCGCCTACGCACGCGATTTCATGATAGATAAGGGCTTCACCTATTGCATTCCCCCCTTCATGATCCGCCGCAACGTAGTCGAGGGCGTTATGTCCCAGACCGAAATGGACGCCATGATGTACAAGATCGAGGGCGAGGATCTCTACCTCATCGGTACCTCCGAGCATTCCATGATCGGTAAGTTCATCGACCAGATAATTCCCGAGGCAACCCTGCCTCAGACACTTACCAGCTATTCTCCCTGCTTCCGTAAGGAGAAGGGTGCTCACGGCATAGAGGAGCGCGGTATTTACCGTATCCACCAGTTCGAGAAGCAGGAAATGATCGTCGTATGTAAGCCCGAGGACAGCATGGCATGGTACGAGAAGATGTGGCGCTACTCCGTAGAGCTGTTCCGCAGCCTTGACATTCCCGTCCGTCAGCTGGAATGCTGCTCCGGCGACCTCGCCGACCTTAAGGTCAAGTCCTGCGATATCGAGGCATGGAGCCCCCGCCAGCAGAAGTATTTCGAGGTCTGCTCCTGCTCCAACCTTGGCGACGCTCAGGCTCGCCGCCTGAAGATGCGCGTAAAGGGCGAGGACGGCAAGATGTACCTGCCCCACACCCTCAACAACACCGTTGTAGCGCCGCCCCGTATGCTCATCGCATTCCTTGAAAACAACCTGCAGGCCGACGGCAGCGTCCGTATCCCCGAGGTCCTCCGTCCCTACATGGGCGGCAAGGAAGCCATTGTGCCCAAGAAGTAAGTTATTAATTGATAATTGATAATTATGGGTGCGTGTCGTTTTTGCACACCAACCGGGGGATTCCTCGCAGGCTCGGAATGACAGTAAAAACTAAAAAAATACCTGTCATTCAGAGGCACGCAGTTCCGAAGAAGCCCCAAGATAAACGCGCCGCTGTTGTCACTGCGTTCCACTCAACCTAGGGATTCCACGCTGCGCTCGGAATGACAAATCTTTAGTCTTCATTGTTGTAATTTACAGCGCAGAGTACCACAAGTTTGTCTTTGCGAGGAGCGAAGCGACGCGGCAATCTCCGGCGTAACGATTACAACCGCAGTAACGACAATCCGAAAAAATGTAGAAACCACAGGCTTAACCTTCTCCTTGAGGAGACACCCCGGGGTGGCCCCCCGAGGGGAAGCCTAATAGGTATAGTATATTAAATGTTAAAATAAACAACATAAACGCGAAAGGACGATACATAATGAAGAAATTCCTTAATGAGTTCAAGGACTTTGCAAAGCGCGGCAACGTAATTGATCTGGCAGTCGGCGTTGTAATAGGCGGCGCTTTCGGTAAGATCACCACTTCCGTCGTAAACGACATCATCATGCCCGTCATCGGCGTTATCACCGGCGGTCTGAACTTCTCTGACTGGAAGATAGTTCTCAAGCAGGCCGTGCTGGACGCTGAGGGCGCGGTTACCAACCCCGAGGTTGCAATCACCTTTGGCAACACCATAGCTGTTATTGTTGACTTCATCATCATCGCCTTCGCAGTATTCTGCATGGTCAAGGCCGTCAACACCATGCACGCCAAGGCAGAGGCACTGAGAAAGAAGGAAGAAGAGGAAGCCGCGGCTGAGCCTCCCGCACCTCCCGCCGAGCCCGAGCCCACCAAGGAGGAGCTGCTGCTCACCGAGATCCGCGACCTGCTGAAGAACAAGTAATTTCCACCTTAGCAAAGCCCGACGAAAAGCCTTTCTTCCGCAGAAAGTGAGGATTTCCATGAAAACAACATTCAAAGTAATAATCGCCCTTTTTGCCGCAATTCTTGCCGCCTTCGCAGTAAGGTCGATGCACCTTGCCGTAGGCGCCGAGCCGGAGGGCACCGGCATTCTCGATATCTATCAGGATATGATGCTCACCGCCCGCGAGATGTTCATCGAAAAGGCCGAGGATATCCAGCTTGCCGCTCTGGCTCTGCTGGAGCAGGACGAACTGAGCATAATGAGCGACGACCAGGGTCACCCCTGGGTAATGGGCGAGAATAATCAGCTCATCGAGCCTGCCGACCTTATCCCCGGCGAGCTGCAGCCCTATCTGGACAACGTGTTCGGAGAGTACGTCTGCGGCGGAAAGATGTATAATATAAAGGTGACCGATAAGGCGATTTTCTTCTTCACCGGCTATCACGAAACCGGCAGCGTTGGCTTCCTCTACGAGCGGGAGCTGGATACGGTCACCGGATTCACCGAACTGCTGGAGATCAGTGAAAACTGGAAGATATTCTACGACATGCCGGAGGAGTAAATGTTTATTGACACCTTGACAGCCGGCGTGCCCGGTATTTCCCCGGAAACGGCAGAGAGCTGCCATGCATACTGGCAGCTTGTGAAAAAGAAGAACGAGGTAATGAACCTCACCGCCGTCACCGACGATGACGAGGCCGCAAAGCGCCATTTTCAGGACTCCCTTGAGCTGCTGAAGCTGGCCGACTTCGCCGGTAAGCGCGTCATCGACGTTGGCACCGGCGCGGGGTTTCCCGGCGTGCCCATGAAAATAGCCCGGCCGGATATGGATATCTGCCTGCTGGACAGCCTCGGCAAGCGAGTGGACTTCCTGCGGGAAGCCTGCGGCAGCCTTGGCGTTGAGGGCGAGTTCATTCACGCCCGCGCCGAGGAGCTGGCAATGAAGCCCGGCTACCGGGACGGCTTCGACTTCGCCGTGTCCCGCGCCGTGGCAAGACTCAATCTGCTCTCGGAGCTGTGCCTGCCCTTTGTAAAGGAGGGCGGCGCGTTCCTCGCCATGAAGGCGGGGGAGTCCGAGGAGGAGATAAACGAGGCCAAATCCGCCATCAAGACCCTTGGCGGTAAAATTGAGAAGGTTGTGGAGTATGAGCAGGAGGGCGTGAAGCGCTGCGTGGTAATTATCCGCAAGACGTCCGCCACCCCCAAGGGCTATCCCAGAGCCTTCGCCAGGATAAAAAAGAATCCGCTGTAAGCGGAATATTATCCGTATCTTTTCCGTCTATACTGTATAATGCCAATATAAGCCTGCAGCGGGTCGAAACCCGACCCGCTGCATCTTCCCAAGGAAAAACCGAACACATTCAAAACGCAAAAACTAAAACATAATATCATTCCGAGCCTTGGCGAGGAATCCCGCGGTTAAACGGTGCAGAGAAACGATAACAGCCCTGCGCCTGCGTGGGGGATCCTTCGGGCGTTGCCCTCAGAATGACACGAATATAAAAATAAATCCGTAAGGGAGAGATATAGCAATGAGAAAAGTGCAATTCACAGAAACCGTACTGCGTGACGCGAACCAGTCCCTTATCGCCACCCGTATGCCCATTGAGGCATTCGAGCCTATCCTTGAGACTATGGACAAGGCCGGCTACTACTCCGTAGAATGCTGGGGCGGCGCTACCTTCGACAGCTGTATGCGTTTCCTCAATGAAGATCCCTGGGAGCGCCTGCGCCGCATCAAGGCCAAGATGCCCAACACCAAGCTGCAGATGCTGCTGCGCGGTCAGAACCTGCTGGGCTACCGCCACTATCCTGACGACGTTGTCCGCAAGTTCGTTGAGCGCAGCGTTGCCAACGGTATCGACGTTATCCGTATCTTCGACGCCCTTAACGATATCCGCAATATCGAGGTCGCCGTTGACGAGACTTTGAAGAACGGCGCTATTGCTTCCGGCGCTATCTCCTATACCACCAGCCCTGTCCACACTCTTGAAAAGTATGCCCAGCTCTGCGCCGATATGAAGAGCATGGGCGTGCAGACCATCTGCATCAAGGACATGGCAGGCGTTATGACTCCCTCCGAGAGCTACGACCTTGTAAGCGCCATCAAGGATAAGGTGGACGTACCCATCGTTCTCCACACCCACTGCACCACCGGTATGGCCTTCATGACCTACCTTAAGGGCGTAGAAGCCGGCGCCGATGTTATCGACACCGCTTCCTCCTGCCTCTCCGGCGGCACCAGCCAGCCCGCCACCGAGACCCTGTACCACGCCCTCACTCAGCTGGGCTACGATACCGGCCTGAACGAAGAGGTCATAAACACTGTAAATGACCACTTCAAGAAGTACAGTGAGGAGTGCATGGCAAGCGGCCTGCTTGACCCCAAGGTTCTCAAGACCGATACCAACGCCCTCAACTACAAGGTTCCCGGCGGCATGCTCTCCAACCTCATCAGCCAGCTCAAGCAGCAGAACGCCATCGACCGTCTTGACGAGGTTCTGCTGGAAACTCCCCGCGTCCGCGAGGATCTGGGCTATCCTCCCCTGGTAACCCCCATGAGCCAGATGGTCGGCGTTCAGGCAGCTACCAACGTGCTGCTGGGCGAGCGTTATAAGAGCATCGGCAAGGAAGTCAAGGCCTATTTCCGCGGTGAGTACGGCCGCGCACCCGGCGAGGTCAACGCCGAGCTGCAGAAGAAGGTACTGGGCGACGATCAGCCCATCACCTGCCGCTTCGCCGATACCCTCGAGCCTGTTTTCGAAAAGACCAAGGCCGAGTTGGGCGACCGTGCCAAGAGCGACGAGGACGTTCTGTCCTACATTTCCTTCCCCCAGGTTGCCGAAAAGTTCTTCGCAGACCGCGAGGCTGCTGCCGAGAAGGGTGTCGAGCGTCCCGTGAAGTATAAGATAGAGCTTATCGGATAAGGGGGTACAGGTATATGATTCCCACAACTGCTTTATATGCCCTTATCGGCTGTACAGCGGCCTTCACCCTCGTTGCTGCCATTGCGGCGATAGTTCTCTGCTGCAAGGTCAGCGCGCTGGAGGGCGAGATTCGCGCCATGCGCGCCAAGAAGAATCTGCCCGCCATGATAAACCCCGATATCCGTATTGTTCCCGTGGTCGGCGCCGAGCCCATCGCTCAGCCCGTGCCCGCATACGACCCCAACGTAACCGTTGGCGAGGTTTCCGTATTCGACGTTGACGACCGCACCGCGGCAAAGCTCATGGCCATCGTAGCCGATGAGATGAAGACCCCTCTTTCTCAGCTGAGATTCATCTCCATCAAGGAAGTAAAGTGAGGATACCGATATGAAATACAAAATTACTCTTAACGATAAAGTATACGAGGTAGAGGTAGAAAAGGGCGAGGCCGCCATTACCGCCGAGTACGCCGCCTCTGAAATTCCCACTCCTCCCCCCGCACCCGTAGCAGCCCCCGCTCCTGCTCCCGCACCTGTTGCAGCTCCTGCCCCCGCACCTGCCGCAGCCCCCGCACCTGCCGCAGCACCCGCACCCGCCGAACCTGCCCCCGCCGCAGCGCCCGCAAATGGAGAGTCCCTGGTTGCTCCCATGCCCGGCACCATTCTCAGCGTCAACGTGAAGGTTGGCGACAGCGTCAAGGCCGGCGATATCGTGGCTATCCTTGAGGCTATGAAGATGGAAAACGAGCTGCTTGCTCCCGTCGACGGCACCATCGCCCGCGTAGGCGTAAGCAAGGGCGCAACTGTCAATACCGGCGACCTTATCGCGGTGATCGGCTGATGACACAGTTTATCAATTCCGAAGCCTTCTTCAAGTGGTATGACTCGGTCAGCAACGACCTTAAGTATAATAAGGACAAGCTGCTGGACGACGTTTTCCAGCAGTATTGCGAAACCCGCAAGAGCAGCTTCGAGCTGCCTGCGGAAAGGACCGTCACCGGCAAGGCCGAGAGCTATAATTATGAGTTCGAGGACCTTGGCAAGTGCGGCGGCAGCGCATTGTTCATCTATTTCTGATACGCAGCGGCGGAACCCAACCGGGTTCCGCCGTTTGTTTTATAACAACGCATAAAAGAAAACACGAAAAAAACTAACATTTGCACCTGTAGGGCGGCTTGCCCTCAAGCCGCCGCCATGCAGCGATACTGCCGAATGAACGATAACACGGCAAAAATTACCCCCAGAACATGTAAATTTCCACAAAAGTGGAAAAAACACTTGCAAAACCAAAACAGTTGTGATATATTACCACCGTAGTATAAGAAGTAAGCTGATGGAGTGGGTCATCTGACCCGCTCCTTTTTGTTGCAATTCATAAAAAAGGAGAAAGCACATGAGCAAAATCACAGAGCTTGTCTGGCAGATGGCGGAGCCGGTGGCTCAGCGCAACGGCTGCACCGTATGGGACGTGGAGTTCGTCAAGGAAGCCGGCGAGCGCTTCCTCCGCGTTTATATCGACAGCGACGAGGGCGTGGACATCACCCAGTGCGAGGCAGTCAGCCGCGAGCTTGACCCCATGCTTGACGAGGCCGACCCCATCGACGAGGCCTACACCTTCGAGGTTTCCTCCGCAGGCGCCGAGCGCGAACTGAAGCGCCCCGGCGATTTCGAGAAGTTTATCGGCAGCTACGTTGCCGTAAAGCTTTACAGCGCCAGGGACGGACGCAAGGAGCACCTTGGCACTCTCACCGGCTACTCCGAGGAGACCGGCGTTGAGATAGAAGAAAACGGTAAGAAATACACTTTCATAAAGTCCGAGGTCGCTCAGGTGCGGCTTCGCATAAAGTTTTAAGGAGAACGGGACATGAACAGCGAATTTTTTCTCGCCCTTGAAGAGATAGAGCGCGACAAGGGTATCCCCAAGGATTACATGCTCGAGCGCATCAACCAGGCTCTCCTGGCAGCTGTGCGCAAGGATAATCCCGCCGTTGCCGACGGCGTAGTCGTCGAAGTGGACGAGGTCAAGAAGAAGATCGGTATCTTCATCGAAAAGACCGTCACCGCCGAGCCCGAAAACGAGCTGGAGATCACTCTCGAGCAGGCTCGCGCGATCCGCCCCAAGGCTCAGCTGGGCGACGTTATCCGCTTTGACGTTGAAACCAAGAAGTTTGGCCGTATCGCTGCCCAGGCCGCAAAGCAGGTTATCATTCAGGGTATCCGCGAGGCCGAGCGCGGCATGATTTACGAGGAGTTCACCTCCCGCGAGCACGAGGTGCTCAGCGGTATCGTGCACCGCATCGACCCCAAGAACGGCAACGTTTACATGAAGGTCGCCTCCAACGGCGACATGACCGAGGCTGTCATGCTGGCAGGCGAGCGCGTCAAGGGCGAGGAGATCCGCGAGGGCGACCGCATGAAGGTCTACGTGGTCGAGGTTCGCCGCAGCACCCGCGGCCCCCAGATCATCATCTCCCGCACCCACCCCGGTCTGGTAAAGCGCCTGTTCGAGCTTGAGGTTCCCGAAATTTTCGACGGCACCGTCGAGATCAAGAGCATCGCCCGTGAGGCCGGCAGCCGCACCAAGATCGCCGTATGGTCCAACGATCCCGAGGTCGATGCAATCGGTGCCTGCGTCGGCGCAAAGGGCGCCCGCGTTGACAACGTAGTTGCCGAGCTGGGCGGAGAGAAGATCGACATCGTAAACTACAGCGATGACATCGAGGACTTCGTTGCCGCCGCACTGGCTCCCGCCGAGGTCTATTCCGCAACTCTTCTCGAGGACGGCAGAAGCTGCCGCGTTATCGTGCCCGACAGCCAGCTCTCTCTGGCCATCGGCAAGGAGGGTAAGAACGCCCGCCTGGCAGCAAAGCTCACCAACTGCAAGATCGACATCAAGCCTGCTTCTCAGATGATGGAGAGCGGCTCCATCAAGATCGACCTTTCCAAGCTGGATCTCTCCGACGATACCGAAGAGGCAGCAGAGGAAGAATAAAACTCTTCTTCACTATTCACTATTACTTTTTACTTTAATTCCGGGAGGTCAGCATGGCTGTACAGAAAAAAATACCGATGCGGCAGTGCATGGGCTGCCGTGAAATGAAGCCCAAGAAAGAGCTTATCCGCGTCGTCCGCTCGCCGGAGGGCAGCGTATCGCTGGATTTCAAGGGCAAGGCGCCCGGACGCGGCGCTTATCTCTGCCCCGACCTGCAGTGCCTGAAAAAGGCCCGCAAGTCCGGCTCCATCGGCCGCGTGCTGGAAGTGGAGATTCCCGCAGAGATTTACGACGAAATGGAAACCGTCATGGAGGAAAACGCAAATGGATAAAGTGCTGAATTTCCTTGGAATGTGCAAGCGCGCAGGCTCCCTGGTAACAGGTGAGGACGGTGCGCTGGGCGCGGTTCGCTCCGGCGAGGCCAAGCTGGCAATGCTGGCGGCAGACGCATCGGAGAATACGTCCAAAAAGGCCGAGTTCTATTCCGAAACCTGCGGCACGGTGCTTGTTCGCCTGCCCTACAGCAAGGACGAACTTGGCGACATGCTGGGCAGAAGAGTCTGCGCCGTTATGGCGGTCACGGACAAAAATTTCGCAAAATCCTTTCTTGAGAAGCTCAGCGCCGAGCATTCGGGCTACGAAAACGCCCTCGGCGAGCTTACCGAGCGCCTTAAATCAAGAAAGGAACGCCGCAAGAGCCTGCAGAAAGACTAAGCGGCACAGCGTTTATATATCAATCTCAGAATTCCAAGCAATTATCGGGGAGGTATGCGCATGATTAAATACAGAGTGCATGAAGTGGCCAAGGATTTCAAGACCACTTCCAAGGTCATTACAGAGGTCCTTACCAAGTATGCCGAAACGCCTAAGAACCACATGCAGGTGCTCACTGACCATGAGCTCAACATCATTTTCGATTATCTCACGCTGAACAATCAGATCAGCGACATGGCAGAAGTGTTTGCCGACGCAGCGCCCGCCAAGAAGAAGGAGGAGGCTCCCGCTCCCGCAGCTGCGCAGGAAAAGCCCGCTCAGCAGCCCAAGGACGCAAAGCCTGCTCAGCAGCAACCGAAGCAGAATGCTCCTCAGCAGCAGGCAAAGCCCCAGCAGCAGGAGAAGCCCGCTCAGCCTGCCCAGCAGCCCCAGTCCCGTGTGCCCCAGAAGCGCATCGTAGATACCAGCGGCGCTACCCTTAACGCCGCCAAGTACGACGAGCGCCTTGACAACTTCGTTCCCGACCGTCTGGCCAACGCCAAGCAGGGCAAGGAGAAGTTCTCCAAGCGTGACAAGCGCGGCAACATGGCTCAGGGCGGCGCAAAGAAGCGTCAGGAGCAGAAGGCTCAGATGCAGAAGCTCCAACTGGAGATCGCCAAGAAGGCTCCCACCAAGGTGTCCATTCCCGACTCCATCAACGTTGGCGAGCTTGCTTCCCGCATGAAGAAGACCGCCGCCGAGGTCGTAAAGACCCTCATCAAGAACGGCGTTATGGCCTCCATTTCCGACGTTATCGACTTCGATACCGCCGCCATCATCGCTGAAGAGATGGGCTGCATCGTTGAGAAGGAAGTAGTCGTCACCATCGAGGAGCGCCTCATCGACGATTCCGAGGATAAGGCAGAGGATCTGGTTCTCCGCGCCCCCGTCGTCGTCGTAATGGGTCACGTTGACCACGGTAAGACCTCTCTGCTTGACCGTATCCGCAACGCCCACGTTGCAGACGGCGAGGCCGGCGGTATTACCCAGCACATCGGTGCATATCAGGTGGAGATCAACGGCAAGCCCATTACCTTCCTTGATACTCCCGGCCACGAGGCCTTTACCTCCATGCGTGCCCGCGGCGCCATGGTAACCGACGTTGCGATCCTCGTTGTCGCAGCCGACGACGGTATCATGCCTCAGACCATCGAGTCCATCAGCCACGCCCGCGCAGCCGATATTCCCATCATCGTTGCGGTAAACAAGATGGATAAGCCCGGCGCAAGCTCCGAGCGTATCAGACAGCAGCTCACCGAGCATGAGCTGGTCTGCGAGGAGTGGGGCGGCGACACCATCGTTTGCGAGATCTCCGCAAAGACCGGCATGGGTGTTGATAACCTGCTGGAGATGGTTGCCCTTTCCGCCGAAATGCGCGAGCTGAAGGCCAACCCCAACCGTCTTGCCAAGGGTACCGTTATCGAGGCAAGACTGGATAAGGGCCGCGGCCCCGTCGCTACCGTTCTCGTTCAGAACGGTACCCTCAAGTCCGGCGACATCATCATTGCCGGTACCGCTGTAGGCCGTGTCCGTACCATGATCAACGATAAGGGTCAGCGCATAGATAAGGCAGGCCCCTCCGTTCCCGTTGAGATCACCGGTATGAGCGAAACTCCCGGCGCAGGCGACATCTTCAACGTTGTAGAGGATGAGCGCATGGCTCGTGAGCTTGTTGAGCAGCGTAAGGAAGAGAAGAAGAACGCCACCACCGGCGGCGAGCGCAAGGTTTCTCTTGACGACCTCTTTGCTCAGATCAAGGAGGGCGAGCTGAAGGAGCTGGCCATCATCGTAAAGGCCGACGTTCAGGGCTCCGCCGAAGCCGTCAAGGCTTCTTTGGAGAAGCTCAGCAACGAGGAAGTACGCGTCCGCGTTATCCACTCCGCTGTCGGCGCCATAAACGAAAGCGACATCATGCTCGCTTCCACCTCCAACGCCATTATCGTCGGCTTCAACGTCCGTCCCGATGCTGCCGCCCGCGACAGCGCCGTGCGCAACGAGGTCGATATGCGTATGTACCGCGTTATCTACGAGTGCATCGAGGAGATCGAGGCCGCTATGAAGGGTATGCTGGCACCCCAGTTCAAGGAAGTCCTGCTGGGTCACGCCGAGGTTCGCCAGACCTATAAGGTCTCCAAGGTCGGCACCATCGCCGGCTGCTACGTTCAGGACGGTAAGATCGTCCGTAACTCCTCCGTCCGCCTTGTCCGCGACGGCATAGTTATCCACGAAGGCGAGCTGGCCTCCCTGAAGCGCTTCAAGGACGACGTCAAGGAAGTCGCCACCGGCTACGAATGCGGCCTTTCCATTGAGAAGTATAACGACATCAAGGACGGCGACATCATCGAAGCCTACACCATGGAGCAGATCAAGCTGTAATTTATATTAAGACGCAGAACGCCCCGCACATCAACGATGTGCGGGGCGTTTTTTTGTTATGACAGTGATTGCCCTGCGGGCGTTTTTCATGCCCGCAGCCCGAAGGATCCTTCTCATACGTCATGCAGAGCGCAGCGAAGCATCCCCCGAATGGTTTTGCCGCTGTCATTACTGCAGACCATTCAACCGGGGGATTCCTCATTGGCACTCGGAATGACGGTGTTTTTTTAGGGGATTCCCACGCTGCGCTCGGAATGACACGGTTTTTACTGCGGTGCGCATCACACTATCGGTATCTTCTTATTCAAAATCACGCGGCCGGCGCAGCTGAGGCTGCGGTTGCCGCTGGCATAAATGGTGATGTCCGCGTCCTCGCGCTCACGGTTGAGGGAGAGCAGATAGGTATCGTAGCCGGAGGTGACATACTGCTTGCAGTAGTAGGCGCCGTCCACGCAGAAAATACCCACCTCGCCCGGATGCACGCCCTGGGCGTCCTTGACGCAGTAGACCACCTGCCCGTCGTGAATGTAAGGCTCCATGCTGTCGCCGGCGATGGTCACGGCGAACTGGGCGTTCTCCGGCACCTCCTCCGTTACGGGGATATAGGTGAAGTCCTCGTTCTCGATGGGATTGGCGTAGCCCGCCGCCGCCATGGTGGTGTAATGAGGAATGTACCGCAGCTCCGCCTGCCGCTGCTGCTCCTTCTGAGCGGCGCAGCGGGCGTATTCCTCGTCCAGCGTCAGCTTCACCATGCGCTGCCCGTGCTCGTCCAGCCTGCGCCAGCGGCCCACCATAAGCTGCTCGGCGGGGCTCATACCATCATCGGAGCCGCAGAGGTAGTCCAGCGAAACGTTGAAATACTCCGCAAGGCGCAGCAGCGTGCCGAGGCGAATGTTGTCGCTGCCTTTCTTGAACCAGCCGTCAATGGTGGTATAGGGTATACCGCTGCCAATGGACAGCTCACGCCTGTTTATCCCGCGCTCTTCCATAAGCGCCATGACCCTTTCAATGAACATATCCTGCACCCCGCAAAGCAAATTTTTCCTCAAACTAATTATACCCCAATAGGGAAATTTGTCAACCAAAATTTACCCCTAAAAGTAAAATATTCCTTGAATTAATACGATACAACGTATACAATAAACTCGAAAGTTACCACTAAGGGGAAAACTAAGAGGAAAAATAAGCAAAAATGGGTTATTCGTTAGTTTACACCTCGCCGCTATACCCGGACAGGCAGGACGAGCCTCGCCTTGCGATATGTCCGGAATGTCTCGGAGAGATATACATAAGCGACCTCTGGGAGGTCGAAGGGGCGGCGATGTACCATAAATCATGTGTTGAAAGGATGATTGCAAATGGAGATAGAGGATATCTGCCGCATGGCGCGGGCGGAGGGTCTGAGCTACGGGCAGTACGTGTATGTCCACGCCGCCGAGCTGGCGGGCAAGCGCCCCGTCCAGCGGCTTCGGGCGGGGGAGCGCAGCTGCAGGTGCTGCGGTCGGGCGTTTATACCCACAAGCAATCGCCACCGCTTTTGCCGGACGGCCTGCCGGGTGGCGTGGAATCAGGAGAAGCGCAGGAAAATGATGAAGGAGGCGGCCAATGAAGGCTAAGGAGATAATGGAGGATATTGCCCGCACCCGGGCGAATTTCAAAAAGGCCAGCCGCAGGCTGTGGGACTATCTGGAGGAGAAAAACGAGTTCCGTGACCCCCTCGACCCGCTTACGCTGGGCACCGACGGGGAGATACTGCTGGAGCTGGCGCACATCGCCGCCCGCCGTGAGATGGAGGCGAAAACTCTCGCCGACCAGCTCATCGGCGCCCTGAAGGACGAGCGGGCGGAGGCGGTGCTGCGCCTGCGATATATGGACGGCATGAGCTGGGAGCTGATAGTCCGCTTTTTTGAGGATATCGACCAGCCCATCAGCGAGCGCCACCTGTACCGCGTCCACGCCAAGGCGCTGGAGCGGATAGATGATTTTTTGGCGGAAATGTCCATGGGAGCGTGAATAAAAATGCCCTTTGCCCTGCGGCGAAGGGCATTTCTGCAGGGAGCGCCGCCCTCGGCGCTCCGCTGAATATGATACCTTGAACAGCGGAAGGGAGAGAAAAATGCAGCGGGTATACGGTTATGTTCGCGTCAGCAGCCGCGATCAGAGCGAAGACAGACAGTTGATAGCGCTGCGGGAGATAGGCGTTTCAGAGAAAAATATATACACCGATAAGCAGTCCGGCAAGGACTTTAACCGTCCGCAGTATAAGCGGCTGCTGAAGAAATTAAAAAAAGACGACCTGCTTTACATAAAAAGCATAGATCGCCTTGGAAGAAACTATGAGGAAATATTGCAGCAGTGGCGGACGCTGACCAAGGAAAAAGGCATTGATATTGTGGTTCTTGATATGCCGCTGCTGGATACCCGCCGGGGCAAAGATCTGCTGGGCACGTTTATAAGCGATATCGTGCTGCAGCTGCTCAGCTTCGTGGCGGAGAACGAGCGCAGCAATATCCGTCAGCGGCAGGCCGAGGGTATAGCTGCCGCCAAAGCGCGGGGCGTGAAGTTCGGCAGACCGCCCGCGCCTCTGCCGGAGAATTTTTACCAGGTGCATAAGGCGTGGCGGGATAAAAAGCTTACGCTGAAAGAAGCCGCCGCAGCCTGCAATATGCCGCCCGGCACCTTCTACAGCAAGGCCCGAAAATTTGAAAATGGGGATTAAACAAAAAGCACTCTGAATTTGTAAAAGTGTACTTTTGCAAATTCAGGGTGCTTTTTTTATTGGTGCAATTATATATCAAATAATGCAATTATTCAAGGCATTTTCCCAATAATTAACGGATATGTGGGCAAAAACTGAACTGTTTGCAAAAGTACACTATATCAAAAATGTGATTTAGCTCTTACCGTCATTCCGAGCGGAGCGAGGAATCCCACGGTTGAATAGTACGCAGGAACGATTACAAACAGCGTCTACATGGGGGATTCTTCGGCACTTCGTGCCTCTGAATGACAAGTAAACTTTATCGATCTGTTAATAAGAAAGGAAAATGATTATGAAACGAAAAAAACCACGGAGAACCGCCGGTTTTACCCTTGTGGAGCTTGTTGTGGTGATCGCCATACTGGGTATACTGGCAGGCGGCGCCACCGTTGGTTACAGCGGCTATGTGAAAAACGCGAATAAAAAAGCGGATATGGTACTGGCGGGTAATGTAGTTCGCGCGGTTGAAACCGCAGGCAACTCCTATCTGGCCAGCTTTGAGGTGGAAGACCAGTATGAGAAGGGTCTGCAGAAGCCCGTTGGTTTCATTGTGATGAGCCATACGGCACTGGATGATCAGAATAATTATGCGAAAATTATTTTGCCCGAGGGTTCTGCTGGCAATCCTCTGGATTTTGCCATCTCTGCCGCATACGGTTCTGATTACTCTACCGAACTGAAGCTGAAGTATGACTCATGGGAGAGCGGTACCTACGCCTCCTTCTATGCTGAAGCGGAGGCCATGATTGATAAGGTCGATACAATGGGTACGGCAGTAGTAAACTTCATGAATATACTTGAAAAAACTAAGATAATAACGGTAAAAGACGGAGCGGTAACTTATAAGAAAAATTTGGTCTATGGTGATTCAGTAACTAAGCAGGTGCTGAGTGATGATTATACAAATAGTGATGAAATAGTAGCTTCTTTGGCAAATGCAATGGCAGATGTGGATCGCTCTACTTTTGTTGAAACGTGGGCAAAATTGACCAGCGAAGGTACAGAGGGTTTTGGACTGCCCGGCCGTGAACATTATGCTGCTGTTCGTGGAGCTTATAGCCAATGTTTTGCGAATTTTGTAACGAATGCAAATAACCACACAAGTTGCGCCAATCATAGTAGTGAAATTGCCAATTACGGTGAAGGAGCTTTGGACCTGATTGGATTCCCTTCAAGTATTTCAAAGTACGTTGATTCTGACTTGAAATTCCCTAAGGCCGTTGTTGGCGAGACTTATAATAATGGCAGTGGACTGACGGCAAATTCCTCCACATGGAATAAGTGTGAAGATTGCTATAAGCTGTGGCAGGAGTATTATGACAGCGCACAGGCACGTGCTGACGCAGGCGCATTCTATGACACTATGGTCGCCGCATCTACCTATGATGCCGAAGACCCTGCAAATGAGGGCAATACTATGATGGACTGGGCAAAAGATCAGGCAAAGATTTTTGGCGACATGTACACGGCTGTTGAAGAATACAGCAATGGCAGAAGCGTCATTGTTGTTGCGGTCTATGAAAAGGAAGGAAAGCTGGATTTCCAGGTTTCTCCCTCCGCCGCTGATCCCCGCGACAATTAACCCATGAAAGAGCTGCTTAAATCACAAAGCAAGCCGCTGCTTATTCTGCTGCTTGCCACTTATCTGCTGAACATCTTCGACCTGTGGTTCACGCTCTACGCTCTCGACAACGTACCCGGGGCCTTTGAGATGAATCCGTTCTTTCAGCTGATGCTCCGGTTCCCGGTGTTCCTCTGCATATACAAATACGCGGTGCTGCCCTTCGCGCTGTACATCATGTACCGCTTCCGGGCTCTTCGCCTTGCCCGCTTCGGCCAGTACCTCTGCTTCGCGGTTTTCCTTGTGAACACAGTGTATCAGATATGGAGCATTTCTCTATGGTGACCTTAACCCCCGCAGGTTTCCCTGCGGGGGTTGGTTTTATGCGTCATTCAGAGGGCGCAGCCCGAAGAATCTCCCAAATGGTTTTTCCGCAGTTGTTACTGCGTTCCATTCAAGCGGGGGATTCCTCGCGATGCTCGGAATGACGCGATTATTTTGCGCTGCCGGCAGCGAAGCGGAACGCGAAAAGAGCAAGAACAAAATGGTAAGCACCATTTGTCCTTGCTCTTGTATTATGAATATGTTTGATATAAATCCCTCGTTTGCTAAGCAAACATATCGAGTGCGTCAGCACATATCGAATGCCGCAGGCATATATCGAAAATCCTGCAAAGGAGTTATCTCGATTACATTTTATTCCTCTTCTTTTTTCTCGATAGTGATTATTGCCCGCTCGATGCGGTGCTCGAGAATATCGGTGACGCTGATGTGCATGGGCGGGATATCTATCTCGAAGCGGCTGCCGTCCTCGGGAATGAAGCCGTAGGCGTCAAAGACAAGGCCGCCGAAGGTGTCGAAATCGCCTTCTTCAAGGGCGATACCCAGCTTTTCGCAAAGCTCGTCGATGGGGAGGCTGCCGCGCACTGCCCACTTGTTTTCCTCCAACTGCTCGAACTCGGGGGCTTCGTCCTCCTCCTCGGGACCGTTGTTCAGGTCGCCCACTATCTGTTCCAGCAGGTCGTTCATGGTAACAATACCGCTTACGCCGCCGTATTCGTCAAGAAGCACGGCGAAACGGTTGCGCTTTTGCTTCATCTGCTTGAAAAGCACGTCGGCAGTGAGGGTCTCGGGCACGAAATAGGGTGCCTTGACCGCGTTTGCCATAACGCTTTCGCGGCCGCCGTCCTTGTAGCGGAAATAGTCCTTCACGTTGAGCACGCCGATAACGTTGTCCACGGTGGAGTCGCATACGGGGTAGAGGCTGAAGCCGGTGGAGTAAATGGTGTCCTCCCATATGTACTCGTCGTCCTCGGTCCAGAGTACCTCGATGTCGGTGCGGTGGGTGGCGAACTCGTCAACGGAGATGTCGTCGAACTCGAAAACGTTCTGTATCATCTCCCGCTCCTCGATGTCGATGGTGCCCAGCTTGCTGCCCGCGTCCACCATCATGCGTATCTCTTCCTCGCTGTTTTCCTCCTCCTCGGCGTCGGGGTCGATGCCGAACAGGCGCAGCACGCCGTTGGTGGAGGCGGTGAGCAGCCATACAACGGGGGCGAAAATTCTGGCGAAGAAGCTTATCATATTGGCCATGGCAAGACCCAGCTTCTCCGCCTTCTGCATGGCGATGCGCTTGGGAACAAGCTCGCCCAGCACAAGGGTGAGGAAGGAGAGGATAAGGGTGATGAGCACAACGGAGATGGAGTCCAGCGTGGCCTCGGGAATGGGTACGTTCAGGCGCAGCAGCAGATTTACCAGCTTGTCGGAGAAGTTGTCCGCCGCGAATGCGCTGCCCAGAAAGCCCGAGAGGGTGATGGCCACCTGAATGGTAGCCAGGAATTTCGCCGGCTGCTCGGTGAGCTTCAGCAGACGGGTGGCGCGCTTGTCGCCCTGAGCGTCCAGCTGCTGGAGCTTTATGTCGTTGATGGAAATAACGGCTATCTCAGCGCAGGCGAATACCGCGTTGAGAGCGATGAGAATAAGCTGAAGAAGTAATTGCCAAATCACTGTGTCCAAGAAAGTTTCCTCCTAAATAACTAAAAAAGGGTGCAAAAAAGACACACTCATCTAACCCCGTCAAGCGGAGCGCGAGTATGCCGAACAAAAATTATATGTGGTTTTTATTAGACTGTTAGCGTAGCCGCCGTCGTCGGATTCCATTTGATGATACCTGCCTGTTATCTTGAAATATTCGAGAAGTAATATAGCATGATAAAATGTTTTTGTCAATGCGGGAAATTGATAAAGTTCGGTAAAGATGGCGTTCCATTTTAAGGAATAATCTGTTATGATAGTGGCAAATGAATGAAAAAAGGGAGCTGACATGATGATAAACGTAGTGCTGTCCTCCGGTTTCCGCGAGGAAAACAAGGAACGGATCATAGCCGCCGGCGGCGGGGTATGCCGCTTTACCGAGCTGGGCATGGATACGCCCAAGGCCGAGGCGGAGAAAATAATGGCCGAGGCCGAGGTGCTCATCGGCTTCGTGAACCCCGGACTGTTTGCCGTGGCGAAAAATCTTAAGCTGCTGCAGGCAACATGGGCGGGTGTGGACGCCATCGCCGCCGCCGTTCCCGAGGGTGTGACCATGACCAACGCCAGCGGTGCCTTCGGCCCCGTCATTGCCGAGTATATGGTATCCTGCGCAATGGCGCTGGCAAGACTTATCCCCGCCTATGCCCGCCGCCGTCGCTGGCAGGATATCGGCTGCGAGCTGACCTTTGAGGGCAAGCGGGCGCTGATTTTGGGTGCGGGCGATATCGGCGTGTGCGTTGCCCGCCGCATGAAGCCCTTCGGCATGACCATTGCGGGCGTGCGCCGCGTGCCCCGCGCTATCCCCGAGGGTTTCGACGAAATGTATACCCTCGATGAGCTGGACGAGCAGCTGGCGCTGGCGGATTATGTGTTCTGCGTGCTGCCCGGCACAAAGGAGACCGCCGGTCTGCTGGACGAGCGCCGTCTGCGTTTGATGAAAAAGACCGCAGTGCTGGTCAACGCAGGCCGCGGCAGCCTTATCGATATCGCCGCACTGGAAAAGGTAATGGCGGAAGGCCATCTCTTCGGCGCGGCCCTGGACGTTACCGCTCCCGAACCCCTGCCCGAAAGCAGCCCCCTCTGGGATATGGAGAATGTCATCATTACCCCCCACGTGGCGGGTATCGGGTTCGGACACCTGCCAGAGACCGAGCGGAAAATCGCGGATATCTGCTGCGAAAACCTTGCCCGCTATGTTCGCGGCGAGGCGCTTATAAACCTCGTTGACCGCGCCACGGGGTATAGGGAAACGATGATGGAGAATTGATAATTATTTTGTAGGGAGCGGTAAGTAATCTTAATGAGGGTTAACCTTCCCCTTGAGGGGAAGGTGCCCCAGTGCGCACACTGGGGCGGATGAGGTGTATGCGATGCACCGATTTTGCTGCCGTTCTAACTCGTTGTGCCATTTCCGCCTTCGGCGGCCACCTCATCAGTCGGTTTCGCCGCCAGCTTCCCCTCAAGGGGAAGCTTAGCCATTAAATTTAAACACCGCATATACAAAAATCCCGCATTGGCTATCCAATGCGGGATAATTTTATTTCTTCTTCCTGCCCTTATTATCGCTCTTTTTCTCGAAAACAACATTTTTCGGGGCGGGCTTTTTGGAATATCGGGCGGGGGGCGTGTCGGGGCGGACAAGGCAGTGTTTACCGTAGCCGATGAGATCCTCGCGGCCTGCCTTTTTCAGTGCCTCGATGACCAGCGCCTTCTTTTCGGGGCGCGTCCACTGGAGCAGTGCGCGCTGCAGCTCCTTTTCGTGGTAATCCCGGGCGGCGTAGACCTTTTTGCCGGTGCGGGGGTCAATGCCCGTGTAGTACATGCAGGTGGAGAGGGTGCCGGGGGTGGGATAGAAATCCTGCACCTGCTCGGGGCGCACGCCCTTGGACTTCAGGTACTCCGCCAGCCGCACCGCGTCCTTAAGGGTGGAGCCGGGGTGGGAGGACATGAGGTAGGGCACTACAAACTGCTGCTTGTCGTACTGCTTGTTCAGCTTGGCGTATTTCTCCATGAAGCGCTCGTAGACCTCAATGGGGGGCTTGCCCATGTAGCCGAGAACGCCGTCGATGCAGTGCTCGGGGGCGACCTTAAGCTGACCGCTGATGTGATGGCGCACCAGCTCCGCAAAGAAATCGCCGCTCTTGTCCTGCAGCATGTAGTCGAAGCGTATGCCGGAGCGGACGAAAACTTTTTTCACGCCGGGAATCTGCCGGAGCTTCCGCAGCAGGGAAAGGTAATCTCTATGGTCTGCGTCCAGATTGGGGCAGGGCGTGGGGGCAAGGCAGCCCCGGTCGGCGCACATACCCTTTTTCAACTGCTTGGCGCAGGAGGTGTGGCGGAAATTGGCGGTAGGGCCGCCAACATCGTGAACGTAGCCCTTGAAAAGGGGGTGCTTGGTGAAGCCCTCGACCTCTTTTATAACGGACTCATGGCTGCGGGAGGTGACCATGCGTCCCTGATGGAATGCAAGGGAGCAGAAGTGGCAGCCGCCGAAGCAGCCGCGATTGTGGATAACGGAGAAGCGCACTTCCTCAATGGCGGGTACGCCGCCCATCTCCTCGTACATGGGGTGGTACTCACGGGTGTAGGGCAGGGCGGCAACCTCGTCCAGCTCCTGCTGATTGAGGGGCATGGCGGGGGGATTGACGATAACATAGCGCTCGCCGTGCTGCTGAACTACGGCCTTGCCGCGGACGGGGTCGTGCTCGGCGTACTGGACGCGGCAGGCTTCGGCATAGGCGGGCTTATCGCTGCGCACCTGCGCAAGGGAGGGAACCTCCACGTAGGGGAAGGCGCAGACATCGGCGGTGGGGCGGCAGATAACGGTGCCGCGGATATCGTTCATTTCGGAAGGCTTTTCGCCTGCCTTCAGGCGGCGGGCTATCTCACGGCAGGCGGTCTCGCCCATGCCGTATACAAGGAAATCCGCGCCCGCGTCCACTATGGCGGAGCCGCGCACCTTGTCGTCCCAGTAATCGTAGTGGGCGAAGCGGCGCAGGGAGGCCTCCATGCCTCCTATTACCAGCGGCAGACCGGGGAAGGCTTCGCGCACGCGGTTTGCGTAGACTATGCTGGCGCGGTCGGGACGCAGTCCCGCTTTTTTGCCGGGACTGTAAAAATCCTCGCTGCGGTGGCGCTTGGCGGCGGTATAATGAGCAACCATGGAGTCGAGGTTGCCCGCCGAGAGCATGCAGCCGTAGCGGGGGCGACCCATGGCCTTGATGGCCTCGGCGTCATGCCAGTCCGGCTGGGGCAGAATAGCCACGCGGAAGCCGTCCTTTTCCAGCACGCGGCCGATAACGGGCGTGCCGAAAGACGGGTGATCCACATAGGCGTCGCCCGTTATCAGCAGGAAGTCGTAATAATACCAGCCACGGGCTTCCATGTCCTCGCGGCTTACAGGCAGAAACAATTCGTTCACGGCAGTGCTATTCCTTTTTCCATTACTATCACTTCGCCAAAGCCGCCCGGCTCACGCTTGGCTTCCACAAAGCCGCATTTGGCGTAAAACTTAACTGCGTTTTTGTTGTCCGCGGCCACGTTCAGCCGCAGCCTGGTTCGTCCGAGAGGACGGTAGAAAGAAATGGCGTGGCCGATAAGCTGTATGCCAAAGCCACGATGGCGGTATTCGGGGTCCATGCAGAGGAAAGCAATGTGACCGTAGCCCTCCTTTTCGCCGGACTCGGGAGCCAGCTCTATCATGCCCGCAATTTTGCCGCCCACGGTTGCCTCGGCAACGGCGCGGGGGTTGTTCAGACTGCGCATTACCGCCCAGTCATGGTAGATATCGGAAAAGCCCTTCTCGCTGCCGTGGGAAATTACCCACGCCTCACGGTAGCGGGCTATGTAGCGCTCCTTGGCGGCGGCTACGTTGAAAGGCTCGATGCGCATGTTGCGCCCGTCGGAGGCCTTTTTGCTCTTCCACCATGTTTCGTGGCGGAAGGCGGTAAGCTCGTCGGGCAGGTGAGAGGCGTCGTTCATGTATTCGAGGGTCATTTTGCCCTCCTCTACGGTGACGAGAGCCACGGCGGTGTTGTCGCAGTACTGCACGGTGCTTATCTCCGAGGCGGGAATGCCCTTGATAACGCTTATGAGGGCGCGGATCGCGCAGCCGTGGGTAACGGCGGCAACGGTTTTGTTGGGGTTTTCGGCGGCAATGGTGATCATTGCGCCGGTGATGCGGCTGCAGAGGTCGTCCCAGTGCTCGCCGCCGGGAATATCCCACTTATCGGGGGAGTTGTTGTAGTAGCTGTACTGCTCGGCGAAGTCCACCTCAATGCGGCCCCACATATCGTCCTCCCAGATGCCCATGGCAACCTCCCGGAGAGCGGGAGTGGTGATAAGAGGCAGACCCTTGGGAATGTATATTGCGCCTGCGGTGGTGCGGGTGCGGCAGAGATCGCTGGAATAGACCGCGTCAATGTGGATATCCTCAAAGCGCTTTTCCAGTGCCTTTATCTGCTCCATGCCGCGGGGCGTTACAAGACTGTCGTACTGACCGTGAATGCGGCGGTAGAGGTTGCCCTCGGCCTCGGCGTGGCGGACGATGTATATCTTCGTCATGCCGCGTCCTCGATGTACTCAAGGGAGATGATGGTGCCCACGACCTCGATGTCCTTGCCCTTTACGTAGTTGGGGCGGCCGATGCGTATCTCCTGAGAACCCACGTTGTTGAGCATGGTGCCCTCCAGCAGTCCTGCCTCGCAGGTAAAGCGCACGGTGACGTACTCGTCGGTGGGAACAACATGGTAGAGGGACAGGGGGTTGCCGCTGTCCTTGAATTCGATGTCGGTAACGAGGCAGGGCTCACATTCGGCGGATACAACGTAGCCGTCGCAGTAAGCGCCGTTGGCGATCATCTGGGTGGGCAGCTCCTTGAGGATCTCTTCGTACATATCCTTCTTCATTACCTCCACCTCGACCACATAGCGCACTCTGTCGGAACTGCCGACGGTCACGTAGGAGTTGTCGCCGAAGTCGATGAACTTCATGGCAAAGAAAGCCGCAATAGCGAGAATCACAACGATAACAACAACGTCAATAATGTTGAATTTAAACTTTTTCTTCTTGTTTTCCATAAAAAATCCTCCATGTTGCCGATGGGCTTTAAATGATATTAGTGTGACTTTTTCACACTATTCTGCTCCTTGGACTTTACCCTGAAAAATTAATGATGTATAATTAGATGTTACTTATATTATAAGTGTATAGCTTATAATATCATACCCATTGCGAAAACACAATTGTTTTTGCGGGTTATCGCTTATGCCCCCGTAGTCGTTACATTACGGCGGCTTGAGGGCAAGCCGCCCTACCGGCCTCGTCAGAGGGCGAAGCCCGAAGAATCCGTTCTACGCGTCATGCAGAGCGAAGCGAAGCATCTCCCGAATGGTTCTGCCACTGTCGTTGCTGCCCCCCCATTCAACCTGGGGATTCCTCGCTGTGCTCGGAATGACACATAATGGTGCACAGCAGAAACGATACGCATGCACCCATAATTCTCTATTTTCAATTCTCAATTACACCTTACCGAGAAAGGGAAAACACATGAATATTCTCACTCTTATAAGCGGCGGCGATATAGGCGGCGCCAAGACCCATGTCCTCACGCTTCTGCGTGAGCTTTCAAAGACCGACAGGGTCTGTATGGTCTGCTTCACCGAGGGCGAATTTTCCACGGAAGCCCGCGAGATGGGCATTGATACCCGTATTATAGCCAACCGCAACCCCCTTAAAGACCTGAAAGAGCTGAAAGCGCTGGTTGACGAGGAAAGCTTCGATATTATCCACAGCCACGGCGCCCGCGGCAACTTCATGGCGGCGCTGCTGAAGCGTCATGCCGGCGTGCCCCTGCTCACCACCGTTCACAGCGACCCCAAGCTGGACTACATGGGTCGCCCGGCAGCCCGCATGACCTACGGCGTGGCAAACGCGCTGGCTCTGCGGAGAATGGACTACCTCACCGGCGTGTCCTCCTCCATGACGGAGCTGCTTATTTCCCGGGGATTTGAGCCGGATAAGCTCTTCACCATCTATAACGGCGTTGAGATGAAAACCGCCGAAAACCTGCCCGACCGCAAATCGTTCTACGCAGCCCACGGCATCGCTTTTCCCGCTGACAGCATAAACGTGGGCATCGCCGCCCGCCTTAACCCCGTCAAGGATATCGCCACTCTTATCCGTGGCTTCGCCCTTGCGGAAAAATCTCAGCCCCGCCTGCGTCTGCTCATCGCGGGCGAAGGCCCCGAGGAGGAAACGCTCCGTGGCCTTGCAAAGGAACTGGGCGTGGCGGATAAAGTGGCCTTTATGGGCTGGATAACGGACACGGACGCTTTCTATTCCTGCCTCGATATAAATACCCTCACCAGCGTTTCCGAAACCTTCCCCTACGCTCTCACCGAGGGCGCGCGGTATAAGCTGGCTACCGTCAGCTCCCGTGTGGGCGGCGTGCCCGCCCTTATCGACTCCGGCGTAAGCGGTATGCTCTTCGAGCCGGGTGATTATGAGAAGCTGGGCAAGGCGCTGAGCATGCTTGCCGAAAACGAGGGCGCCAGAAAGAAAATGGCGCGCAATCTCCATGACAAGGTGGCGGCTCAGTTCTCCCTTGAAGCCACCTGCCGCACCCAGCGTGAAATTTACGAAACCATTCTCCGCCGAAGCAAGGCGAAGCGGAAAAACGTCATTATCTGCGGCGCTTACGGACGGGGCAACTCCGGCGACGAGGCAATTCTTCGCTCCATTATGAACGAGGTGCGAGCCGTTTCCCCCGATGCGGTGATAACCGTTCTTTCCGTCAATCCCCGTGAGACCCGCTACTTCCATCGTGTGCGCTCGGTGTTCTCGTTCAATGTGTTCTCCTTCGCCCGCCTTTGCATGAAGGCCGACCTTTATATAAACGGCGGCGGCAGCCTCATTCAGGACGTTACCAGCCGCCGCTCCCTGTGGTTCTATCTGTTCACCCTCCGCTGCGCCCACCGCAGGGGCGTGCCGGTGCTCATGTACGGCTGCGGTATAGGCCCCGTAAACCGTGGATATAACCGCCGCCTTGCCGCCCGTATAATAAACGAAAATGTGGACTGCATAACCCTGCGTGAGGACGGCTCCATGACCGAGCTGGCGGATATGGGTGTTACGAAGCCGGAGATACATCTGGCCGCCGACCCCTCGCTGCTGCTGCCTGCCGCAGGCGACACTGCGGTGAACAGCCTTATGCTCACCGAGGGGCTTGACCCCAAGGGTAAATATATCGGCTTCGCCCTGCGCTACTGGGAGGGCTTTGCCGAAAAAACCGCGGATATTGCCGCCGCGGCGGATTTTGCCTACGAAAAGTACGGACTGACCCCGCTGTTCATACCCATAAGCCACGTTAAGGACGCCGAGGCCGCTGCCGAAGTGGCGCGACTGATGAAGGCCCCGGCTCACGTGATGGAAACGGCTATGGACTCCGATGTGGTCATCGGCCTCATGTCCCGCATGAGCGCAGTTGTTTCCATGCGCCTGCACGGCCTTATCTTCTCCGCAGGCCACGGCGTGCCGCTGGTAGGCGTGGTGTATGACCCCAAGGTCAGTTCCTTCCTCGATTACCTTGGCTACGAGCATTACGTTGACCTTTCCGCAGTAACGGCGGACAAGCTCTGCGCCCTTATCACCGACGCCCTTGCCGAGTTCTCCCCCGAGGCTCGGGAGAGCGCCATCGCCCGCCTTGTGGAAAAGGAAAAGGTAAATAGGGATATTCTGGCGGAGTATTTGAATAATTGAGAATTGATAATTGAAAATTGAGAATTACCGTGTCGTTATTCTGTGAGCGTATTCGTTACGGCGTAGAAACATTTGCATTAGCGGCATTGTTCTCTGTTCAAACATTCTCATTGTTCCCTGCAAAATCTATAGTTTCCACCGTAGGGAACGCTCTTGAGCGTTCCGCTTGGGCAGTATCGTTAAACGGAACGGCAAGACCGTTCCCTGCGAAGTGACTTCTATATTTATACGTCATGCAGAGCGAAGCGAAGCATCCCCCGAATGGTTCTGCCGCAGTCGTCACTGCATACCGTTCAACCGGGGGGATTCCTCGCAAGCTCGGAATGACAAAAAATAAAGTGCTGCGCAAAAACAAACAGCACCGCACCCATAATTATCAATTATCAATTCTCGATTTTCAATTATAAACGAGGTGGCAAATATGACAGGTAAAGTTCGCTCGCTGGGCGTTCACGGTATACGCGGCTACGGCGTAAGCGTGGAGTGCTTTGTGTCCACGGGTCTTACCAATTTCGATATAGTCGGCCTTGGCGATACCGCCGTCAAGGAAGCACGGGACAGAGTGCGCGCCGCCATAAAGAACTGCGGCTACAGCTTCCCCTCCGGGCGCATAACCGTCAATCTTGCCCCTGCCGATACCAAAAAAGGCGGCACTGTCTACGACCTGCCCATACTCCTCGGTATCCTTTCCGCTACGGAGAATATATCCGCTCTCCCTGCCGACGCGGCCTTTATAGGCGAGCTTTCCCTTTCCGGCGAGGTGCGGAGCGTCAACGGCGCTCTGTCTATGGCTCTCGCCGCCGAGCGGGAGGGCATAAAGCGCCTTTTCGTGCCTGCCGATAACGCCCGTGAGGCGGCCTTCGCCGAGGGCGTGGAGGTCTACCCCGTGGAGCATGTTGCTCAGCTCATGGACCACCTTTACGGCGAGACCCCCATCGAACCGGTGACCGCCCCGCCCTTCTCCGGTGAGTACGGCGGTATATTGGACTTCGCCGAGGTGAAGGGTCAGGCCAATGTGCGCCGTGCGTTGGAAATATGTGCCAGTGGCTCCCATAACCTGCTTATGAGCGGCCCTCCGGGAAGCGGTAAGAGTCTCGCTGCCGCAAGGCTGCCCTCTATCCTGCCCGATATGAGCCGCGAGGAAGCCATGGAGACCACGGAGATACATTCCATTTCCGGTCTTACCGGCAAGGATCACCCTATCGTCACCCAGCGCCCATTCCGGGCGCCTCACCATACGGTGTCCGCCATCGGTCTTTCCGGCGGCGGAGCCAATCCCAAACCCGGCGAGATTTCGCTGGCCCATAACGGTGTGCTGTTTCTGGACGAGCTGCCGGAGTTTTCCCGGGAAACCCTTGAGATACTGCGTCAGCCCATGGAGAACGGCGAGGTGACCATCTCCCGCGTGGCCACCTCCGTCACCTATCCCAGCCGCTTCATGCTGGTCTGCGCCATGAACCCCTGCCGCTGCGGCTGGTACGGACACCCCTCCGGACGCTGCACCTGCTCCGAAGCCTCGGTGCGCGCCTATAAGGGACGCATTTCCGGCCCCCTCCTTGACAGAATAGACCTGTTTGTGAACGTGGCCTCGCTGGAGTACGACGAGCTGCGGGAAAAGCCCAGCGGCGAAGACTCCGCAACTATCCGCAAAAGAGTGAACGCCGCCCGTAAGATACAGCAGGAGCGCTTTGCGGGCACAAGCGTGGGCTGCAACGCCTATATGGGCAGCCGTGAGCTGGCCAAATACTGCGTCCTCGACGCAAAGGGCGACAGCATGCTCCGCGCAGCCTACGACCGCCTTGGCCTCACCGCCCGCTCCCATGATAAAATACTCCGCGTCGCCCGCACCATTGCCGACCTTGCCGGCAGCGAAAGCATACAGGCAAGACATGTAGCTGAGGCTTTGCAGTTCAGAGACCTTATATAATTGATAATTGAAAATTGAGAATTAGGGTTCGTGTCAGGGGCGGCCGGTATTATATAAGTGCCTATTTTACTGTTACACCGGAGATTTTTGCAGTGTAAATTACAACGATATAGTCTAAAAAGTTGTCATTCCGAGCGAAGCGTGGGAATCCCCGGCGGCATTGAGAGCTTGGCAGCAAAATTGGTGCTTGGTCTTAAACTTAAATAAAATAATTCTCAATTCTCCATTCTCAATTTTCAATTTTTACGGAGGAAACGCCGTGCTGAAAATAATTTACGGGCCTGCCCGCTCGGGTAAGACCCACCGAATACTTGACGAAATAAAAAACAGCAGCCGCGCGGGGCTGGTTCTGCTCACTCCCGAGCAGGGCAGCCACGAGGCGGAGCGCGCCCTTGCGGCCCATTGCGGCGCGCCGGTGAATATGCGCGCCGAGGTGCTCAGCTTCACCCGCCTTTGCAGCCGTGTGTTCACGGAGCTTGGCGGTGCGGCGGAGGTAGTGCCGGATAAGGGTACAAAGCTGCTGCTTATGAGCCGTGCCGTGGCGGCGGTGTCCTCCCGTCTTAAGGTCTACGCTTCCCGTGAGCACCGTGAGGAATTCCTCGAAAGCCTGCTGGAAGCCCGGGAGGAGCTTGCCCGCAGCATGACGGGCGCAGAGCGCCTGGGCGAGCTGGCGGAGCAGACCGAGGGCAGCATCGGCGACAAGCTTCGAGACCTTTCCCTTATCTGCGGCGCATTTGACGCGCTGCTCTCTCAGTTGTTGACTGACCCCCGCGAGCGCCTTGAGCGCCTTGCCGACCTTATGCCAAAGAGCGAGGTGGGCAGCGGCGGCTTCTATATCGACGGCTTTACGGATTTTACCGCCCTTGAAATGAAGGTGCTGGAGGCGCTGATGGAGCGTGGCGGTGACATTACCCTTACGCTCTGCCGAACCGGCGAGGAGGAAAGCCGCTTCGCCATTGCTGATATGACATATCATCGCCTGCTTGCCATGGCAAAGGAGCGCAATATCCCCGTCGTCACCGAAAGAGCGGACTATGAGGACGAGAGCCGCGCCCCCGCTTTGGCGCTGCTCAGCGAAAATCTGTTCAACTATAATAAAATTGAGAACGCCCGGCCTGACGGAAGCGCCCTCATGGTGGCTGCCGACAGCGTTTTCAGCGAATGTGAGCTGGCTGCCGCCCAAATTCTCGCCTGGATGAAGGACGAGCCCGACCTGCGCTGGTCGGATATTGCGGTGGCTGCCCGTGATTTCAATAAGTATGAGAGCATCGGCGGCAGCGTTTTCGAGCTTTACGGCGTGCCGGTGTTCAGCGACAGCCGCGAGGAGGTGTCCCGACGGGGCTTGTTCGCCCTGACCCTTTCCGCCCTTGAGGTAATAAGCGGCGGCTGGCGCAGGGAGGACGTTCTGCGCTGCCTTAAAACCGGCCTTGCCCGAATTATGCCCGACGAGGTGGGCGAGCTGGAAAACTACTGCGCCACCTGGACTATCCGCGGCGAGAGCGCGTGGAAAAAGGAATGGACCATGAATCCCCGTGGCTTCATGGAGCTTACGGACAGCGACAGAAGCCGACTTGACAGAATAAACGGTATACGCAGCCGTGCCGTCGCGCCCCTGCTGACCCTTTCCGAAAAGCTGAAAGAGGCGAAAACGGCGGCGGATATTGCGGCGGCTATCTACTCTTACCTTGAAGCGGCCGAGCTTTCCAAGGTGCTGGGCGCAAAGGCGGCAGAATTTAGAAAGAATGATAAAAACGCCGAGGCCGACGCCCTTGTTCGTGACTGGGAGCTGATGGTCTCCGCTCTTGAGCAGCTGGCCGAGGTGCTGGGCGAGGCGGATATGGACGCGCAGGAGGGCACGAAGCTGTTTTCCCTGCTCGTTTCCACCCTTTCCTCCGGCAGTATACCTACCGCCCTTGACAGCGTAAGCTTCGGCGAGCTGACCCGCATGCGAGGCAGGCGGGTGAAAAAGCTGATGATCCTCGGCGCGGAAGAGGGCAGCCTGCCCATGCCCGGCTCTGCCCGAGGTGTATTCTCCGGCGAGGAGCGCCGCCTGCTCTCCGAGCTGGGTCTGGAGCTGAGCGCCGTGCAGGACGAGGAGCTCTGCCGAGAGTTTTCCTCCATATATCTTGCCATCTCCGCCGCCTCCGATACTCTTTATGTTTCCTGGCCTTCGGGCGGCTCGCCCTCCTTCCTTACCGGTCGCATGGAAGCCCTTTGCGGCTGCAAGGCCGTTTCCGGCGCAAGCCTTAAGGATTGGGCGGAAGCCCAGGCCTCCGAGCCCCTGTTCCGCCTTGCTCTTTCCGGCGACGGCTCAGCCCGAGCCGAAGCGGCGAGGAATATTGCCCATGAGCTTTGGGGCGACAGGTACGCAGAGGCCGCCCAAGCGGTCAGCGCTCCCCGAGGCAGCCTTGGCGAGAAATCCGTAAAGGAGCTTTACGGCGAGCAGTTCAAGATGACCGCCTCCAAGGTGGAGAAGTTCAACGTCTGCCGCTTTGCATATTTTATGCGCTACGGCCTGCGGGCAAAGGAGCGGGCAAGCTCTGCCATCGACGCGCCGGAATTCGGCAACTTCGTCCACTACGTCATGGAGAATATGGCTCGTGAGGCGGGCGAGAAGGGCGGCATGGCGGCGATAGGCGTGGACGAATGCCTGAAGCTGGCGGAAAAGTATGTGAAAAAATACGTGGACGAGGTGATGAACGGCCTTGAGGGCAAGTCCGCCCGCTTCAGATACCTGTTCTACCGCCTGAAGTCCGGCGTTATGAGCATCGCCCGTGACGTTGCCGAGGAATTCCTCAATTCCGACTTCGACCCCCTCGACTTCGAGCTGGAATTCGCCCGGGGCGGCGACCTGCCCCCGGTGGAGATAGACTGCGGCGATGTAAAGCTGGAGCTGGAGGGCAAGGTAGACCGTGTGGACGGCTGGATAGATAAGGATAACCTGTACCTGCGCGTTGCGGACTACAAGACCGGCAGAACAAAGTTCAATCTTACCGACGTGTGGTACGGCAAGGGTATACAGATGCTCATTTACCTTTTCGCCCTTGAAAAAGAGGGCGGTGAGCATTACGGTGGCAATAAGAAGATAGTTCCCGCTGGCGTGCTCTACTCTCCCGCCAAGGATCTGCTGCTGGCTATGCCCCGGGGCAGCACCGACGCGGAAATAGAAAAGGAGCGCCACAAAAAGCTGCTGCGCTCCGGCCTTATCCTCAACGACGCTTCTGTTATCGAGGCCATGGAGCATGGCGACGCGCCCGCCCGAATTCCCGTCAAGTTCAAAAAGGGCGAGGTCAGCGGCAGCCTTGCCACCGCCGCTCAGCTGGGTAAGTTGGCAGGCCACGTGGAAAACGTGCTCCGGGAGATGGGCAAGGAGGTCAAATCCGGCAGTATTCTCGCCAATCCCCTTAAAAATCCCGCCGAGGACCCCTGCGTCTACTGCGAGTTCGCCTCCGCCTGCGACTTCCGTGAGGAAGTGGATAAGGCCCGCATAAAAACCAAGGTCTCCGATGAGGAGTTTTGGAATAAGATTTAAAATAATTGATAATTGAGAATTACCGTGTCGCTGGTCTGTGAGCGTGTTTGTTACCGCGGAGAGTAGTTTAGAATATGAATTTGCGTCAACGGCATGGCTTCCCCCCTCTGGGGGGAAGCTGTCAACGAAGTTGACTGATGAGGGGAATCCGCGCAAGCGGATAAGAATGTAAGTTAATTGCAGTGCGGTTAATAGCTGCCTTGCGGCAGACCCTCATCCGTCATTTGCTCCGCAAATGCCACCTTCTCCTCAAGGGAGAAGGCATAACAGGTGCGCTGCAAAAGTGAAAAATGGCAAAAGGAGTAATTATGGAAACAAAATACAACAAAAAACTTTTGCCAAGTGCGAAGAATCTGCGAAAACATATGACGCCGGAAGAGCGGCACTTGTGGTATGATTTTCTGAAAGGACTGAATGTTACTGTAAGGCGGCAGCAGATTATAGGTTCATATATTGTTGACTTTTTCTGCGCGTCAGCAAAGCTTGTCATCGAGCTTGACGGAACGCAGCACTACGACGATAACGGCCTGAAAAAAGACTCCGCACGCGATGAATTTCTAAGAAATTGCGGATATACGGTAAAACGATATTCAAATCGTGACATTCATCAAAACTTTGAGGGTGTCTGTCGGGACATCTATATAACGATTTACGGACATGACTGGGATTAATGCCCCGGCTTCCCCCTGGAGGGGAAGCTGTCAACGAAGTTGACTGATGAGGGGATTCGCGCAAGCGAATAAGAATGTAAGTTAATTGCAGTGCGGTTGATAGCTGCCTTGCGGCAGACCCTCATCCACCACTTCGTGGTCCCCCTTCCCCTCAAGGGGAAGCCTTGCCAAGAACATCGACATGAAAGAAAGGAAAACCCATGAAAAATAAACTTCGTCGAATAGGCAGCCTTGGGCTGGCGCTGCTGCTGATATTCTCGCTCTTCGCCGGCTGCACCGCCCAGGACGCGGTGGATATCGGCTTTGCCATCGTTGACACCATCATCGAGAGCGAAAGCGCCGACGTTGGCGTAATCGGCGGCGCCGACGGCCCGACGTCGATAATCGTGTCGGAACCCGACGAAGACAGTGCCGAACCCGAGCCTACGGCAGAACCCGTACCACCCACGGACACGGAGCCGCCCGTTGAGGAAACGCCCGAGGTCATCGACGAGGACGGCTGGTACGATACCCCCGAGGACGTGGCGGAATATATCCACACCTACGGAAAGCTGCCCGGAAATTTCATCACCAAGAATGAGGCACGCGACCTTGGCTGGGTGTCCTCGGAGGGTAATCTCTGGGACGTTGCCTACGGCATGAGCATCGGCGGCGATAAATTCGGCAACCGTGAGGGTTTGCTGCCCGACGCCGAGGGGCGTGTGTGGTACGAATGTGACATCAATTATCAGGGCGGTTACCGAAACGGAGAACGCATAGTCTACTCCAATGACGGGCTGATTTACTTTACCGCCGACCATTACGAAAGCTTCGACCGGCTTTATTGAAAGGAGCGGGAGCATGAATAAAATCATACTTGACGGCGCAAAAATGACCGAAAAGACCGCCGCCCATGAGCATATAGCCGCCATGATGGACTTCCCGGAATGGTACGGCAATAATCTCGACGCTCTTTGGGATATGCTCTCGGAGCGGGACGAGGCGGAGATAGAGCTGCAAAACTCCGCTGCCATGCTGACGGCGCTGAAAACCTACGGCTGCCGCCTGCTCTCCTGCTTTTTCGACGCCGCCGCGGAAAACCCCCGCATCGTGTTCACGGTGGAGTAAGACAGAATAACACAACCCGACGGAAGAAATTCCGTCGGGTCAGTCTGTCGAAAAAGTCCAGCTTGGCTGGGCTTTTTCGCGTTTTTGTGGTAAA
>CAYYLZ010000005.1:0-70165 GCA_964472725.1 uncultured Oscillospiraceae bacterium
CGGTTATAAAAAGACTATATCAGCCTATCCGAGGGTACGACAATGCCAGCCCGTCACGGTAATACATACCATAGACGCGCTTTGCATTCATATTCATGGAATGAATACGGTTGAACATTGTCTTTCCTCCTGAAGAATTTTGCTTACTTTAGCACATTGAAACAGTATTGTCAATAGGTTAGTTTAAATTTTCTATAGCATAATGCAAATATTTTCCGCTGATACTTTCTTTCTCATAGCTGTGATAACTCTTGTCAACAAACCTAAACCCGGCTTTAATCAAGGCTTTTCCGGAAGCTGCATTATTCTCATGATGGTGAGCAAATACCTTGGCAAACCCCACTTTTTCAAAAGCAAAGTTTACAACAGCCTTGGTAATTTCTGCTGCCAAACCTTTCCCCCACCACTCCCGTGAAAGAATGCAGCTTATCACACCACTGGCATTCTCTTTATCAATATCGTCTATATAGACAGTACCTATTGTGTGTCCACATTCTTTACAGTAAACAATCCAGTGAAAGCAGAGCGGATCATCATATTGGGCAACCCAGTTTTTTATCAAGGCTTTAGTTACATCAATACTTTCATGTATATCCCAAGTAAAAAAGCGTGGTACAAGTGGGTCGGACGCCCAATAATTATACATATCTGGAGCGTCTACCTCAGTCATTCGCCTAAGTATCAGTCGGTCTGTTTCTATGGTTTGGGTTCCTATTTCGTTTATCATTTCTATAATCCTTGTTTTTTCACAAACTCGCCTTGAATTTTTCCGCGGCGGCAATCTGCTCCGCTGCGCTTTCAAGGAGGGTTTCCGTTACGTTGGAGCCGCCGGTTATGCGGGCAAGCTCCTCAAGGCGTGCGCGGCCCTCAAGCTGAGTTACCCTGGTAAAGGTGCGCTCACCGTCGCTGCCCTTTTCAACCAGATACTGCGCGTCTGCCATTACGGCAAGCTGGGGCAGATGGGTCACGCAAAGCACCTGTCTGCCGCGGCTGAGTGCCGCCAACTTTTCGGCTACCTTCTGGGCTGCACGTCCGGAAACACCGGTATCGATTTCGTCGAAAATCATAGTCTGGGCATCCTCCGCGCCCGAAAGCACGGTTTTCATGGCAAGCATTATTCGGGAAAGCTCACCGCCGGAAGCGATTTTGCTGATGCGACCCATTTCCTCGCCTGCATTGGCGGACATAATAAAGCGCACATTGTCGCAGCCGAAGGAGTCGAAGCCGTCCTCGTTGTTCTTGGGCAAAAGCTCGGCAGCAAAGCGCACGCCGGGCATATTAAGTCCCGCAAGCTCGCCCACTATCTGCTTTTCCAGCACAGCGGCAGCCTTCCTGCGTTTTTCCGAAATTACGGCAGCCATTGCGGAAACGGCCTTTTTCTTCTTCCAAAGCTCACCCTCAAGCTTCTCTATATTCTCGGTAAGATACTCGGTATCCTCAAGCTCATTCTTTGCCTGCTCGAGTATCTCACGCATTTCATCTATGGATCCGTATTTCTTGCGCAGCTTATTGAGAGTACTCAAACGCGCTTCAATACGCTCAAGCTCACCGGGGGAAAAATCAAGCTCGTCAAGAAAGCTCTGTATGCGGTCAGTAACGTCCTGCACCCTGTAGCGCAGGTCGCTGAGGTCCTTATAAAGCTCGTCCACACTGTCGGTAAAGCGTCCTGCCGTGGACAGTTCTCCCTCTGCCTCCATCATCATGGAGATAGCTCCGTCGTTGGTGTCACTGCCATAAAGGGCGCGATAAGCCCCGTCAAGGCGGTCGGTTATTTTGCCTGAGTTATTTAGCAGATCGCGGCGCTCGGTAAGTTGGTCATACTCGCCCTCCTGAGGGTCGGCGCTCTCGATTTCGCGTATCTTTTTGCGGAGCATATCAAGTCGATATTCCTTATCAGCTTCGCCCTCGCGCAGTTCTTCCAGCTTACGCTTCATGGCAAGATACTCACTGTACTGTACCTTATAGGCATCGACTTCCGCGTTAAGACCGGCGTAGCCGTCAAGATACGCGCGGTGATTAGCTTCACGCAGCAGTTTTTGACCGTCATTCTGACCGTGGAGGTCGATGAGGTACTCGCCCAAAGAGCGCAGTTGGGTAGCGCTCACGGGTACACCGTTTATGCGGGAGGAGCTTTTGCCGTCGGCGGATATTTTGCGCATCAGGATTATCTGTCCGTCAGCATCCGGCTCAATATCATTGTCCTCAAACCAGGACAGCGGCACGTTATCCGCGGTAAGCTCCGCCGTTATAACGGCATTAGCCGCACCGGTACGCACAAGTTCCTTGGAAACACGGTCGCCGAGTATAGCATTTATAGAGTCTATGATTATCGATTTGCCCGCTCCGGTCTCGCCGGTAAATACGTTCATACCCGAGCCGAATTCAATATCGGCCCGCTCGATAACCGCGACATTTTCTATATGGAGCAAATTAAGCACGGCTCTGCCTCCAATAATTATTTCATCATCGCGCGCATCTCGTCGCAGAAGCTGTGAGCTGCGTCGTTATCGGTCATTGCCAAAAAGCCGGTATCGTCGCCGGCAATGGAGCCTACAAGCTCCTTGATGTCCATACCGTCTATTGCGGAGCAGGCTGCGGGAGCAAGCCCCGGCAGAGTCTTGATGACGATAAGATTCTGCGCGCAAGTCACCGAGGTCACGCACTCGCGGAAGATGGTTCTGAGGCGCTCGGAATAGTTATGAACAGGACTATCCGTGGGAGCCACATACTTGTAACCGCCATTCTCGGAAAGCTCCTTAACCAGACGCAGTTCCCTCATATCCCTGGAAACAGTGGCCTGAGTGCTGTTGAAGCCATGCTGACGCAGAGCCTCGATAAGCTGATTCTGAGTCTCAATTTCCATTGCTTCGATTATTTCAAGTATTTTTTCCTGTCGGGCATTCTTCATATGTTTACCTTCTTCCACTCAAATATCAGTATTGAGCTTTCGTTTAACTATCTCGTAGAAACTTCTGTTGGTGCCTACCACAAGCTTTGTAATATGGCAGGATTTCGTTATTTCTATAACGTCTCCGGGAAATACACTGAATGTGGTGTTGCCGTCGAGGGCAAGCACGGTGTTCACTCTGGAGGCGAGCTCAATATTCACCTTTCGGCTGCCTTTGAGCACGACAGTTCTCGAATTGAGAGAATGGGCGCAAATAGGCGTAAGTATAAGGTTTTCCGCGTTTGGCTCAACTATAGGGCCGCCGGCGGACATAGAATAAGCTGTTGAGCCGGTAGGCGTGGCAACGATTATACCGTCGCCGCTGAATGCTGTTATCTCAACTCCGTCACCAAATACCGTGACCTTCACCGGGTGCGACGCCGCGCTTTTGATAACGGTTTCATTGAGGCCGAAGTCCTCGAACACCGTTTCGCCGTTTCGAATGACTTTGGCTTCCAGCATCATTCGGTTTTCGGTTTCAAACTTGCCCTCAAGAATGCCGTCCAGCAGCTCTATCTCGTCCGGCTCAAGAGCGGCAATGAAGCCCTTATGACCGTAGTTTATGCCGAGAACGGGTATTCCCGCTTTTGAAGCCAGCTTGGAGCAGGACAGAATAGTGCCGTCACCGCCCATACACATAAGGATATCGGAATCCTCGGCGTCTTTCTCCGGGTCGCAGCTTATCAGCTCCGGGTATTTGAAATTTTCGGAAGAGCGGAAGGGAAAATATACTCTCGTTTCGAGCTTCTTGGCGAGTATCTTTTCTATTACCAGCTCTGTTTTTTCAACTCTGTCGGCATTGGCGCAAACAAGTATCTTTTTCATTTATCATGCCCCTCTGCAAGTTCACCGTGAGATGCGTCGGCAATAGCATCCGTATCTATGGGGTTGGAAACACCGTCCTGCTGCAGCCAGCCAAGGTACTCGATATTCCCCTCGGGTCCTTTTATAGGAGAAAATGTAATGCCCTTAACGCCGAAACCAAGTGCTTCGGCATTTGCTACAAAGTCGCGCAGCACTTCCTTATGAACGGAAATATCGCGCACAACGCCTTTCTTGCCTACCTTTTCCTTGCCCGCCTCGAACTGGGGCTTGATAAGGCACACTATCTCGCCATCGGGTGCAAGCAGTGCCTTTACGGCAGGCAGAACTATTCTCAGGGAGATAAAGGAAACGTCGATTACTGCAAGCTGAATTTCGTCAGGCACATGCTCATGGGTCACGTAGCGGATATTGGTGCGCTCCATTACGACTACGCGCTCGTCGCTTCTCAGCGACCATGCAAGCTGACCGTAGCCAACATCAATGGCGTACACCTTTTGTGCACCGCGCTTGAGCATGCAATCGGTAAAACCGCCGGTAGATGCGCCGCAGTCAACGCATATCTTGCCATCGGGCGTAACGCCGAAGGTATCAAGGGCTTTTTCAAGCTTCAAGCCGCCGCGGCTTACAAAAGCAAGGGACGAGCCGCGCAGCTCTATCTCGGCATCCTCCGGCACGGAGGTTCCCGCCTTATCCACACGCTGACCGGCTACATATACAAGGCCGCTCATAATATCCGCCTTGGCTCTTTCACGGCTGGTGGACAGTCCTCTTTGGACAAGCAGCACATCAAGTCTTTCTTTTTTCATAATCAGACATCCTTTATCATTACGGACACTTTATCTGCAATGCTTTCAGCGTCAAGTCCGTATGCTTTCAGCAGCCGTTCAACGCTGCCGTGGGGTATAAATTCGTCACCAAGATTTATAAGCACGGTCTTTGCGACTACACGCTCTTCGGCAAGCTTGGTGAGGACAGCCTCACCGACTGCGCCCGCCTGTATACATTCCTCGATAACAACCAACTTGCCCGTTTTGCCGGCGGACTCAATAATGGTCTTATAGTCGATGGGTTTAATGACGCCCAGCTTTACTACCTCAGCGGATATTCCGCGCTCTTCAAGAAGCTGAGCTGCCGCCATTACCTGATTGGTTATGGTGCCGTAACACACCAGTGTAACCGCATCACCACTGCGCAGAACGCGGCTCATTTCGCAGCCACCGTCTTTATATGCGCCCTCGCCGCCCCTGGGATATCGAACAGCGACAGGTCCACTATCCTTAACCGCAGCCTCAAGCATATCCCTCACCTCGGCAAAGCTTGCGGGCGAATAAATACGCATACCGGGAATATTTCTCAGGTAGCTTACGTCGAACACACCTTGATGGGTCTCGCCGTCCGCACCTACAATTCCGGCACGGTCAACGGCAAAAACAACGTGCTGATTAAGTATTCCAACATCGTGCAGCAGCATATCATAAGAACGCTGCAGAAATGTGGAATAAACCGCAAATACAGGTATAACGCCCTGCTTTGCCATGCCTGCCGCCATGGAAACCGCATGCCCCTCGGCGATACCCTCGTCGAAAAATCTATCGGGATATCTGCGTGCAAACTCGTCAAGCCCGGTTCCGGATTTCATTGCCGCCGTGATGGCGCAAATTCTATTGTCCTTTTCAGCAAGCTGCGCAAGCTTTTCGCCAAACACAGTGGAAAAGCTCGGTTTGCCAGCAAGCGAAATTCCCTTTTCCAAATCAAAAGCAGAAACGCCGTGATACGCGTCTGGGTTCTGCTCGGCAGGCCCATAGCCCCTGCCCTTCTGAGTTACCACATGCAGCAGCACCGGCTCATTGACCGACTTTGCGTGCTCCAGCATATCCACAAGTCGGTTTACATCGTGTCCGTCCACGGGGCCAAGGTAGTGGAAGCCCATTTCTTCAAAGAAACTGCAGTTGATAAGAGCTTTCTTCACTGCGGTCTTTATCTTGTGGTTGAACGCATAAATCTTATCGCCGCCGGGGAGTTTTTTCATTACGCTGCGGTAAACCCGCTTGAAGTGATAGTATCCGGGCTTGGTGCGCTGGCGTGCAAGGGTTTTCGATATGCCGCCCACGTTTCGGGTAATGGACATCCCGTTGTCGTTGAGAATGACTATCATGGGCTCGCCGCTCTGTCCGGCGCTGTTTAGACCCTCGTATGCAAGACCGCCGGTGAGCGCTCCGTCACCGATAACGCCGATCACGTTATAATCGTCCTTCTGAACGGTTCTCGCTCGAGCCATGCCCAGCGCCAGCGAAATAGCGTCGGAAGCGTGACCTGCAATAAAGGGGTCACACTCGGACTCGTTGGGTTTGGGAAAGCCGGACATACCGCCGAATTTGCGAAGAGTTTTGAATTCCTCTTTGCGTCCGGTAAGTATCTTATGAACGTAGCTTTGGTGACCTACATCGAAGAGTATTCTATCCTTTGTTGGGTCAAACACGCGGTGCAGCGCCACCGTCAGTTCAACAACGCCCAAATTGGACGCAAGATGACCGCCGGTCTTTGATACGTTTTCAAGGAGGAACTTGCGTATATCAGCGCACAGCTCAGCAAGCCGGCCTTTATCCAGCTTTTTTATATCGTTTGGCTGATTGATTTGTTGAAGTATATTATTCAAATGCGATACCTCTGCCATTGGGCATTATACAAACGCTGAAGATAAAACATTTAACTCCAGCCAATGAATATTCATTAAATCGTTTATATTTTACCAAATATTCATTCATAATACAAGGCAAAAGCCTGCAATTATTTTGATTATTCACGGATAACGTGAATAATCAGCAAAAAAAGAGTACTTTTTCAAGTACTCTTTTTCCAATTTCAAATATCCAGTGCCGCGTGGTATCCGCGGAATACTGCGTCGCGAATAAGACCGGGCTTAAGGCAGTCGCCTATCATCTGTACCTGTGGAGCTGTGCCGCGCAGTGCGTCGGTCTTTGCCTGGTCGGCTTTCATGCCCACCGCAACAACGACAGTGTCAGCTTCTATGAAAACTTCATTCCCCGCCTTGTCAGTGCACAATATGCCGCGCTCCGTAATTTCCCTGCCGTGAAGTCCGGTGCGAACATCAACTACCGCTTCAAGTTTTTTGAGCAGCATGGGTCTGTGGCGGGGATTGCCCTCGGCGGCGACAACATCTCCCATTTCTATAACCGTTACATCGTGTCCGCTTTCGGCATAGTGCAGGGCAAATTCGCAGCCGGCAAGACCGCCGCCCAGCACCGCAACACGTTTACCAATGTTCTTTGAACCGTCCTCATAGTCTGCGGCAAACACTACATTTTCGCCGTCTATTCCGGCAATATTGGGTACGATTGCTCCCGCTCCGATGGCAACTATCAGCACATCGGGGGCTATATCGGCAACCAGCTCAGGTGTGACCTCGGTATTCATTCTTACCTCTACGCCCGCAAGCTCCATACGGCGCGCCATGGTTTCAATGTACTTGGGGAACGCTGCCTTAAAGGGTACTGTCTCCTCACAGCGCAGCATGCCGCCCAGTTTGTCGGTCTTTTCGCAGAGAACGACCTCGTGTCCCCTTTTCGCCGCGGTAACCGCGCACTGCATTCCACCGGGGCCACCGCCTGCTATCAGCACCTTTTTGCTGCTTTCCGCAGGAGGAACAAAGCGGGTTTCATATTCTCTGCCAATCACGGGATTGATAGCGCAGACTCGAGTCTGAGTAAGCATACGCTCGGCGTGGCACATGAAGCAGCGCAGACAGCGAAGAATCTCGTCAGCACGGTTCTCCTCCACCTTTCGGGGCAGCTCATGGTCAGCAAGAAGCGCTCTTGCCATACAAACTATATCAGCCTGCCCCGATGCGATGATATCCTCCATATGGTCAGGCTCGTTGAGGGCGCCAACCGTGGCAACCGGGATATGTACGTGCTTTTTTATCTCCGCAGCGTACTTCACGTTGCAGCCGGGTTCGGCAAACATGGGCGGGTGAGTTATTCCAAAATCAGGCTCGCCGCCTGCGGAAACGTGGAGTATATCCACCTTGTCTTCAATAAGCTTTGCAAACTCTATGGCGTCTGTAAGGGTCACTCCGCCCTCGGCAAGCTCCATAGCGCTGAAACGTACTTCTATGGGGAAATCACGTCCCACAGCTGCCCGCACGGCATCTATTATTTCAACTGCAAGACGCGCTCTGTTTTCAAGCTCACCACCGTACTCATCTGTACGCTTATTTGTATCCTTGGACAGGAACTGATGGATAAGCCAGCCGTGACCGGCGTGAAGCATCAGCATATCAAAACCTGCACGCTTCACAACAGCCGCACCCTTGGCGAATTTATCTATTGCCTCATTGATTCGAGCCTTATCCATCGCCTTTACCACCGTTCCGTCCGGCAGCACGGTATCTATAGACCCGTAACGGCAGTTCTCCCCTGCCTTGCGCTCGGAGAGCATTACGTCAAAGTCGGAGAGCATACCCGCATGATTAAGCTCTATGCTTGCCAGCGCGCCGTGACGCTTTATGGCTCTTGCCGCATTGGTAAGACCGGCAAGAACTCCCGGGTTGCAGAGATTTATAAGTCTCCCGTGGCTCTTTCCGTTAATATAGTCCACGCAGGCTTCACTGATAGTAACAACAGCCGCACCGCCCTTTGCCCGCAGTTCATAAAAAGCTATCGCACCCTCGGTGAGGCAACCGTCCTCCGTAAGATCCGGAAAACCCATTGGTGCGGAACACATTCGGTTGCGCAAGGTAAGCTTACCAATATGCAGCGGCGCGCAGAGATTGGGATATTCCTGCTTATAAGCCATAGTTGTCGCTCCTGTCATACTTTCATTGCGTTTACACGTTCCTCGTCGGGAGTGACGAAAATCGTTTTGTAATCCGTGTAGATAACCATTCCGGGTTTAGCCCCGCCGGGTTTCTTCACGTATCTGACCTTGGTATAATCAACAGGCACCTTTGTGCCGCCACGTCCCTTGGAGTAAAAGGCGGCAATGCAGGCTGCGTCCTCAAGGGTCTCCGCGTCAGGCTCAGCACCCATTGTGGATATGATAACGTGAGCGCCGTGTGTCTTCTGGGTATGGAGCCAGGTATCGCCCCGGTATGCTTCTTTAAGGGTCAGCTTATCGTTCTGCAGATTATTGCGGCCGCAGTATATGCTCACGCCACTTCGGGACACAAAGTGCATGGGTTTGGACTCCGGAGTTTTCATTTTTTTCTTGTTCTGCTCGCGGATATAGCCCGTTTCCGTCAGTTCCCGGCGGATATCCGATATATCCTTTATACCATCCGCTCGAGCAAGCTCTTCAAGAACACTCTCGAAATACTCCAGCTCCTTTTCCGCATTGTCGATTTGCTCCGTCAGGTACTTTTCCGCATTCTTGGCTTTGGTATACTGCTTATAATATTTCGCCGCGTTCTGCTGAGGCGAAAGCTTGGGGTCGAGTGGTATTTCAATATCCTCGCAGGCTTCGGAATAGAAGTTCTGCGCAACAAGACTTTTAGCGCCGCGCTCCATGCGATAAAGATTGGCTTTGATAATATCTCCATATTCACGCAACTGCTCACGGTCAAAGGTTGCTTTCAGCTCTTCCATCTGCACGGCAAGCTTTCTCGCCGTTCTGTCACGCAGATTTTTAACAGTCTTCTGTATTGCCTGCCCGCGCTGTGCCACGTGGTCAAGGCGTTCCCGCTCCGTATAGAATTCATCAAGAAGCTGGGAGAAGCTTTCAAAGCTGCTTACCTTATACGCATTTTCATACTGCTTAACCCAGAAGCAATATATGTCGCGGGGCTTTTCGCCGTCGCTGAGCATACAGGGTGTAAAGCGGCTTTCGTTTACTGCCGCCGCAAATGCATTTTTTGCTGAAATCAGCGCCGCAGGGTCTATTTCCCCCACTTTGGCAGATACATTGCCGCAGGCAGCGTATACTATCTCTCTCGCACCGAGAGGCGATATACCGCAAAATGTGTCTATCAGCCATTTATCCGCGCTGCGTTCCGCCGGCGCTTCGCTGAGCACCTCGACAAATTCGTCGTCGCTGCAGTACAAAAGCTCGGGCTTATCCGGCTTCGGCGGCAGATGATAGAACATTCCCGGCAGAAGCTGGCGCTTTTCCGACATTTCCGCGTCTATCTTGCGGAAGCAGTCGATAATGCGGTCATTCTCGTCCGTGAGAATAAGATTGGGGTGCTTGCCCAACATTTCGCACATAAGGTGACGTCTTACGGAAACACCCATTTCATCGTATGCACTCAGCTCGATATCCAGCATTCTTTCCGAGGAAGGCTGGGTAACAGACACGATTTTCGCACCTGTAAGATGCTTTCTGAGAAGCATGCAGAACATGGGCGGAGTCTGCGGATTTTCACGACTGATTCGGGTAAGGTGGACTCGCGCGCTGCCGCTGCCGGAGGATATAAGTAATTTATTGCTGCCACGCGCACCGCGAAGGCTGAGAATGAAAACGTCTTTTTCCGGCTGCTGTACCTTGTCTATCTTCATCTCAGCGATATCATTATTCAGTTCATAAGCCAAACCTGATATACAAACTGCGTCAAGCGGCATTTGAGACCCTCCTATCCTATTAAAGCCGGGAAACTATGATTTCCCGGCTTTATAGTTAAGTTTCGATTATCTTAGTTGTAATGGCGGTGAACAGTTCGTTAATGCGGTCTTTATCGCCCTTGAGCCAAAGCCAGCCGAAAAGGGCTTCAAAGCCCGTAGCGGCATGGTAATCGGCAATGCTCATGTGCTTGGGCACCGAGTTTACGCGGGTATTTCTGCCTCGCTTATAAACGCGCTGTTCATCTTCTGTGAGCACCGGTTCAAGCAGCTTTATAAACTCCGCCTGAGCCTTGGCGTTTACGATCTGCACAGTATCCTTGTGCAGACTGCCGGAGGTCGCTTTTCCGCCGTTTGCCAACCAGGAGCGCACCATAAGTTCAAAAACGGCGTCGCCTACGTGAGCCAGCGCAAGACTGCTCAGCGAACCAAGCTGCTCGCTATCCATGTGCTGAGTAAAATAATCTGTCAATCCTCAACCCTCAAGCGCCTGCTTGATATCGGCAATGATATCATCGGCGTTCTCGATACCGACGCTGAGACGGATAAGGTCTGCAGTAACACCGGCCTCGATGAGTTCCTCATCGTTCATCTGTCTGTGGGTGGTGGTTGCAGGGTGCAGCACACAGGTACGGGCGTCGGCAACATGGGTTACTATAGCAGCCAGCTGCAGGCGGCTCATGAACTTGCTTGCGCCTTCCTTGCCGCCCTTGACGCCGAAAGAAATAACGCCGCAGGAACCGTTGGGCATATACTTCTGAGCCAGTTCGTAATACTTGTTGTCCTTAAGACCGCAGTAATTGATCCAGCTAACGTTGGGATGGCCTGCAAGGAATTCAGCCACCTTCTGAGCGTTCTCACAATGTCTGGGCATACGTACATGGAGGCTTTCAAGTCCGAGATTGAGCATATAAGCGTTCATGGGAGCCTGTCCGCAGCCGAAGTCACGCATAAGCTGAGCGGTTGCCTTGGTTACAAAGGCCTTCTCACGGCCGAACTTCTTGGTGTAAATAACTCCATGATAGCTGTCGTCGGGAGTGGTAAGGCCGGGATACTTCTCCGCATGAGCGTCCCAATCAAACTTGCCACTGTCAACGATAACGCCGCCAACGGTACCGGCATGACCGTCCATGTACTTGGTGGTGGAATGAGTAACGATGTCTGCGCCCCATTCGATGGGTCTGCAGTTTACTGGAGTTGCGAAGGTGTTATCAATAATGAGTGGTACGCCGTGGGCATGAGCAGCCTTGGCGAACATCTCGATATCCAGCACACAGAGAGAGGGATTGGAGATGGTCTCGCCGAATACCAGCTTGGTGTTTTCCTTGAACGCTGCGTTGAGTTCTTCCTCAGTGCAGTCGGGAGAAACGAAGGTAACCTCGATGCCCATCTTCTTCATGGTAACGGAAAGAAGGTTGAAGGTACCACCATAAATCTGGGAAGAGCTTACGATATGATCGCCGCAGTTACAAATATTGAACACCGCGAGGAAGTTTGCTGCCTGACCGGAGGAAGTAAGCATAGCAGCGCAGCCACCCTCAAGGGCAGCTATCTTTGCAGCTACCATGTCACAGGTAGGATTCTGAAGACGGGAATAGAAATAGCCCTCAGCTTCAAGGTCAAAAAGCTTTCCCATTTCCTCGCCGGTTTCGTATTTGAAGGTGGTACTCTGGATAATAGGAATTACTCTGGGTTCACCGGACTTAGGGGTGTAACCGGCCTGAATGCAATTAGTTTCAATTTTGTAGCTCATATTGTTCGCCTTCTTTATAATTTTATTCTATGATCAAATCAATGTATTGCTCAATGTTTTCAAGGTAGCGTCGTCCCTCTACAGTTACCGTCACCTGACTTGCCGCGCCGCTGTCAATAACCGAAGCGGCTATTGCGCAGGAGGCCAAGGTTGCCACTCTTGATTCGCCTCCGCCAAAGAGCGCCGCTGTAAGATCTACGGCACATACACCGTTTACTGTTTCTATGCCGATAAGTTGCACAGCCGCGGGAACAACTCGCTCATAACCTCCGATGTCGTCGAGAGCAAGAACATATCTTACGATAATTTCCTCTACACTCAATTCGGGGTCTCTATCGATTATCACCGGCGTCTTTATCATTTTACCGGTGCCTTCATTGCCAAGATATACGGTTGCAAACAACTTTGACACTTCCTGAGGGTCGTATACGATATCCTCGAATGCGGTGAACGAGTCACTAATATCTATATACTCATATCCCTCCGCCGCTTTTCCCTCCACAAGGAACATTACTTCATCTATATTGTCCAGTCCTACAAGGGAATTGACAATAGAGTATATTGTCAATCGCTGCCCCGATGCTGTATCAGGTCTGTTATCGATAAATTCCTTCGAGAAATTTACGACACATACACCGTTTTTAAGTTCTGCTGAAAGCAACCTCGTACCGGCAGGCACAGACGGCCGCAGTCCTTCTGCCTGCGTAGATTTGATAAGTTCTTCCACAACGTACTCTGCAAGCAACACATCCTGTCTTACAGTAAGAATGCGATATTCCGTGCGAAGATAATAGTTGTTTGCGTCTGGAAAATACAGACATATTCTCTTTTCAAGTTCGTTGGTATCCGTATCTTCAATTATCATCATGCGAGCGTCAAGCTTTTCGTCAACCAACTTCTCGTCCACATATATATTGAGATACTCCACCTCACTGATTCCGCACAGCGTAAGTGTCAAACAGCATTTTATCGCCGATTTTTCCAGTTCTGTCAGCAGCAGATATGCCGGCGAAAGACTTACGTCAATAACGCTGCCCTCAAGTTCATAGGAATATATTCTAGTTCCCTTTACCAGTGCGGTTTCAAGTCCACTGTTTTCCGGCGGCTGACTGAGGTAATCCAGCGCATTGTTTATCATATCCTCATTTTCAGACAGGTAATAGTCAAACGCTTCTATATAATCTCCGCCGTTTTCATAGGAACTGCTGTTGATATAATATACTGACAGCTTATCCTTGTCGGCATTATCGTTTTCTGCGGCGCAGGAAGCCAAGCCCAGTATTATTGCAGCAGTTATAAGGACGGCAAACAATTTTTTAAGCATTTTCCGCCTCCTTATACAACGGGAACACTACCACGAATCGGGTGCCGCCGTTTTCACGCTGGGACGCTTCGACGGTTCCTCCGTGCTTTTCCACTGTATCCTTAACAATGGAAAGGCCGAGACCGCTTCCGCCTACATCACTGTTTCTCGCTTTATCCACGCGATAGAAACGATCGAATATATGCGGCAGATCCTCCGCGGGTATTCCCACACCTGTATCGTCGATAATGAGGTTTACCTTTTCTTCTTTTGCGTAAAGGAACACTTTAACACTGCCTCCGACAATATTATACTTTATTGCATTTTCAACTATGTTGAAAACCACCTGATGTATATCGTCGGAATTAGCCCATATTATACAATAATCCTCCAGCTGGCATCCCACATCAACAGATTTGTTATCAGCAAGGGTGCGCAGCATTTTCATGGAGTCGTTGATGACCTGAGCCACGTCGACCACAGATCGGCTTTCCTGGCGCTTTACATCAAGTCGTGTAAGCTCCAAAAGCTTCTCTGTTATACGGGTAAGGCGTTCCGCCTCCTGCCCGATATCCACTACAAACTCCCGCAGCAGCTCCGGCGGAATATTATCGTTCTGCACTATACTGTCAGAGAGCAGGCGTATACCTGCCAATGGAGTTTTAAGCTCGTGAGACGCATCGGACACAAAGCGCTGACGCAATTCTTCCGTCTTTTGCAGACGGTCAGTAAGGGCATTGAATTCCCGCGAAAGTTCATCCAGCTCATCGTTTCCCCTGACCGGTATCCGGCTTCCGTAATTTCCGCCCGCAACGCCTTTTATAGCACGAACTATCGACCTTAATCGTCCGTTCAGAAGTCCGGAAACGAGAAAGGCCAACAGAACAGAGGCAAGGAATACCGCGATGGATATTTTCCACAGGTTGCCGCGCAGCGCCATCACAAGCTCCGCCTCTTCGGCGGAATACTCATATATGTACACCACGCCAAGGCTCTTCCCCCTATACATTATAGGCACGGACGCGCGACTCTTGGTGGCGTCCGAGGTAAACTCATAGGAAAAGGCAGTTTTGCCGTTCAAGGCAGAGAGTATTTCCGGCAACAGGGCGTACTTACCCACATTCCCGGAATTATCACCGCTGTCGTACAACACCATAGCGGAGGTATCCGTAACGATGATGCGAGTAAGATCCATATCGCCGATAAGGTACATAACCTTCTCGACCTCGTCCGCACTCAGCGTTCCCAAGGGCGCAAGAGACGACGCGATAACAGATTCCTGATTCTGCATCTCGCTTTTCTTGGACTCATAGAGCATAGTACGCATATTTACAACAGGGTAAATATTCGTCAGGATAAGACACGCCACTATTATCATAATATAGCCTACAGCGTACTTTAAAAGTACGCTGTTAAAGCTCGGCCATTTGAGCTTAGTCCTTAAAATAGTAGCCAACTCCCCACTTGGTCATGATCTTTTCCGGCTCAGCAGGAATGATCTCAAGCTTTTCGCGAAGTCTTCTGATATGAACGTCAACTGTTCTGATATCGCCCTGATAATCGTAGCCCCAGATGATAGATAGCAGATTTTCGCGGCTGTATACCTTACCGGGGTTCTTCATAAGCAGCTCAATAAGGTCAAATTCTTTAGCGGTAAGCTCAACCTCAGTGCTCTCCCTGTAGGAGGTGCGGCGTTCTGTATCGATCTTGATATGACCGCTGGTAAGCACATTGGCACTTGCAGCCTGCTCGATCATGGAAGAACGTCTGAGCAGCGCTCTCACTCTTGCCTTAAGCTCAAGGATATTGAAAGGTTTGGTAATATAATCGTCAGCGCCATATTCAAATCCGATTATCTTATCGGTATCCTCGCTCTTTGCGGTGAGCAAAATGATAGGCACCTTGGAAAATTCTCTTATGCGCATACATGCCTCAAGGCCATTGAGCTTGGGCATCATGACGTCCATAATAATGAGGTTGAAATCTTCATTGCGAGCCAGTTCCACAGCCTCTTCGCCGTCATAGGCCACATCTACCTTATAGCCTTCGTTTTCAAGATTAAAGGTTATTCCTTTAACCAACAGCTTTTCATCGTCCACAACAAGAATTCTCATTTTTCTGTCTCCTCTTGATTCAAATCACTTACACATATACTGTCTTTTATCTTCTCGTAAATACCGGCTCCAATTCCTGACACGTCCATGATGTTGTACCTGTTTTGGAATTCACCGTTTGCCTCCCGGTGCGCCACAATTCGCTCCGCAATAACCGGGCCTATACCCGGCAGGGTCTCAAGCTCAGCGGCTGAAGCGGTATTTATATTCACAAGTAATGCGGGTTCCTCTGCTGACGGAGTTTCTTCGGCATTCGTCTTGGCTTCGGCACTTTTCTCTACGCTCACGGTATATGTATCCGAGAACTTTTGAAAATCCATCTTAGCTTTGAAATATCCCACGCTGAAGCTGAGCACTGTAATTATCATCACAGCCGAGATGATTATCAATACCTTGAAGTTTACCGAAGTTCTCATTTCACAGCACCGTTTGTTCCCAAGATTTTTCCTGCCAATATATTTTCCGTATTTCGTCTAAACCAGGTTATTGCCCTTGCATTTACCCCGGTTTTATTGATATAATAAATTACCGTCTTGAAAAAGTAAATTGTCTATTTGCAAGATATTGCTTAATATTTTACCGAATTAAACAGCAAAATTAACTATTACAATTACTTTAGTACTTTATTATATCACATTTTTCGGAGTTTGCCATGAAAAAATACAAATTCTTTTCATTTATATTGATAATTAGCTTGCTTTTTTCCATTTTCGCACTGTCGGCTTCAGCCATTGACCAACCATTCATTGAAGCGCGTGCCGCAATACTGGTAAACGCCGACACCGGAGAGGTTTATTATGAAATGAATGCTGATACCGTCCTCCCTCCTGCCAGTATCACCAAAATTATGACGGCGCTGCTTGCCCTTGAGGCTATCGAGCGCGGTGATATCGCCCTTGAGGATATGGTAACCGCCTCCAACACTTCCCACAACGACCTTACCCTTGACGGAAGCAGTCAGAATATCGTCCCCGGTGAAACCATGAGTCTCGAAGGCCTGCTCTACTGCATGCTGGTAAGCTCCGCAAACGAAGCATGCAACATAATCGGCGAACACATTACAGGCGGCAGCATTTCCCAGTTCATTAAGCTTATGAACGCCCGCGCTAAGGAACTTGGCTGCTCCAACACCAACTTCGTCAACGCTCACGGACTACCTTCCGACCAGCAGTACACCACCGCAAGAGACATTTCCCTCATCGCAGCGGCAGCTCTTGAATACCCCATATTTGTAGAGATTGTCAACACCGTTTATAAGGAGATCGAACCTACAAACAAGTCGGACTCCCGCTATTTGATGAATACCAACTATCTTATAAACCCCGACCGCTCTCAGTATTATTACAGCGAAGCCCGCGGCATCAAAACCGGCAGCACCGAAGCCGCCGGTCAGTGCCTCACATCTTACATCGTGAAAGATGACGTAACTGTGATTTCCGTACTCCTTGGCTGTGAGATCGCAGAACACGAGGATGGTACATACGAAGTAAAAAGCTTCACTCAAACCAAAAAGCTCATGCAGTGGTTCATAAGCAACTACAGTCTGAAAGATATAATCAGCACAACGGATCTCATCTGCGAGGTTCCCGTAGAAATGGCCGAAGGCACAAACTCCGTAGTCGCCCGCCCACAAGAGAATGTTTCAATGCTCCTCCCCAACGACGTTGACCCCGCGGCACTCCAGCGCAGCTACACCATCACCAGCCGGCAGGAAGGCGCGGATCCGTTAACCGCCCCCGTCAACGCAGGAGATGTTTTGGGTGAAATCAGCTTTATTTATAACGGCAAGAGTTATGGCCCCGTATCCCTTGTGGCAAACACTTCCGTACAGCTTTCAAGGCTCGCCCATATGCAGCACGAAATACAGAATACACTCAACAAATCATGGGTCAAGTGGCTTATTGTTGGTTTGATTTTTATAATCGTTATTTACATCGCTTTCATTATCCGTTACAACACCATTCGCAGACGCCGCAGAAAGGCTGCCCACGAAGCCGCCAAGCGTAACAGTTCCAAGTCCAATCCTTTCAAATAAGCCAGACACCTCCTGCACCGATTAATGCAGGAGGTGTTTGTGTGAAAAATCACACTAACATTATTTAAAAATCCAACGCCTCGCCCTGCGGGCAACCGGCGTTGATGGCAAAAATCCTCCATACGCGAGGATCTTTGATAACTACTTGTGCGGCTGTGTCGCATGGAGGCTTTTTATGCAGCAAAAAGGTGCAGCCGATCGGCTGCACCTTTTTTAATTGTTAAATTATTCAGCTTCAGCGTTTGCCTTTGCCTCTTCAACGATCTTCTGCTGTACGTTAGCAGGAGCGTCCTCGTAACGGACAAAGTTGAAGGTGAAGGAACCACGGCCCTGGGTCATGGAACGCAGGTCGATGGTATAGGTGCTCATCTCAGCCATGGGAACCTCGGCCTCTATAACCTGCTCCCCGCCCTCAGTGGGGTTCATACCCATTACGCGACCACGACGCTTATTCAAGTCGCCGATAACGTCACCCATGTAATTGTCGGGAACGGTAACCTTAAGCTCACCGACAGGCTCCATGATAACGGGGTTAGCTTCAACCAAAGCAGCCTTATAAGCCAGCTGAGCAGCGGTCTTGAAGGCGATTTCGGAGGAGTCAACGGGATGGTAGGAACCATCGTACAGAACGGCCTTCAGGTTAACAACAGGATAACCGGCAAGAGGACCATGTGCGCAAGCCTCTCTCAGACCCTTTTCAACTGCGGGGAAGAAGTTCTTGGGAACGGAGCCGCCGAATACTTCTTCTGCGAATACCAGCTCTTCTTCATCGAAGTTGGGCTCGAAGCGGATCCAAACGTCACCAAACTGGCCGCTGCCGCCGGTCTGCTTCTTATGACGACCCTGCTTCTGAACGGTCTTGCGAATCTTCTCACGATAAGGTACGCGAGCGGTGCTGAGCTCAGCCTCAACGTTGAAGCGGCTCTTCAGCTTGCTTACGAGAACGTCGATCTGCATATCGCCAGCTGCGGAGAGAACCATCTGGTGGGTTTCTGCGTTGTTAACAACGTTGAAGGAAGGATCTTCTTCGTTCAGACGGTTAAGACCCTGAGCGATCTTATCTTCCTGGCCACGGGTCTTGGGAGCGATAGCGACAGAGTAACCGGGTTCTGCGAAGGGAATGTTCTTGAGAGCTACTACTTTACGTGCATCGCAAAGAGTATCGCCGGTCTTTACCTTGTCCATCTTAGCGATTGCACCGATGTCGCCACAAGTGAGCTCCTTGACTTCAGTGTTCTTCTTGCCGCGCATGCTGTACAGACGGCCGAGCTTTTCGTTGGCACCGGTACGTGCATTGACCATTGGCATATCGGCAGTGATTGTGCCGGAAAGAACCTTTACAAAGGAGTACTTACCGTACTGGTCGGAAACGGTCTTGAAGACAAATGCGGTGGGAACGCCGCCGGGAGATACAACAAACTCCTCAACCTCGCCGTCCTGCGTGGTAGCCTTGTGATAGTTACCCTCTACAGGATTGGGAAGCAGGTCAACAATGTTGTCCATGAGCATAAGAGAACCCATGCAGTTAACAGCGGAGCCGCAGAGCACAGGGAACAGGGACAAGTCACGAACACCTGCACGCAGACCCTGGATCATCTCAGCATAGGTGAAGTCTTCGCCGCCGAAGAACTTCTCCATAAACTCTTCGCTGGTCTCAGCAACGGACTCCTTGAGAGCATCGTTGAACTCGGTGATAACGTCAACTTTATCGCCGGGAACTTCGATCTCAACGCGCTTGAGATTCTGCATCTCGAATGCACGCTTGTTGAGGACATCAATGATACCGGTAACCTTCTTATCAGAATTCCAAATAGGAACAACAACAGGAGCTATCTTCTTACCGAAGCGCTCACGGAGAGCCTCAAAGGTAGCATTGTAGTCGCTGTTGTCTTCATCGGTCTTGGAAATATAAACAAAACGAGGCATATTGCGCTCCTCGCAGTACTTCCATGCCTTCTCCAAACCAACGGAAATGCCGTCCTTGGCGGAGCAGACAATGATAGCTGCATCAGCTGCGCGGAGAGCGGCTACGACTTCACCTGTGAAGTCGAATGCACCGGGGGTATCCAGAACATTGATGCGGCAGCCCTTATAATCAATGGGAGCTACAGCAGTAGTCAGGGATATCTGGCGCTTGGTTTCTTCGGGATCGTAGTCGCAGACGGTGTTGCCGTCGACGGCGCGGCCCATGCGATCGATAGCGCCGGTGATGTAGAGCAGGCTCTCGGTCAGAGCAGTCTTACCGCTGCCGCTGTGGCCCAGCAGGCAGACGTTGCGTATGTTTTGAACAGAATAACTCATACCAAATTTTTCCCTTCTTTAAATTCACGTGCTTACCGTGATAAATTTCAAACCATAGAACAAATTATACACTATAAACTTTTAAAATACAACTCTTTTTAACATATTGACCAAAAACTTTAAAAGGTTGCAATTAAATACCCGGATACCGCCCACAATAGCATATATGTGAGCAAATGTGCCGCAGAGGCCGCCACGAAGGAGCCGTTCGCGAACATCAATACCATAAGCAGCATACCGATCACTGTACCTGCAAGTGCAATAGCCAAAGAGAACTTTGTAGCTGAAACTATTCTTCGACCGCAGCGAACAATTTCCGCATAATGGTTGATACCCTCTCTGCTCATCAGCGCAGACGGAGCGTCACCGCTTTGATCGCTGCTCTGTGACAATTCATATCTCGCCGCAAAGGTCGTGAATTCACCTTCGGCAAGAGGTATCTTGAATTTACTTCTTATTAGTGCGGGGGTGACATTGAAGTCCCTTATGGCAAATATGGGTGTGATTTTTGAGTGGAGCATATTCACAAGAGCAGACTGAACTGCGTCGGAGGGCAGATAGTTTATTATAAACACACCCGCAAGTTCGCCATCGATGGCGCTGAATACCGCATTCTTGATATCAAGATTCTGCGGCAGGCGTATGCCCATAAGGTTCATAAACGCAGAAGAGCCAACCCATACCTTACTGTTCTTGATATAAGCACCGATACCACCGCTTTCGTAGCAGGCAAATTCTTCTACACGGTAAAGGCTGCAGGCATATTCTCTCATCAGTTCCGCAAATATCTTGGAGGTTCCCGCTCCCGATGCAACCACAAGGCTGCCTGTATAAGCGATAACCTTTTCCTCGGGCATGGGTGCTATTATCTTCAGCCCGTTAAGGGTCATGCAGTTCTCCGGGAATACGTCAAGATCCTTGACTACCATTCCCACCGCCCGCTTCATCTCGCAGGCACCTTTCCAGCCGGCAATGGCTGCGCCGTGGTTGAACATACTCTTGACTGCTACAAAGAACGGCTGATTGAATATCATCAGTGCCCCAAAGGCTGCCGTCACTGCTGTTATGCCCGAAAGGCAGTGAACAAACGCGGCTCTGCCGTTCAGGTATCCGCAAATCACAGCAAACACCACAGATGCAGCCAAAAGTATCGGGGTCAGGCGATTATATACAGCTTCCGCAATATCCCGCTCCGTGCTTTTATCTACAAAGCCCTTTGCGGAGCCGAGATTTTTGGTTATTACGGCGCCCTCGTCGGCTTTTTCCCACTCGGTATTGACTACCGTGGGCACCTTGGTCTGCGCCGCCATTTTGAAAGTAAGGTTATATGCCTTTCTTCCCTTCAGCATACCCCACATCGCTCCGAAGATCGACAGGGCGGCCGCTGCGCAATACGGCGCACCGTATTCCACCGTTCCGAACACTATCTGGGACATTACGTCGGCAAGCGCAAAAATTCCGGACGCTGCGGCCAATGTCTCCGCGCCGAACTTTCCTCGGAACGGATTTATCACGCCGGCGATGACAATATCACCAGCAATGAACATGGCAATCAGCAATCCGCCTCCGAGGACTACATTATGGAGGAAGTTTTCGCTGACAGCTCCGCTGAAATTGGCAAGCTTGTCGGCTGCGAAAGTTACGTAAACGAGGATAGCGCATATTACGAACACCGGAATCATTCTCAGTCGGAGCGATTCGATTCCAGAACCGTAAACTCTTTGGGCATCCGTAGGAGAAAGCTCCTTATGCGGCTTCGGATCCTCCGCCGCCTTGGCGTCTTTCTTCGCCTTGACCTTTTGCTTGCGTTCACGCCGTTCACGTTCTTTTTTAATTGTCTTTTCCGCGTCTTCCTTATTCTCTTCGTCGGGAACGTTGCGGGAATATTTGCCTACGCCGAAGAATTCCTGCTCGTCTTCGGTAAGCTCGCGGTGCGAGAACATCGCCGCCTGCTTCACTTCAACCTCGGACACACGCTGGAGCTTTTCCTCAACCTCACGTATTCCCTTTTCTATACCGCGCTTGGCCTTGCGTTCCTTGGGGGGCTGCGCCTCTTTCTTTACTATCTCACCCCTGCGCGGCTTCTTTTCTTTTTCGGGCTGAACCTTTTCCTGCACTTCCGACTTTTCCGTTGGAGCTTCGGTCATTTCCTGTTGGCGCATGTCTGCCGATGTGCTTTCCCGGGTATACTCTTCAATAATGGCACGCGCCTGCTTTTCCAGCTCGTCCTTGGACAGACGGCTGCTGCCCTTTATGAACGCACTTCCTTTATATTCCGCCAGGATAGACTCCAGGGAATAATCATCATCTATATTCTCAAAGCCAAAGGTCTCCTCGTCAAAAGACATTAATCATTCCCTCCTTTCCCGACGTAATGGGCGGGATTTCCACCCGCCCATTTTCAGTTAGTTACTTCTCTGTCTGACCGCTTCGTAAAGCATTATAGCCGCGGCGGCAGAGGCGTTAAGAGAGGACACCTTACCATGCATGGGTATGGACACCTTGAAGTCACAGTTTTCTGCAACGAGGCGGCTCATGCCTTCGCCCTCGGAGCCGATAACTATTGCTGCGGCTCCCTTAAGGTCAGCCTGCCACAGGCCGGTATCCGCATCGGCCGCGGTACCGAATATCCATACGCCCGCGTCCTTGAGCTTGTCCATTGCTGCGTTTATATTGGCAACTCTTGCAACCGCCATGTGCTCAACGGCACCTGCGGAGGTTTTTTCGACAACGGCGGTTATGCCCGCGCTGCGATGCTTGGGTATGATAATACCGTGTGCGCCCGCAGACTCAGCGGTTCTAATAATTGCGCCGAGGTTGTGAGGGTCGGATATTTCATCGCAAATCACTATAAGGGGCTTCTCCCCTCTTTCCGCGGCGATGTTGAGTATCTCCTCAACGGTGGAATACTCACGGACCGCGGCAACGGCGATAACGCCCTGATGGGCATGCGTTTCGCTCATGAAATCAAGCTTACGTCTATCCACCTCGGAAACTACCGCTCCGGCGGCTCTTGCCTTGGACGCGATAAACTTCAGGGACTTATCAGCTTCTCCCCTGACAATATAGACCTTGTCAATGGTTCTGCCGGCCTTGAGCGCCTCCATGACGGCATTTTTGCCCTCTATTTTATTTTCGTTGATACGTTTCTCGTCCATTACTTGATATACTTCTTCAGTTCTTCAGCCTTGTCGGTACGCTCCCAGGGCAGGTCAATGTCGGTTCTGCCGAAGTGACCGTAAGCGGCGGTTGCGCCGTAAATGGGATTTCTCAGGCCGAGATTGCTAATGATGCTTGCGGGACGGAGGTCAAAGTTCTCCTTGATGATCTCTGCAAGCTTCTCTTCGGAAACTACGCTGGTGCCGTAGGCATCTACGAGAACGGATACAGGTGCTGCAACGCCGATAGCGTAAGCGACCTCGATCTGCACCTTCTTTGCCAGACCGGCGGCAACGATATTCTTTGCTATGTAGCGGGACATATATGCAGCGCTGCGGTCGACCTTGGTGGGATCCTTGCCGGAGAATGCGCCGCCGCCATGAGCAGCCATGCCGCCGTAGGTGTCAACGATGATCTTTCTGCCGGTGAGACCGGAGTCGCCAACAGGGCCGCCGATAACGAATCTGCCGGTGGGATTGACCAGCATCTTGGTGTTCTCGTCAAGAAGCTCGGCAGGCAGAGCAGCCTTGATTACCTTCTCAATGATTTCCTTGCGAAGATCCTCCAGCGTGATTTCGGGATCGTGCTGAGTGGAAACAACAACGGTGTCGATTCTTACAACTTCGCCATTCTCGCCGTACTCTACGGAAACCTGACCCTTACCGTCGGGACGTACCCAGGGCAGCTCACCGTTCTTTCTTACCTCAGCCAGCTTACGGGTAAGCTCGTGGGCATAGTAGATGGGCGCGGGCATGAGAACATGGGTCTCGTCGCAGGCGAAACCAAACATCATACCCTGGTCACCAGCGCCAACGAGGTCGGCGGGGTCTTCGCCGTTCTCTTCCTTATACTCCATAGAGCTGTCAACACCCATTGCGATATCGGCGCTCTGCTTATCGATATGCACTAAAACTGCGCAGTTATTGCAGTCAAAGCCATATTCGGGCTTGGTGTAACCGATCTTTCTGACAGTCTCTCTTACAACAGCGGGAATATCAACATTTGCGCTGGACGTAATTTCGCCCATTACCAACACCATACCGGTGGTGGTGACGGTTTCGCAGGCTACACGAGCCATAGGATCCTGTGCCAGATATGCGTCCAAAACAGCATCCGAAATCTGGTCACAGATCTTATCGGGATGACCCTCAGTAACAGACTCAGATGAGAAAACTCTCTTTGCCATTTTTGTCTCCTCCAATTTATGTATTAATAAGTTCAAACATTGTTATAACAGGGCATAGCAACACGAAGACATTATAGCACATAATTCCACAGACTTAAAGAACATTTTTTCAATTATTCGCCTAAACTTTTCAATTTATTCATAGACAAATGGCAACTTTTGGTGTAACATTGCTTCTATACATTCACAGTGAGGTCCAATATGAAAAAACTCTCCACCGCTATCGATCGTTTTTGCACTCGTCATCCCGGATTTGGTATATCAAATCTCATGATGTTTATCGTTATCGGCAACATCATTGTATACCTTTTCTCCATGATGGACAGGACGGGATATTTTCTCTCCTACCTGCTGTTCAACCCCCAGCTTATTATTAAGGGACAGGTATGGAGACTTATAACGTTCATATTTGTTCCCGAAAGCAGCAGCCTTATTACACTGGCAATTTCGCTGTATTTCTATTACTTTATAGGAAACACCCTTGAGCGCCAATGGGGCACGCCGAAGTTCACGCTCTATTACCTCTGCGGTATTCTCTGCACTGTGGTTTACGGCATGATCGTAGGTCTTGTCGGAAACGTGGGCTACTTCGCTATGGGAGCTTCCTATATAAACCTCTCCATGTTTTTCGTATTCGCCACCTTCTTCCCCGAAAACCGGGTGCTGCTGTTCTTCTTTATCCCCATTAAGATAAAGTGGCTGGCCTATGTTGACGCGGCATACTTCGCTCTTGGCGTTATCGCTTATCTCGCAGCCGGCGAAATACTGCTGGCTTTCGTTCCCATTGTGGCGATTCTGAATTATTTTATTTTCTGCGGCGATATGCTTCTCGACAATTTCGACAGCCTGCGCCGTCGGATAAAGTACAAGCGCAATCCCAACGTTATCAACTTCAAAAAGGCCGCCAAGCAGGCTCACGCCGAAACGCAGAACAAGGGCTACTCCCGTAAGTGCGCCGTATGCGGCCGCACCGACACCGACTATCCCAATCTGGAATTCCGCTACTGTTCCCGCTGCGAGGGCTACCACTGTTTCTGCGAGGATCACATCAATAATCACATTCACTTCACCGAGTAATAAACAATTGCAAAAGAGCACACCAAATTCGGTGTGCTCTTTCTTTTTATATTTCAATTTTCACATACTCATCATTTGCTGTATATGCTTCTACCAAAACCCACTCAGGATGATTGCGCTTATACTCCGTTATGACTCTGCGCAGTCCATGCAACTTCGGCGCTTTGATATCTATTCCTTCATTTCTAAGTTTCCCTTGCAGCACAGCAATTGAAATACGATTTACCAGCAACGCAGTCGGTAATGACAGCTGAAACAGCTGCTTATCCTGCTTGTGCACAACTATCCTCATAAATCACTCAACAAATATACGTACAGTTGCATCTTCCGATTCAACTTCAACCAAATTTCCCACAACTCCCTGCTGTACCATCTCCAGAACCTGCTTCCAATCAATATTTTTCAACACATCATTTCCTGAAAACATGTTAAGCTCAACATTCGATTCCATTGCGTATTGAAGTAACGCCATAGGCAGATTAACCCTTACTTTTTCCCCTTTGTTAGTGTCCACAACAATTCGCAACAGCATATCCTTCAATTCTTTCTTTTTTTCCGGTGTCAACACTGCAACAGGGGCAGCCTTACCCGAAAGCAGTTCATCTACACTAATTTCAAGCAATTTCGCCAAATCGGGCAGCAGAGAAATGTCCGGACAATTCATATCGTTTTCCCATTTACTTACTGCCTGCGGACTTACACCAAGAGCTTCAGCCATGTCCTCCTGCTTTAAGCCTTTCTGCCTACGCAGCTGTGCTATTCTGTTTCCCAATGTCATATCCATATCGGTATGCTCCTTTCTTGTTTGTAACTGTATTGTACCTCGATATGGCACTGCACTGAACGGACTATTAGTTGATTTTCTCCCGTTTCTGACAACCATGTGTTGTTTTTTCACTCAACCTCCGGTTGCGTCAGTATTATGAAAAACGGCTGCCCTGCAATGCAGGACAGCCGTTTATTACTTGGTTGCTTTCAAGCCGCAGACATCAGATTAGATGTGGATGCAAGCCTGGAATGCCTGGTTAACAGCCTCGGAAATGGTAGCTGCCTTGTTGTTGCAGTCGCCGATGATGGCAACACTGGTCTCGGGAGCGCAGTGGCGGAGAGAGTCAACAACATCGAAGCGGGGCTTGATACCCATAGCAAGGAGAACGGTGTCGCAGGGGATCTCGGAGGTTTCACCGGTCTTAAGATCCTTGATAACAACACAATCGTCCTTAACCTCAGCGAGGGAGGTTTCATACTTGAGTTCGATATCGGTCTCTCTGATAAGAGCCATCAAATCGCTTACGCCGCGAACGAACATGGAGGAGAATGCGTCCTTCATCTCGATAACGGTGACCTTCTTGCCGAGGAGCTTGTAATCGTAAGCAGCCTCAAGACCTACCTGGCCTGCGCCGATAACAACGATGTTGTCGCCAACAAATGCATTGCCTTCTTCAGCGTCGGGAGCCCAAGATACGTGGGGCTTGGTGATACCGGGAATGCTCTTGGGAACGATGGGCTCTGCGCCAACAGCGATTACGAGTGCATCATACTTCTCGAGGTCGAGCAGTTCCTTGGTAGCCTCGGTATTGAGGAGAACCTTTGCGCCGCGCTCTACGCACTGAGCAGCAGTGTGACGCATCCACTTCAGATAGTCCTGAACGTCCTTCTTGAAGGGAGGTACGGCTGCGCCGATGACGTTACCGCCGAGACGTCCGGTCTTTTCATACAGGGTTACATCGTGGCCTCTGTCGAGGAGGGTCTGCATAGCCTGGATACCGCCGGGGCCACCGCCGATGATGGCAACTCTCTTCTTGACGGTTGCCTTGGGAACAACGCCGTCGCGAAGCTGGCTGGTCATGCCGGACATGGGGTTGATAGCACAGTAGATGGGCTTGGGAATCATGAGGTGGTTCATGCAGGTATTGCAGCGCAGGCAGGGTCTGCGATCCTCGGGACGATCCTCGGCATACTTTCTGGGCATATCGGGGTCAGCCATAAGAGGACGGCACATGGAAACGAAGTCTGCCCAGCCGTTTGCAATGATTTCTTCAGCATAGTCGATGCTCATGATGGAGCCGACGGTGTTAACGAGCAGGTCGGGATATCTCTTCTTGATGTCACGCGCATAGTGAACGTTGAAGCAGTGATCCATGAGGTAGTTCTGGCACCAGTTGTTGAAATACTTCATGTTGAAGTCACTGTGGATACCGGCGGAAACGTGGAGGATATCGATGTGATCCTTCAGGTAGCCGATGAGCTCGAGGGTCTCCTCGAAGTGCATGCCTTCGGGAGCGATCTCGTCAGCAGAGATACGGAACTCGATAACAAAGTCCTCGCCGCAGTGACGACGAATGGATTCGCAAACTTCGATAGCGAAGCGAGCGCGGCCCTTGGTGTCGCCGCCGTACTCGTCGGTACGCTTGTTGTACATGGGGCTGGTAAACTGGGAGATGAGGTTGCCGTGACCGCCGTGAACGAGGACAATGTCCATACCGGCGCGCTTCATCATGCCGGCAGCCTTACCGTACTTTTCGATGGTCTCGTGGATCTTCTCGATGCTCATCTCGATGCAGGGGATGGGCTCACGGTTATTTTCCTTAGCGCGGCGACGCTCGTTATCAGAGATACGGGAAGATGCGCTGAAGGGAGCGTGACCAACGGTCTCGAAAGCAGTGTTCTCACCGTTGTGGTTGATTTCGAAGGATGCATGGCAGCCATACTGCTTGCACATGTCAGCGTACCAGGTCATGGGGAGAACGCCGTCGGGGTTGGCCATATCAAGCTGATAAGCCTCGTCCTTACACTCGGTGATATCGATGGAGCAGTTACCAACATAGAGGGTGCAGACGCCGCCGCGGGCGAACATGCGGAACCACTCAACGAAATCGTGAGTTACCAGACCATCGGTGCTGGCCAGGTTGGGAGAAGGAGGTGCGAGGGTGATACGGTTCTTGAAATCGATGCCGCGAATGCGGATCGGCTGGAATACGTGGCTGTACTTGGAGCCCATAATTGTACTTCCTTTCATTTATGTATTTTAAATATTGAACTATTTAGATTGCCCTGATATGGATAATATTATCCACACTAAGACATTGAATATTATAAAGCAATATTTCATTATATGCAATAAAAACTTTGTACTTATTTACGAATAATTATAAATCCTGCGGATTTTTGGCGGTTGCATAGTTTTTATTTATACGTTCCCCTGCCCCATAAAGAAAACTGATATTCCGCCAATCAATTTAATGCAGTCTATTTGATTGCATTGTCTTGACAAATACACAAGTTGAATGTTACGATTACTGTATATAAATTAGGAGGTGCTTGACACATGACTAAAAAGGAACAATTTCTTTCCGTAATGCGTAATGAACAGCCCCCCAAGTGGATGGGCTACGGCTTCAATTCTTTCCCCCAGGTTATGTTCCACTGCGTTATGGATCCTATCTCTATTTGGGATATTCTTTTCATGTCCGGTGAATACGTAGTTGATAACTGGGGCGTTGCCCACCGTTATCTTCCCGGCGATCCCGGCGTTATTCCCATTGTAAACGAAGAAAATCAGGTCATCAAGGACATCACCAAGTGGCGCGATTATGTCACCTTCCCCGAGATTCCCACTGACCTCGACTGGAGCGCAGCCAAGGAGACCATTGCCGGCATCGACCGAGAGAACGAGTTCGTTATGGTTCCCTCCTTCCGCGGCCTCTTCGAGCGCGCACACTGCCTCATGACCTTCGAGGATTGCCTTATCAATATGTACGAAGAGCCCGAAGCAATGAACGAGTTCTTCGAAGCATACACCGACTGGAAGATCAAGGTTGCTGAGCAGCTTATCGACAACCTGCAGCCCGATATCATCCACTCCCATGATGACTGGGGCTCCAAAACCGCTATGTTCTTCGCCCCCGAAGTATTCCGTAAGCTCCTCAAGCCTCACTACAAGAGACTTTACGATTATATCCACTCCCGCGGCGTAATGGTACAGCATCACTGCGACTGCTACGCTACCGACATCGCTCCCGATCTGGTTGATCTGGGCGTTGAGATGTGGCAGGGTGTTCTTCCCCAGAACGATATTCCCCGCATCCAGAAGGAAACCGGCGGCAAGCTGCTCATCATGGGCGGTCTCGACCAGGGTCTTATCGACCAGGCCGACGTTACCGAGGAAGTTGTACGCGCAGAGGTTCGCCGCGCTATCGACGAGTATGCTCCCGGCGGCGCATTCCTGCCCTGCATCGGCAGCCTTGAGTGCCTGAACGCTTGGGTAACTCCCGTTGTTATCGACGAGTGCAACAAGTACGGCGCAGAGTGGCTGGCAAAGAACAGCTGATTTTAATTGATACATACTTATCCCCACAGAAGCGCACTTCTGTGGGGATATTTAATCGGAGGATATTCAAAATGGCCGAACAAATCCGGGGTATTATTATCGAAGGTCTTTCCTGCTCCGGCAAAACCTCTTTATTCAAAGCACTGAAAACTCAGCACTCACTTTTGAACAGCAGCGAGCGCAACACCATTTTTCTTTCCGAAAGCTATTCACAGAATTTAAATTTAGTCAACGGCAAATATACCGCCCTGAGTTATGAAGAAAATCTGCACGTGCTCCATGAACGCCTCACAATGCTCGAAGCGCTCAACGGATACGCTAATTCAATGGGAATGCATTCACGCAGGGCGCGAGGGCTATTTTATATTTTTGAACGCTTCCACCTCAATTTTGCTTCGTGCTTTGATTGCATAGGAAATCCCGAATATACAGCTGTTGAAAGCCGACTTCTTGAACTAAATGCACTTACTGTATTGTGTTATATAAGTGACAGCAAAATCGAAGAACGACTCATACACCGTGCATCATTCATCGGTGATACAATAACCGAAAATACGATAAGCGAATACAAGCACAGGCAAGCCCGACTTATAGAAATTGCTAACACTTCTCACGTCCCCACACTTCTTTTAAATACGGATAGCATGGATTGGTACGCACTCTCTGACATAGTGTTGAAGAAAATATAATGAGCGGCAGGGGCACGCCCCTGCCCTACGAAGCATGATTGCACTTATTGGTATAATGCTGGGTTGAGGCGTACCTCAGCCGGGTCGCACCGAAGGCGGCACGCCCTGCAAAAAACTACGGTACGCAGTTAAACCAACGCCGGAGATTGCCGCGTCGCTTCGTTCCTCGCAATGACATATCAAGGTGCATGGAGTGTATCATTTGCGATACACTCCAAAAATTTTCAATTATTTCCTAACCTTTATAGTTTTTCTGTCACTATATTATCAGAAGGGTAACAGACCGGTCACGCCTTCAAAAATGAGGTGCATAAATGAGTGAGATGCAAAACTTTTCGGAACAACTGGTAAATGAATATTCCTTGATGCTGCTTAATTGGGCGTATAAAAAGTTGTGCGACAAAGAGGAGGCAGAGGAACTCGTACAATGCGTATGGCTGGAAGTGTTTCGAGCAATCAGAAACAATGAAAACAAAGGTATTTCTGTTGAAAAAATCGAGAACTTTGTTTGGAAAATTGCTCATCACGTATGGTGCCATTATCTGCGAAAAATACAAAGAGGCAGATTTGTGGCTATTGATGATATAGAGTTAGCAGACGAAACCGATTTTGCGCAGGAAATGGCAGATGCCAAAGAAACCAAGCAGCTTTTGAATTTCATGAGGAAGAAAGTAATGAACTTGAACTATTTGCAGCGCGAGATAATGATTTCTTTCTACATTGATAGCCAAACGATAAAGGAAATTGCATCAAGACTTGATATTGCAGAATCTAATGTTAAATGGCACCTCTTTTATACCAGGAAAAAACTAAAGGGGGATATTGAATCTATGACAAACGCAAATTATGTATATCGTCCTCGGAAGCTTCACATGGCTATCAATGGCCAAGCACATTTGCTGTGTGATATTGATTTTATCAGGAGAAGTCTAACAAAACAGAATATCTGTATTGAGTGTTATCAAACTCCAAGGACTCTTGATGAGCTTGCAGACATGCTTGGTCTGCCAAAAGCGTACTTGGAGTTTGATATAAACTGGCTGCTGAAGCGGGAATTTATAACAAGCACTCCTAATGGGTATTCTACTGCATTTATGATTGAAACTGGACAAAATGAACAGGATAAGTATGCAGTTTACCTGAAGCATAAAAATACTCTGTCTAGTGTTATCGTAAACGAGCTGCTGACGGCAGAAAACACCATTCGTTCTATCGGATTTTACGGTTGTGACAAGCCTATAAACCAACTTTTATGGTTCTTGATATATCGGTTTTGTGAGTATATGGAAAAGCCGTGTGCGGAAGTTGTACGTCCAATTCGACCTGATGGCGGAAGATATTTTCCTCTTGGCTTTGATCGCAGCGATTGCGATACCATTGATAAAATCATCGACACTTCAGAGTGGACGTTTAATGGCCCAATGTGGAGCGGTACACCAACAGGTAGGTTCCACTGGTTTGGATTGTACAATTTTGGGCAGGCTGATTGTCAGAATATTATTACTTATGGTATGCCAGAATGGCAGAAAATGAATGATGTGCTGTGCCACTTGATTCATTCGGATTTTAACATCGATTCTCTGGACGAAGATCAGTTATTTATTTTGGCACAACTGTCCAAACGAGGCTTTGTTAGAAAAGAGGGAGCAAAAGCACTTCCGACATTTTGTGTATTCTCCAAGGAACAGTACACAAGGTTGGAAAAACTGGTTTTTGAACCTCTTGCGCAGAAACTTAACGGTGAAATAAAATCTCTTGCCGATGACCTCGCTGAACTGTGCAAGCGAAAAATACCGAAACAGTTAAAAGAATATTACAATCTGTTCCTGCGCATGGCGTTGGGGGACATCGGTTATCTAACTACAATTTTTGCCTTTAATGACAATCATTTGTATATTCCCCAAACACAGGAAGAAGGAAAAATGCTTACTCTGCTTTATGTGAAACAATAAAATAAACCAGAGTTGTACTTGCCTATAAAACTCCGAAAGAATCTTCCTTATGTGCTGTAAATTATAACCATAAACCATAACGTTTTGTCATTCCGAGCGAAGCGTGGGAATCTCCGGCGCAACGAGCAGATAGGCACTTTCGTAAAACTACTTTTTTATAAACTGAAATCCCTCCGAAGAAATCTTCGGAGGGATTATACTTTATATCACCATTTTCACAAGATACTCGTCCGTTCCCTTTGCAAGCTTTTTATCGCCGTACAAGTGGAAGCCGTTTCTCTCATAGAAAGCAATCGCTCGCTTGTTCTTCTCCAAAGTCCAAAGGAAATTACAACCATGTTTCTCTACGGCAAAGCGGAGCATTTTTGCACCAATCCCGCTACTTTGGAAAAAGCTGTCCACATAAAAGGTATTGACCTCTTTCCCGCATATTTCAATCATGCCTTTGACAAATCCATCGTCATATACCCAAGTACGAGCAAGCAGTTCTTTATTGCCAAAATATTCATCAGCAACTTTTAGTACTTGCAATTCTCCAAAGGAAAATGCATCGTTTTGAAATATAGGGCGATAATTTATACGCTTATTGAACACCAATATTTCAGCTATGCGGGAAATATCCTTTTCCTCCGCTTTTCTTATATATTCCATAACTTCACCTAAAAGTCGAGCGCAGGGCAATGCCTGCGCTCTGTCGTTATCACTTGCAGATATTGTAGATGGACATTGCGTAGACCTTAGCGGCCTTGAGCATGTCGGATATCTTCATCTTCTCGTTTGCGCCGTGGGCATTGGCATCGAAGCCCATAAATCCGGGGCCGAAGGCTACGCCACCCTCTACGTCGTGAACATATGTGCCACCGCCCATGGCGTAGCACTGGCCCTTCTCGCCAGTAACCTCTTCGTACGCCTTGAGCAGAGACTGGACAAAGGGAGTATCTTCGGGGGTGTGGTGAGGAGGTATCATAAAGCTCTTTACGGCAAAACCAACATCGGTAAGGCTCTTATCGGCAACCTTGCGGCAGTTTTCCTCATTGGCGCATACAGGTGCACGGCAGTCAATGGTTCCGCTGGCACCGTTCTCAGTAAAGTGAAGAACTGTAAGGGCCATGGTAAGTTCTCCGGAAATATCGTCGCGCATGTTGACACCCATTGCTACACCCTCGCCATCGCCGTGGGGGAAGAGTTTGTTAAGGCCAACTATGGTTCTGGTAGATTCGCAGTCGGCAAGAGGAAGCTGGGTGAGCAGAGTAAGCAGAGCGGTAATGCCGTTTACGCCGAGAACAGGCATAGATGCGTGGCATCCAACACCTTTTACGCAAAGCTTAACCTCCTCGCCCACAGCCTCGACCTTATAGCTGACCTTGAGCTCATCGGAAAGCTTAGCACAGACCTTTTCCACCTCAGCGGCATCTACACCGACGATAACGGCAGAAGCATCGGCAGGGAGGATATTCACGACGATACCTGCGTCAAGCGTCTTTACTCTGGGCAGAACAATCTCGGTCTCCCAGTTCTTTTCAAACAGGGGCGCATATCTTCCCTTTTCGGTGTTGCAGATGGGGAAAGCTGCGTCGGGAGAGAAAGTGCCGGGAGCGGGTTTCTCTACGGAATAGTAGTAAACCATATCCTGACTGCCGGACTCTTCGTCAGCGCCAAGGATAAGTCTTACATTCTTCTGCAGAGGAACACCAAGCTCCTTGAGGGCACGCATGGCATACAGAGCCGCAACTGCAGGACCCTTATCGTCGCTGGTGCCGCGTCCGTAGAGAATTCCGTCTTTCTCGGTGGGAACATAGGGATCGGTATCCCAGCCGTCGCCCTCGCCTACTACGTCCATGTGGGCAAGAATATCAACGCCGGGTTCGCAATCGTTCATGTCAGCGGTTACCGCATGGTTCTCATAATTCTTTACGCTGAAGCCGTAGCCTTCGCACATCTCGGCAGCGGCAGCCAGTGCTGCTGCAGGGCCGGGACCATAGGGCTTGCCGGGCTCGGCGGGACCCTTAACGCTCTTGACGGCTACAAGACGCTTAACGTCTTCCACATATTCACGCTCGTGGGCATCTATCCACTCGTAGATGCTCTCTTTGATACCCATTAGTTATTCCTCCATTTTATATTGTTCGCAAATGCGACATGCTTACGCTAATTCATTTCTGACCTTGGTAAGGAATCGGCTGGTAACGGCGCACATCTCAGCGCGGGTAGCCGTTCCCTTGGGGTCGAACAGATTTCCGTCCTTACCGTTTATAAGTCCGATACGCTGAGCATACAATACCGCGTCAAGTGCCCAAGAGCTTATCTTATCCTCATCAGCGAAAGGCTCCGCCTCGGTTTCGGTAATGACTACACCGGTGTGATTTGCAAAGCGCATGAAAATCAGCGCCATCTGTTCGCGGGTTATATAACTTTCCGGCTTAAAGGTGTCTTCATCATAGCCGTCGACTATACCGGCTTCATGGGCCCACGCAACATAGGGGCCGTACCACTTATTGATATCTACGTCAGCAAAACCTGTATCGGTATAGTGGTCGGGGCTTATTCCGTAAACTCGGCCAAGAATAGTCACCAGCATTCCGCGGGTAACCTTTGTATTGGGCGAGAAACGGTGGTCATCAACGCCGTCCACGATGCCGATGTTATACAGCTCATATACATATTCCGCACCCCAATGGCCGAACATATCGTAGAACATATCGTTGTCGATAAAGCCGGTGGCTTCTCCGATCCTGTAATAGCCATCAACAAAGCCCACTGCATTAGGACTGTACGCTACAGCTCTGGCAACTGCGTTTTCAGCGGCGAAATACTTGTGATTCAGGTTCATGGGAGTACCATCGCCAACCGTTTCCCCGGTGGAAATATTGATAACGTCGCCCTCGGTCACGCGCAGGACAAACTTACCCTCGGTGGGCATAAAGCAGGCAAAGTGCCCCAGCTCCACATATCCGCTTTCTTCAAGAGTGATATCCGTAAACTGAGGGGTATGGGACATTTCGCTGCTGTAGAAATACGAGGCGTCCTCAAGGCGGTAAATATAGTTGTTGTATACTTCGCCAACCTGTTCTTCCACTTCCGCTTCCGCACTACCGATTATGGCGTTTTTCACCGTGTCGATAAGGTAGCTGAGTGATATAAGCGGGTCTCCCGCTCCGCCGCCCGCTGCCAGAGCATACCCTCCGCAGACAATGACGGCAAATATCAAGATCATCGCAATAAAGCGTTTCATACGCAATTATTCCTCTTCTTCACTCTCTTCCGCGGCAGCTTCAGCTCTCGCTATGGCGCGCCGGTAGAGCTCGTCCAATTCCTCGGTGTTAAATTCGTACTTGGTATTGCAGAACTGGCAAACTATCTCGATAGGCTGGCCTTCGTCACGCATATTGCACAGCTCATCGCTGCCAAGTCCCACCAGCGCCTTTGCGTACTTCTCCTTGCCGCAGGTGCAGCGATATTCAAACTCGCCCTCTTCAAGAATGCTGAATTCCACAAGGCCGAATATCATTCCCGCAATCTCTTCAAGGCTTGTTCCGTCGGCAATAAGCTGGGACAGCGAAGGCATATAATCTATATTGGCCTGCAGTATGGGCGTGATAAATTCGTTAGCGTCGGGCATCAGCTGGAGAATATAGCCGCCTGCAGCCTTGCAGCTACCGTCCGGGAATACTCTTACGCCCAAAGCGCATACGGAGGGAGTCTGCTCACTGACGGTGTAGTACTCGGTGATATCCTCGGCTATCTCGCCGCTGACGATGGGAGAATACCCCACATAAGGTTCACCAAAGCCCAGGTCCTTAACGATATAGATAGAACCGTTATTACCAACCGCTCCGCCAACGTCCAGCTTTCCCTGAGCATTGGGTTCAAGCTCGACCTCGGGATTATCCGCGCAGCCGCGGACATTGCCTTCGCAGTCGGCTACGCATACTATGCGTCCGGCAGGGCCGCCGCCATCAATACGCAGTGTTACGCTGCTCTTTTCGGACTTGAGCATCCTGCCCATAATAGCGCAGGCGGTTATACTTCTGCCGAGGGCGGCAGTCATGGTCTTAGATGTATTGTGAAGCTGTCTCATCTTCTCCACGGCATTTGTAGACTCCACGAGAAGCAGTCTGAAACCGCCGTCCTTGGACAGGGCGGTAATTACTTTGCATTTATTATCCATTAGATTACTTCCTTGTCGATATACATAGTTACACGTGTATATAATAACGCTTTTTCTCGTTTTAGACAATAGTTATCTTTTAGAAAATATACGAATTAAGTTTTTATTGCTTTTTCCGCCGAAAGATATATAATTATTATATCAAATAACGCTATTCAGAGGTGTTCTATATGAAGTCCTATAAAATGACCATCGCCGGTGTCGAGCGCGAGCTCCCCATCTGCCCCGTTAACGATTCTCTTTCCATCGGCGCTTTTGTTATTCTCGGCGACGCACAACTCAGCGAAGCCGCCGCACGCGAGCTTCTCAAGCTTGCTCCCGAATACGATTACATAATCACCGCTGAAGCCAAGGGCATCACCCTCGCCCATGAAATGGCTCGTCAGAACGGTGACCGCACCTATTTCGTAGCAAGAAAGACCCCCAAGCTTTATATGTCCGGCGTATTTCAGGTAGATGTTCGTTCCATTACCACTGCCAAGGATCAGATGCTCTATCTGGACACCGCTGAAGCCGAAATGATGAACGGCAAGCGAGTTCTCCTTGTTGACGACGTTATCTCCACCGGCGAGTCCATTTACGCCGTTGAGAAGCTGGTAAAGAAAGCCGGCGGTATTATCGTAGGCCGTATGGCAATTCTTGCCGAGGGCGACGCCCAAAAACGTGACGATATCGTTTATCTTGAAAAGCTGCCTCTCTTCCACCCCGACGGGACCGTAATGGAATAATTTTATATCATCAATAATATAAGCGGACGTACCAACTGGTGCGTCCGCTTTGCTTTTATCTTGTTATCAGTCTTATTGCGCTGTGGCTGTTCACAACTTCTATACGCTCGCTGCCCGGTTCGTACTCTCCGTCCAGCGACCATGCCATATTCTTGTCGGCGTATATGACCGCACTTTTGGCTTTTATGAAATCTATCATAGAGCAGTCGTACTGCTTCGTTCCAAGAGCCTTGATTATTACGTTCAGCTCAGCAATATTTACAGGAGACTTAATGAGCATTATTTCAAACACGCCGTCATTCATGTCAACGATACCCGGGTCAAGGGTCAGCACACCGCCCAGCGAGGTGGAGTTGCTGACTGCACCGAACAGGTAGTCGCCTTCCCTTACCTCTCCGTTGGCTTCTATACTGATATGTTCAGGCTTTATCTGCGGGATATCCATAATTCCCTCAAGGACATAGGCAAGATGTCCCAGCGCATTTTTGACGTTTTGAGGTGTCGCGTAGGAAGCCTTTGTAAACGCGCCGAAAGATGCAACGTAAGAGAAGCTTCTGCCGTTAAAAAGGCCTATATCCAGCTTTCGTTCCTTACCGTTTGCTATGTCGCTGCAGGCCTGTATGATATCCGATGAGAGCTTAAGGCTTGCAGCAAAATCGTTGGTGCTGCCCGCCGGAATATATCCCACCGGTACATCAATATTGCCGGAAATAAGTCCCGCCACCACTTCGTTGAATGTTCCGTCGCCGCCGATACATACTATAATATCATGGTCAGTTGCGTAGTTAATAACGAATTCTTTGGCGTCACCGCGCTTTTCTGTTACGAAAACAGTGCTGATATAACCCTTGCTGCCGAAATATGCAATGATCTCCGCAAGGTACTTTTTCCCCTGCTTGGTACCCGCCGTGGGGTTGATGATCAGTTGAAGCTTTTTCATAGCGTTCCTCCACAAAATATACTTCATCCGAGCCACAAATATATTATCTCAATGTAAATCCAATGTCAACAAACCTTGTATTCCTTTACATTTTTTGCTATACTTTTACCGGAAGGTGATTATCCATGAAGCAAAAGAAGTCAGCTAAATACATCGCCGCCGCAGGAACTCTGGCAACAGCCGCCGGTGCGGTATGGGGGCTCAACTTTCTCCATAAGCTCGCCGCCGCCCGCAAAGCTCCGGAGCTGAAAATGCTGAGGATCGACGAAAGCGATTTCTTCCTCGGCAATGACAAATTCATTGATGAGGTAAACGCCGGCAAGCAATGGCTGCGTGAAACCGCTCACGAGGACATAAGCATAGAGAGCTTTGACGGCCTGAAGCTTGTGGGACATCTATATCTCAGCAACAACGCCAAGAGAACGGTAATTATGTTCCACGGCTTCCGCTCCAACTGGCTGAGAGATTTCGGTTTTGCCGCGAGGGAGTTTTACGAGGTCGGCTGCAATCTGCTCATTGTGGAGCAGCGTGCCCACGGGAACAGCGAGGGTGATTATATCACCTACGGTGTATTCGAGCGTTTCGACTGCCTCGAATGGGCAAAGTACGCCGCCGCGCGTTTCGCTGATCTTCCCTTGTATCTCGACGGCATTTCCATGGGTGCGGCAACCGTGCTCATGGCAAGCGCTCTGCCGCTTCCCGATACTGTAAAGGGAATTATAGCGGATTGCGGATACACTTCCCCCAAGGCTATTATAAGCAGAGTATTCGCACAGAAAAGCCCCGTACCCAGTAAAGGGCTGGTTTCCATTGTAAGCGCATACAGCAGATTTGCCGCAGGCTACGATTTCGACGATTACAGCACGCTGGAGGCTATGCGTGAAAACACCCGTCCCATATTCTTCGCTCACGGCGACGCAGACGACTTCGTTCCCATGGAAATGACTTTAGAAAATTACGAGGCCTGCATAGCACCCAAGACGCTGTTCATCGCCCACGGTGCTACCCACGGACTGAGTTATCTTGTGCAGCACGATGCGTATTATAACGAGCTTATGGAATTTTTCGATAAATATGACAACGCATAATCGAAAGGCCCGCCGCACAACGTGTGGCAGGACTTTTATTGCTGTAAGACTTTATCAAGGAGGGATTTTATGAAAAAGAAGCTGTCGCTGATTTTGGCCTTATTGATGCTTGCACTGTCGGCCTGCGGTCAGGTAGTTCCCATTGTGGAGGAAACTCCGCCGCCCTCCCCTGTGCAGACAACTCCTACTCCCGAAGTCACCCCTACACCCGCCCAAACACCGGAGCCCACTCCCACACCCGTTCCCACGGTTTCTCCGGAGCCCGATCCCGAGCCTACGCTGGAATGCACACCCGAACCCACTCCCGAACCTATTATCGACGCGGCATGGTGGGCCGAAAACATGCCTGTAATGGACGGTTCCACCTCACTCATTCCTCTTGAAGCCGGCATACGCGCCGCACTTCTCGAAATAAGTGCCGAGGAAGCAGAAAAACAGGTTGTACATTCCACTACATACGGAAGTTTTTATAATCTTATCAGCAAAAACGCCGACCTTATATTCAGCGTTCCCCTTTCCGAAATGCAGTTGTCCCAGGCGGCCGATGCAGATATTGAGTTAGAGCAGATACCAATTGCACGTGAGGGTTTTATATTCATTGTCAACAAGGACAACCCAGTCGATTCTCTAACGCAGCAGCAACTGCGTGACATTTATTCCGGCAAGATCACAAACTGGAGCGAGGTTGGCGGCCCTGACCTGCCCATAATAGCCTACCAGCGCAACAACACCTCCGGCAGCCAGAACTATATGGTGGACTTCATGGGCGACACTCCCCTTATGGACGCTCCCAGCGAGCTGCGCCCCGGTTCAATGTCACTTGTTATAGATGTGATTGCCATCAACGATTACGCGGCACAGTCCATCGGTTATTCCGTGTACTCCTACGCCGCCGATATGTACTCCAACATCAGCAACACAAAATTCATTGCCGTAGATGGCATTGTTCCCTCCAAGGAAACCATGGCAAACGGCGAATATCCCCTGCTGTCTGAAAATTATGCAATTTTCCGCTCCGACGAGCCTGCTGAATCCCCCGTCCGTCGCCTTTGCGATTGGCTCACCTCCGAGGAGGGTCAGTTGGCGATAGCAGGCGCAGGATATGTCCCTGTTATGGACGTTGGTTATGACTACTCCCCCTCCGAACCGCCCGCAGCCTATTCTGCCGTCGGCGCAGGCCCCGAGGATTGGGACGCTTCCCTTTTCGAGTGCGTAGCCTTAAATCTGCCGCTTAACATCGAGCTTCCGGAGGACGCTAAGCTATCCGGCAGCACTGGCTTTCTCGGCGAATTTACCACCGGCATAGAATATTCCCTTAGCTGTCTGACCAACGACGTCCTTGAAGCCGAAATAAACGCATGGCTGGCAAACGCCGTAGACGAAGCCGACGAGAGCAGCGCTGAGTTTTTTGAGTTCCTTGAAAAGAAAAACAGCGGCCAGTCCCGCGGTAACTACTCCCAGTATTATGTGCAGTTAAACAATCGTGAGGTATACTTCCCCAGCGCCTTTGTCCGCGTTACCGCCTACAACGGCTACATATGCGCCACCGTATCGCAGATATACACCTATGCCGTGGATTTATCCTACTATTATCACACAAGCTGCCGCATATGGGATATGTATACCGGCGAGGTCACGAGCATTGCGAATCTCTTCCGGGAAGGAACGGACGTCGACGAATACTTGAACAGCCTTGTTCGCGGTGCATCCCAGCGAGCTATTGATTCCTATGGCACACTGCCTGCCATGAAGCGGGATTTTGTATATCTTCCCGAAAGCGGCTGGGCTATGAGCCTTGACGGAATATATATCGACGCGGATAACCCCTATTTTGACGAAGGCATCCGCTTTCCGTTGGGCAATTATAATGCGCTCGCCTCGGAAATATACCGCGATATGAGCGGCATGTTTGACGAAAGCGTTAGCTGCGTTACCGGGCTCAATAATATGAGCTATCTTCCAAACTATACCTATGTAAATGACAACTTTTTCAGCGTAGCCCTTCTGGACGAAAGCGTCGGCAACCGTGAAGTTCGGGCAAAAATAAACGCTGATGTTCTGCGTCGCGCCGAAGCTATCTCCATTGAGGCCGCCCAACAGTTCCTTGCCGAAAAGGGCTTTGATGATCTGGCAGAATCTCCCAATAACATCAGGAGTTTTGCCGGATATTACGGTTGGGGTCATACCGAATACGGCGACAGACTTGCTATATTCAAGGCATCTGCGCTTTATTTCTACCGCGGTATGGATTCTATGGCATGGCCGGAATCGGAGATATGCCTTATCTATGACCTGCAAACCGGCGAGCTGTTGGATTGGCAGGATATACTTGTGGACAACTGGCAGGAGCTTGCCGAGATAAAACCTTACGGCATGGAATTCAATGGTGACATCAGCTCGCTGCCACCTCTTGCTCGCCTATATAGCAGCTACAATACGCCGCTCCACATTTATTTGCTTGACCCGGCAACGGACATTGCCTGTTCAATCAGCCTGCCCATATCCGCGCTGAAATGGTACAACGAAATATCATAACATAGCCAAAGAGGCTGCTCCGATTGGAGCAGCCTCTTTAAATACTATGAGTTAGTCGGTGACGTAAGGCAGAAGAGCGATCTGACGTGCTCTCTTGATGGCCTCGGTCAGCTGGCGCTGATGCATAGCGCAGGTACCGGTGGTTCTGCGGGGCAGAATCTTGCTACGCTCGGAAAGATAGCGGCGGAGCTTCGCGGTATCCTTATAATCGATAGACTGAGCCTTATCTACGCAGAATGCGCAAACCTTTCTGCGCTTGCGATTACGGCTTCTCATGTCCTTCTCGTTGGTCATTGGTCTAACCTCCTGTCCGGTTTAAAGTAAATGGGTTACATCAGAACGGCAGTTCGCCGTCGTCCTCGACCTCAAAGGTCGTTTCAATAGGCGGAGCGGAATAGCCTCCGTCATTGTAGGAGTAAGAGGAGTTGGAATAGCTTCCGCCGGAAGCACCCTCTCTGCTCTTCTTGCTTTCTCCGAAATAAACATTGTCGGCAACGACTTCAGCGCTTCTGCGCTTTCCGCCGTCACGATCCGTCCAATCGCGGATCTGAAGCCTGCCGGAAACTACCGCCATGGAGCCCTTGGTGAAATACTTGCTGACGAACTCAGCAGTGTTTCTCCAGGCAACGATGTCGATAAAATCCGTCTGTCTTTCGCCGCCGTCGCGAGAAGAATAATCGCGGTCAACAGCGAGAGTGAAGCTGACTACCGGAATGCTGCTCTGCGTTCTGCGCAGCTCAGGATCGCGGGTAAGTCTGCCCATGAGGACGATATGATTAAGCATTATATCTCCTCCTTAGGCCTCGACGACAGTAACAAGAGAACGCATGATGCCCTCGGTGATACCAAGAACACGCTTCAGCTCAGCGGGGAACTCGGGAGCAGAAGTAAACTTGGCGAGGACATAGTAACCCTCGGACATGTCGTTGATGAGGTAAGCGAGCTTACGCTTGCCCATCTCTTCCATCTCGGTAAGAGTACCGTTAGCCTCGATGAGAGCCTTGAACTTCTCAACAAGAGCGGCAGTCTCTTCCTCGGTCTTGGTGGGGTCAATGATATACATTACCTCGTAGTTATCCTGGACTTTTGCCATGATTGCACCTCCTTCTGGACTTATGGCCCGCTCAGTTGCGGGCAAGGAATAAGTCTATAACACAGTTACAGACCATATAATTATACATATTTATGGAATTTTGTCAAGCAAGATTTCAATATTTTTTAGTCTTTTTTCAGCAACATCCACACGCAGTTTTATGCATTTTCCTCAAACCACATTGAAAATTTGCAGCCGCAGTAATTCTGGCGGTAAATTCCGTATTCCTCGCAAAGCTCGGTGGATCGCTTATAGCCCTCACGCTTTTTAAAATCCGATGGCAAAAAGGGTACGCCGTACTTCTCCCCCAGCTTTTCGCCTATTTCGTTTATAAGCGGTGCGTTCTTATGTGGGCTTATGGTCAGCGTGGTACAGAACCAGTCGCTGCCCAGCTTTTTTGCCAGCGCTGCAGTCGCTTCAAGGCGCTTATCAAAGCAGAGCGTACAGCGTCCGCCGCCCTCGAGTTCCTGTTCTGTCCCTTTAACATACTCAAACCACGCTTCATCGTCATAATCCCCGACGATGAGCTTCACTCCCTGGCAGAATGGTGCAAGGCGCAGCAGCTTTTCTATCTCCCCAAGCCGCTTATCATATTCGGCGCGCGGATAGATGTTGGGGTTATAATAAAACAGTGTTATGTCGAAATATTTGCTGAGATACTCAAGGACATAGCTCCCGCAGGGTGCGCAGCAAATCTGCAGCAGCAAAGACGGTCGTTTCCCCATCCGGTCTATCTCCTTTAATATCCCGTCAAGCTTAAGCTGATAATTTATTTTCAACGTTTTCACCGCCTCACCGCAGTATTATAACGTATTTTCTCCCGCAAGGCAACTTTCACTTGAAAAGTTCACATATTAACTGTAAAATAAGTTGTTGTACTACTGAAAGAACTCTACCGTAAAAGGAGGCATGAACCCAATGTTGGCGCTGTCACAAGCATTGATGCGCGAAAAGGACTTTGCGCAGCTTATTAACAGAATAGACGGCGGTGGCTGCCCACTGGTTTACAGCGGTCTCGGCAGCGTACATAAGGCTCATGCCGCTGCCGCGATACGCAGAATCACCGGTCGTCCGGTATTCGTGGTCTGCGCCGATGAGGGCGAGGCCGAGCACATGCGTACCGATATGGCGGTTTTCTGTCAGGAAGAAGTATTCCGCCTTGGCAGCAGAGAATTTTCTTTCTATAACGTGGACAGCGTTTCCCGCGACGCCGAGCATGAAAGACTCCGCGTTTTCAGTGCCATGGCCTCCGACAAGGCCGGCATCGTAGTTGCTACAGCCGAAGCCATGCTGACCCGCACCATGCCCAAGGAGAAGCTTATAGGCTCCGTGTTTTCCATCAAATGCGGTGACGAGATAAGCATAGAACAGTTGGTGGAAAAGCTTATTGCCTGCGGCTACAAGCACTGCGATCAGGTTGAGGGTATGGGTCAGTTTGCCGTACGCGGAGGTATTGTCGACTTCTACTCCCCCGCCTTTGCTCACCCCGTAAGATGCGAGTTCTTCGGAGATGAGATAGACTCCATGGGCATCTTCGATATCACAAACCAGCGCCGACTTGAAAATGTATTTCAAGCCGATATACTCCCCTGCGCCGAAATTCTCCCCGGTCTTTGCGAGGGCGGCGAGGAGGGCTTTATCAAAAAGCTGGAAACCCTGCTGGGTAAATATAAACGCCGCAAAAATCCCAATGAGGATCTGATAAATTCCCTCACGGCTGATATTCAGCGGCTGCAGAACCGTCTGCCCTTCTATACGGCAGACCGCTATATTCCTTTCATTTACGAGCGTTTTGAAACGGCTGCAAACTACATTCCCGAAGACGCAATCGTTATCATCTCCGAGCCTTCCCGCATAGAGGATCGCTGCAAAAATTATGTATGGCAGCTCTCTCAGGATCTGGAGGCGCTTATTACCGGCAACGTTCTTGACGGTGCCCTCGCGGAATGCTTCATGAATTGGGATAGCTGCTGCACTATTCTCGCAGACCTGCCCATTGTAATGCTTGATAACTTCCTCGGCAGCCGCTATCCCGTGGCTCCCCGCGCACTTCTCAATATCACCGCAAAGCAGCTCCCATCCTACGGTGGCAGTCTGCAGACGGCGGCAAGCGATATCGTGCATTACATGAAAGAGGGCTACCGCGTGATAGTTCTCTGCTCCGACCAGCGCAAGGCTGAGCTGATGAACGAGCATCTTTCCACATACAAACTGCCCATCAGCATCGATTACAATCTCGCAAAGCTTCCGCCTACCAGCGTATGCGCCATATCCGTAGGCCTGCTCTCTGCGGGCTTTGAATACCCCGGCATCAAACTGGCTGTTATAACCGAGGGCCAGCTTTCCTCCGGAAAATCCTATCTCGGTTCAAAAAAGAAAAAAAGCTCCAACCGTTCCAAGCTGCAAAGCTACACCGACCTTTCCAAAGGTGACCTTGTAGTACACGCTCACCACGGCATCGGCCGCTTCGAGGGTATCTTCAAGATGCACGTGGACGGAGTGGATAAGGATTATATAAAAATTTCTTATGCCGGTAAAGACTGTCTGTACGTACCTGCAACTCAGCTGGATCAGGTGTCCAAATACATCGGCAGCGGCGGCGAAGACCGTCCCGTGAAGCTCAACAAGCTCGGCGGCACCGAGTGGCAGCGTACCAAGAGCCGTGCCAAGGCTGCGGCGAAGGATCTCGCCAAGGGTCTCATTCAGCTCTATGCCGAGCGCAGCCGCCGTCCCGGTTACGCATTCTCTCAGGACACCGAATGGCAGCGTGAGTTTGAGGATAAATTTGAGTACAGCGAAACCCCCGACCAGCTTAAAGCCATTTCCGAAATAAAGCAGGACATGGAAAAGTCTATCCCTATGGACAGACTTCTCTGCGGCGACGTTGGCTTCGGCAAAACCGAAGTTGCTCTCCGCGCCGTTATGAAATGCATCATGGACGGTAAGCAGGCAGCCATTCTCGTTCCCACCACGGTGCTTGCCCAGCAGCATTATGTGACTGCGGTAAAGCGTTTCTCCGGCTACCCGGTGCAGATAGAGGTACTCAGCCGCTTCAAGTCCTCAAATCAAATGCAGGAGTCCATAAGAAAAATCAAGAACGGTACTGCTGACATCATAATCGGCACTCACCGTCTTATTCAGAAGGACGTAAAATTCAATGACTTGGGTCTTCTCGTTGTTGACGAAGAGCAGCGCTTCGGTGTTACTCACAAGGAAAAACTCAAGGAAATATCCAAGCAGGTTGACGTACTCACCCTTTCCGCTACGCCTATCCCCCGCACGCTCAACATGGCGCTGGCCGGAATCCGTGATATGTCCCTTATCGAAGACCCGCCCACCGGCAGACGTCCCGTTCAGACCTATGTTCTCGAACACAACTGGAGCGTTATAGCTGACGCCATACGCAGAGAAACCGCCCGCGGCGGTCAGGTGTATTATCTGCATAACCGTGTGGAAACCATCGACCAGACGGCAACCTACATTGCCAACCTTGTTGAGGGCGTCAGCGTAGGCGTTGCCCACGGCAAGATGAGCGAAGAGATGATAAACTCCGTTATGGATAAGGTCTCCGGCGGCGAAATACAGGTGCTCGTCTGCACTACCATCATAGAAACCGGCATAGATATTCCCAACGTCAATACACTTATAATAGAGGACGCAGACAAGCTCGGCCTTGCCCAGCTTCATCAGATACGAGGCCGCGTAGGCCGTTCTTCCCGCCACGCATTTGCCTATCTCACCTATCGTCAAGGCAAGGTCCTCAGCGAAATTGCCACCAAGCGACTGTCCGCTATCCGCGAATTTGCCGAATTCAACTCCGGTGTAAAGATAGCCATGCGCGACCTTGAGATACGCGGCGCAGGCAATCTGCTGGGTTCCGAGCAGTCCGGTCACATGATAAGCGTAGGCTTCGATATGTACCTTAAGCTGCTGGAAGAAGCCGTTCTTGAAGAAAAGGGTGAAAAGGTAACTCGCCCATCCGAATGCTCCGCTGATATTAACGTATCCGCCGGTATTTCCGACGATTACATAGAGACCGCCGAGCAGCGCATGGATATATACCGCAGAATCGCTCTCATCGAAAGCCCCGAGGACGCGGACGACATCATTGACGAGCTTATCGACCGTTTCGGCGAGCCGCCCGAGAACGTCAACACGCTAGTGGGCGTTGCTCTGCTTCGAGTTGAGGCCTCCGCAGCCGGTATTTCCGATATCAGCCAGCGCTCCGGCAGGCTCTATTTCAAGCTTACGGATTTCAGCATGGAATGTATTTCCGGACTTTATAATATGCAGCAGTTCCGCGGCCGAGTCAAGGTCGAGGCAGGTGCGGACCCTGCGGTAAGTGTGAAAATCAAATACCCCAAGGAAGTGCTGGACGAAGCCTTCGACTTCGTAAGAGCCTACAGGAAAATACAGGGCAGCGAGAACAATAAAGGAGACAACAGCGAACAATGAAAAACACTTTCAAATTTATAAGCCTTGCGCTTGTATTGTGCATTATAATATCCACATTCACCGGCTGTGCCCCCAAGCAGGACAGCTCGCCTATCCCCACTCCCACGCAGGACGCAGCGTCACCTTTCAACGATGACACTCTTATAGTCACCATAGAGGGTTCTCCCGTTTACTGGCCTGAGTTCGTCTATTGGCTCAACTTCAGCCTGCAGTACTGCGGCTTCGTGCCCGGCAGAGAAATAGACTGGGATATGGAGTACTCCGCCAACATGACCCTCGCTGAATACGTCATGTATGACGCGGTCAAGGCAGCTGCTCTTTATCGCATGATAGACCGCAACGCCGAGCTTATGGGGGTTACCCTCAGCGAAGCTGACCTTGACAATATCGAAGCGATAATGGAGCAGAACAGATCGTATTTTGAAAATGACAAGGACTACGAGGCTTATCTTGCCGAAAGCTACCTCAACGAGGAGCTGATGGAATATCTCCTCGCCTGCTCTTGCAAGTACTACAACATATTCGTCAAGATGTTCGGCGCAGGCGGTGAAGTCATATCCGACACCGAGGCCATCGCTTTCGGCCTGGAAAACAACTATTACCGCGCCAAGCACATTCTCATGTCCTTTACCGACGACGAAGGCGTTGCCTACTCCAAGTCGGAGATGGAAACAAAATACGCACAGTTGGAAGATATTCTCGCCCAGATAAAGGCAGCCGACGATCCCAACGCAGCTTTCGACAGTTTCATGGCTGAATACAGCGAGGATCCCGGTCTTGCGGGCTATCCCGACGGCTATCAGTTCGTCAAGGGCGACATGGTCGATGAATTCCAGGTAGCCGTTGAAGGTCTCGAGGAATACGGTGTCAGCGATATAGTTACCATGGGCGACTACGGCTACACCATTATCATGCGTCTCCCTCTCGATCCCGATGAGGCAGCAGTTTCCGATGTCACCGGTTATACTCTGCGCTACCACACCGCAAATTTTGCTTACGAGGCTCTCACAAACACGTGGTCACTTGAAGCCAACATTGAGTATTCCAATAATTACAACTTTATAAATCTCGCTGAATTGTTCTGATTTCCAAAAGTTAACTCCCCATACGTTTTCACGTATGTGGAGTTGAGACTGTCAAAAAAACTATGGTCAGCAGTTGCAATAAGGCAAGCCTTCCCCCTGGAGGGGAAGGTGGCAGTCGCATTGCGACTGACGGATGAGGGGACGGCACGAAGTGCCGAAAATATAGTAGTTAAGCCATTTTTGCCGCTTACGCGGACCCTCATCAGTCGGCTTCGCCGCCAGCTTCTCCTCAAGGGAGAAGCCATATATTACCCGTTCATTCCACTAAAGCTCGGACGTGCAACAAACTTTTTTGACACGCTGAACTCCCCATACGTTTTCACGTATGGGGAGTTTTTGTCATCTTACCTCGACAAGGATCTTGGCAAGCTGAGCGCGTGTAACCGCCGCATCAGGTCGGAGGGTTCCGTCCTCAAAGCCGCTGATTATGCCTCTGCCTACCAGTTCTCTTACGTATTTTTCAGACCAGCTCTGCACCTTATCTGCGTCCGTATACTCCGCGATATCAACCTGAACATATCCGCTGGGCTGAACCCGCCCTATTATTGTCATGGCCTGCTCACGAGTCAAGGAGCTGTTAGGTGCAAAGTACACACCCTCCACGGTATCAAGGCCGGTTATTATACCGAGTGAATATACCGTCTTGACTGCGTCTGCCGCATACGCGGGGATATCCGCGCTGTCAACGAAATCGAGGGCTACGTCTGCGTAAAGTGAGGTATCAATACCCAGCCAGCGGCAGATCATCAGTGCACACTGAGCGCGGGTAACGCTGGCATCAGGCGCAAAGTGGGTATCGTCAACGCCGTTTACCACGTTCTGCGAGTACATGTAAGCTACGTATTCGGCAGCCCAATGCTCAAGCATATCCTCAAAGGGAGCGTCGGGCGCATTTACCGCCAGCGTCAGCGCCTTGGTGCTGACGTTGCCGCTCTGATCCTTCGCTGTAACGCTTATTCTGCGATATCCGTCCTGCGGCTCGATATAAGCCGCTGCAATACCCTTGTTTTCATTATAGCTGAATTCGATCTCAACACCATCGCAGAAGATGCTTATATTCTCTGCCGCTACGGCTGCGTCAATATTATCCCCGAGCACAACGCTGATATTTCCGTTTTCTTCATCAATGCTTATATCCGGGGGAAGCTGATCTGTCTCATTGGTGGTGGAAACGCATATCTGGTCGATCCAAAGGCTTCCTGCCTCGCCGATTTCAACAAACAGCTTTTCTACATTGACCCCAGCGGTCATAGGCACTACTACCTGATGCCAACCGGCAGCCTCAATGCTTGCCAGTTCTATTTCACTTCCGTCGGACACAACTACGCCCAGCTTAGTACCCTTTCTGCTGCCCTTTATCCACATAGACAAATATCTGAACTTTTTGTCAGCACTGATGGGGAATTGGGCTTCAAACCGCCCGTTTTCATCAGGAGTGTAATCCACTCGCAAACTTTGGTTGCCGAAGCGCACATTATCCTTGGAGGTTTCGACATTCAGGCCCTGAACCTCTGTTTCGTAGGCTTCAAAGCCCTCAAACTCACGTATCTCAGCGCCTACGGTTACATCTATCACAGCTGAGCAGTCACCGGCGCTTACAACTATCTGACCGTTTCCCTGCTGTTCACCGGCAGTAAAAACGCCGCTTTTATCAATGCTGCCGATATTTCCAATGACCTCCCATTTGTAACCCGAAGCACTACTGTACACATCTACGCCATTATATCTGGCTTTTGCGAACAGCGTTTCGGACTCTCCGGTATACACGTTAAGGGAGGTTATGGCGCTTCCCTGCTCGTCTTTATGCAGAGATATACTGTCAGGGGTATCAATAACGGTAACGGTGGACACATCAGTCTTTCCGCCCACGTAGGCAGTCAAATCGTAGTTTCCTTTCATCCTCGCGGTATATACACCATCATAATTGATGGTACCGCCATTTGAGAGCCACCATACCTTTTCCAGCATCTTGGCGGGTCGGGAGGTCTCATCGGCGCCTCTTACCTCCATTTTGACCTCGGAGCCAAAAAGGATTATCGGGTCATTTGGGTAAACTGCAACCTGCTGCAGCACTCCGCTGCCATCATTTTTAGAAACGAGCATTATATAGTTGCTGACAGAGCGCTCGTTACCGTAGGCGGGACGGTTTATCTGCGAGGGTTTGTCATCGCCAATATACTGAGCATGAAGATTAGTTGACCCGCCGCCGTCCAGCAGGCATGCCTCCACGCAGCCCAGTTCGATCAATCGCTGAGCCAGCTCCGGCACTTTCATACCAACGCTGTAGCCCGCCTGACGGCCGTCCACGGTGTAAAAGACGATGCTCCCGTCTTTGCGTATGCCCACAGCAGTTCTCGGAGATACACGCCCATCGTCAGCCTCGCTTACGATTTGGCCGTTATCAACTATCTTATACAGCGCGCCGACGGCATACTCAATATCATTCCACGCTTCATCGGCAGTAACTTTAAACTTAATTTTGTCACCTACGGAAAGGCTTTTCAGCGCTGTCATGCGCCAGTTGTCACTGTTCTGAGTAAGAGAAAGAATGAATTTTCCCTCTCTCATGCTCAGTTCCGACTCGACCGAAACTATTTCCTCCACCGTCAACTCAACCTCAGTATTAAGCTTGAGTTCATAATCCTCCGGATAGGACAGAACAAGGTTAATGGTGGGTACGGTGTTTTTTGTGGTATAGGAATATGTATCCGTATAGAGGTAAAAATCGCTTTTGGTGATTTCCTTGTTTATTCCGTATACCCTGTAATCCGTATTGCCTATAGTCACTGACGCGCTTGTAGCGGGTTTTCCGATTTGCGCGGTACCGTCGTTTCTGAAGCCCACAGACCATAAGCCGCCATCGGAGCTGTGAAGCACACCGTCTGTGATAAGCATGCCTATAGGCTGATAAGTGGCAAGCACATAATAGTCACCGTTTATTCCGCCTATTACATTCCAGTCTTTAGCCTCAAGCAGCCCTGCCATAGTGTCAAAATTGCCGTAATTACACACCTTTGAGCCATACACCACCACAGGCGTCACGTGTGAATTGGGCGTATATTCGATATAATGCTCATTCTGCAGGCAATCCTCATTTTCATCGTTTATATATGTGAAAACAGATTCGTGCAGACTGGTGTGCATTCCTATTGGCGTGCTGCTCTCATAATGCAGCTCACCCAACGCTCCTGCACTTAGCTCGAGACACATGATTGCCGCAAGCATAACCGCAGTTTTTCTGAAAAATTTCATTTTCTTCATAATGCAATCCTTATCTTATGCAAAGGTATATCCTTTTGCTGCGTTGCGAATCTTCTTAACCTCTTCTTTAGTATTATATCATATCCCCTATGTTGCATCAACAAAATTAAGGCTGCAGCAATAAATTACCACAGCCTTAACGTTTACTTATTTAGTTCTGCGGAATCAATAAGTTCAACTTCAATGTTGTGCAGTTCCAGCTTCCTGATTATGCCAAGCGTGACCTTGTCTCCGACCTTGAGCGCATTCTTAACCTCGTTGAGCTCGTCCATACTGGAAATCTTCACTCCGTTTATGGACACGATTATATCGCCGCGGGTTATCCCCTGAGTATAAGCGTTGGATTCCGGATAAACTGTTTCAACGAATATACCTACCGGCATTCCGTAATACGCAGACACAGACAGAGGAATATCAATAAGATCAAGTCCCAGCGCAGGCCGGCCGGCAACATAGCCGTGGGCCAGCAGCTCGTCAACTATCGGCTTTGCAACGCTTATGGGAATTGCAAAGCTGAGATTTTCAAGGTCATAGTCCTTTGACATATCGGTATTGATTATACCTACCACATGGCCGTATTCGTTGATAATAGGGCCGCCTGAGCTGCCGCTGCCGCTTTGGGCGCTGGTTTGGAAAACGGTCACCGGGAATCCGCCGTACTTGATGGTTCCGCAGAGTGAAGAAATCACACCGTCTGTTATAGCAAAGCTGCCCTCTATGGGGTTACCTATAGATACAACGCTTTCGCCTACCTCAACCGAAGAAAAATCGCCGAACTCAGCAGGCACAAGGTTTTCCGCCTCTATTTTTATCACTGCGATACCGCTTGCAGCGTCCTCGCCTACCAGATATGCCGGGTACTCTCCGCCGCCGTAAAGCTTGACGTTGATATAGCCGGAGTTATCAACAAGATGAGTATTGGTGATGATATAGCCGTCCTCGCTCATAATAATGCCGCTGCCAAGCACAAATCGTGTAAAAGCAGCATTGGTGCTGCTTATGGACACCACTGAGGGCGCGCACTTACGGTATACGCCCTTCACCGACAGGCTCTCATCTTCCTCGTAGCTGCCGCTCATATTGAGCATCGCCCCTGCTTCCACTCCCGGAGGCGCAATGTGCATACCTTCGTTAGCGCGGGGTATATTATCACCAACGATCTCGAAATCATTGGAATTGGGCGGATTATTGGCAGGCATCTCCGACATATTCATAAAGTCATGCTTCATGCCCGGGCCAACCACTGCGTTATAGAAAAAGAACATATACACGCAGCTTGCAATGGTGGCCATTACGCAGGCGCCAGCGAGCATTGCGAGAATTATATTTTTCCGCTGATATCTTCTTACCTTGTCGGACTCGGCAGGTGTGGTATATGCCGAGTCGGAATAATATTTACCCGGGTCAAAGACCTCAAACTGCTCAGTTTCCCTGTTCATATACTCACCCGCCTTTCTTTTTTTGATTATATCATTCTATCCGTCAAATATGTTAATACATTGTAAATCCGTCAATCGGCGATGGTAAGGGAGAACACAAATTCCGTTTCGCCATTCTCGCTTCTTACCATTATTTTCTCACCGTAGCTGTTGATAACGTTCTTGACTATATAAAGGCCAAGTCCAACGCCGTCCTTATCCATGCTTCTCGATTTATCCGACTTATGGAAACGGTCAAATATATGCGGCAGCTCAGCTTCGCTTATCACATCTCCGGAGTTTTTTATGGATACATAGACCTTGCTTTCCTGCTTCCATATCTTGACCCATATTGCCGTTTTCCGGTAGGCAAACTTGACCGCGTTATCCAGTATGTTATAGCACACCTGTGTTATCGCGTCCTGCTCGCCCTTGACGGCAATTTCATCGTCGGGAATTTCCGCCTCGATCTCAAGCGCTTTTGCGTTAATGCGTCCCTCAAGGCTGAGTATAGCCATTCTTACGGTTTCGCATATATTACACCTGCTGTTTTTCAGCGCGTCTTCGTTCCTGCACTGTACGGCCGATATATCCAACATTCTGCGCACCAGCCTTGACAGGCGGCGTGTTTCATCGGAGATAACTGTGAGATATCGCTCGCGGTTATCCCAGGGTATCGTACCGTCAAGCAGGCCATCCGCGTAGCCGGATATGGTTGTCATTGGTGTTTTCAGTTCATGGGATACATTGGCGATAAATTCCTTGCGCTGCATTTCGGAGCGTTCAAGAGAATCCGCCATTTGATTGAACGCCTCGCTAAGCTCACCTATTTCGTCATGTCTGTCGTAGCCGCTTACACGGACGGTCATATCGCCTTTTCCAAAGGCTCTCGCCGCAGCAGCCATTTCACCGAGAGGCGCAAGCTGTTCTTTTGACGTAAACCAATACACTATAAGCACGGCAGCGATAATAATTGCCGCTATAACCACAAAAATGCCTAAAAACTCCTGCCACATGGAGGTGATGCTCTCAATATCGGCCGCAGCCACTACGTAGCCTATTACATCATCGGTGTAGGGGCTGTATACGGCAGCGCAGGCAACGTACTTTTCCACCGGAAAATACGCTTTCATGTCTGTGCGCAAGCAGGTGGCACTGTTTGCCGCAAGGCTGTTTACCGTCTGTATAGGCAGCGAACTTCCTATATGACTGCAGAACACATCGTTATCCGAGCAGGAGGATACCAGTCCCTCCGTGTCGCATATGGAAATATGAGTTCCCGCTGCTTCGGCTATGGTGGAAATCGTCATTCGCAGATCCCAATCACCCAGCTCCGCTTCCACACTTTTGGCTCCTGCCGTATTTGCCACGACCTGGGCAGTGGAAGAGATCGTACCGCATTTATCTTCAATAATATGGCGGTAGCTGAAGCCCGAGAATGCCAGCGCAAACAGTACAATGCCAACCAAGAATACAGCAATCGCGGCGAAATAGTTTCTCGTGAGAATACTTTTCTTTTTCATTCGTCTATAGTTTCAAACTTGTAGCCAACGCCCCATACCGTTTTGAGCACCCACTTGCCGCTTACGCCGTCAAGCTTTTCACGCAGACGCTTGATGTGAACGTCTACGGTTCGGGAATCGCCGAAATAGTCAAAGCCCCACACTTCGTCAAGAAGCTGGTTTCGGGTAAACACTCTGTTGGGCGAGGCGGCCAAATGGTAAAGGAGCTCCATTTCTTTTGGAGGAGTATCCACTTTTTTGCCGTCCACCAGCAACTCGTAGGAATCGAGGTTTACCACCAGCTTATCATAGGTCAGCTTCTTCTCGCCGTCATTTTCTCCGCCCTTTCTGCGCATAACCGCGTGAACGCGGGCAATAAGCTCCTTGGAGTCAAAGGGCTTTACCATGTAATCATCGGCGCCCATCTCAAGGCCGCTTACCTTATCGTAGGTTTCGCCCTTGGCGGTAAGGAAAATGATAGGAACATCGGAAAATTTACGAATGCCCTTGCATACGGCCCAGCCGTCCATTTCGGGCAGCATTATATCAAGAATAACAATGCTGGGTTCAAAGACTTTAGCTTCCGCCAAACCGGTTTTTCCGTCGTCAGCGGTTCTTACCGTGAAGCCGTCCTTTTCCATATAAAGACGAATGAGCTCCGCTATATTGCTGTCATCTTCTATAATCAGCGCTTTTTTATTCACAGATATCCCTCCGTACTGAAAAATCGTACTTTTAAGCTTATTATACTTCAATTATAGCGCATTAGGCAAACATTACATGAACATTTTGAAAATTTCGGCATAAAACTTCATGCGCAATACTACGTATAGCAAAAAACAGGCACCCCGCATCTGCAGGGTGCCTGTGGAAAAATCGGTTAAGTTTAAATTACTTAATCTCGACCTTTGCGCCAACCTCTTCGAGAGCCTTCTTGATGTTCTCAGCCTCGTCCTTGGAGACAGCTTCCTTGATCTTTGCAGGAATAGCCTCAACAAGAGCCTTAGCCTCAGCAAGGCCAAGACCGCCAACAACTTCACGAACAGCCTTGATAACCTTGATCTTCTCGGAACCGAAGTCGGTCATAACAACGTCGAACTCGGTCTTCTCTTCAACAGCAGCAGCGGCAGCTACGGGAGCAGCAGCAACAGCAGCAGCAGCGGCGGAAACGCCGAACTCATCTTCGAGAGCGTGTACGAGCTCTGCGAGCTCGAGAACGGTAAGAGCCTTAACTTCTTCAATAAGAGCAGTAATCTTTTCGCTAGCCATTTTTAAATTTCCTCCTAAATATGTGACTTATGCAGCTCGATTATTCAGCTGCAGCTTCGGGTTCGGCAACGGAGCCGCCGCCGTTCTTTTCTGCGATCTGGTTCAGGACAACTGCAAGGCTGGTGATAGGTGCCAGCAGGGTACCGAACACCTGGCTGTAGAGAGCGTCCTTGCTGGGCAGAGCAGAGATTTCAGCGATCTCGCTCTCAGTGAGGACCTTGCCATCCATGAAAGCAGCCTTAATGGTGAAGATATCCTTCAGTTTCTTGGAGTAGTCGTTGATAACGCGGAAAGGAGCGATGGGATCGCCGGTGCTGGTTGCGAGAGAAGTGGTACCATTGAGGATACCATTCATTTCCTGCAGACCGCAGTTGTCAAGAGCAAAGCGGGTGAGAGTATTCTTAACAACGGAGTATTCAACTTCGTTCTTGCGAAGCTCGGTACGCAGTTCGGTGTCCTGGGCAACGTTGATGCCCTTGTAGTCCACGAACACGCCGGAGCTGGCGTTCTGAATACGCTCGGTCAGTGCTGCGACAAGTGCCTGCTTCTCGCTGAGAACTTTTGCGTTAGGCATTGTTTACACCTCCGGGGTAATTTCGTTGCGCCCGAAAAAGAAAAAATCTTCATGCACAAAGACATGAAGACAGAAAGCAATCAAAATATTGATGCTGTCCTCGGCAGGATTTACACTTTCGCAACCTGCTGTCTTTGGAGCGCTCCAATACTATATCAGCCAAACCTTGATATGTCAAGAGTTTTTTTGAATATTTTTGCAGTTTTTTACAGATTTCCGCTATAAAGCATAATGGCGGAAACTGCGCACAGTGGTGCTGTCTCGCAGCGGAGGATTCTGGGCCCCATGCTGGCGCAGATAAGACCCGCTTCCTCGGCTTTTTCAACCTCTTCGGGAGAAAATCCGCCCTCGGAACCGGTAACTACGGAAACGGCCTTGAAGCCGTCCTTATTCTTCATGGCGTCAAGAAGTCCCACCTTGCACTTGCCCTCATACAGAAACAGGGGCAGTTCGGCAGCGGCGGCTTCGTTTATGGCTTCGTTATAAGAGCCTGCCGCGCGCACTACGGGTATACTTCCCCGCTGGGACTGCATTGCTGCCTCACGGGAAATCTTGTTCCAGCGCTCAAGCTTCTTGGCAACAGACGCCGTATCCGGCTTGGAAACACAGCGCTCGGAGGGGAAGAAAATAATCTCAGTTGCGCCAAGCTCCACGGACTTCTGAATGATAGTTTCCGCTTTATCTCCCTTGGGATAGGCTGCATACACCCTGCACTCTATGCTGGGCTCACCGGCGGAATCCGCGGTTTCAACTATTTCCGCCTCGGCAGAACCGCCGCCTACGTTTGTTACACGGCAGCGATAATCCTTGCCCTGACCGTCGCAGACGATTATCTCCTCGCCTTTTTTTACGCGCAGCACCTTCAGGTGCTCAGCGTCCTTACCGTCCATATAGGCAACGCCGCCGAAAATATTAGACGCGGCAACAAAAAATCTGGGCATGGTCAAAACTCCTTTGAGTGGGTATACATATAATAGTAAGGGAGGTGAACGAAATATTGGATAATCAGTATGATGAGCAAAGGGTGTTCGACACCGTATGGCAGCGACTAACCGCCAAACACGAGCCTGTCAGCAATCCAGTGCCCGATGACGAAGCCGTGCTCTCATCGCTTATTGCGGCAGAAAAAGGAAATCACGCATTTTATCATGCCGCTTTCCACCGCGCTGGGAGCAGCTGCACTCCCCTGTTCAATTCTCTTGCTCAGGTGTCACGCAAGCGCCTGGGGCGCCTGCAAACCTTTCACTTTCTTATATGCGGTAACAACTGCACCGCAGATGCCGATGGCTTTGAAGCGCCCTCCGGCACTCTTTCCGCCTTGCGCCAAGCCTACTGGCGGGAATCCGAAACTGCTTCGCGGCTCATTTCTGCCGCCGCTTCTGTCGGAAACGGTAAATTCGGCAGCTATGCGGCCCAATTCGCCCGTCAGGCAGCCGAAAACGCGGAGCATATAATTCAATTCATCGATAAGATAATGAAATAATGCTCCGCGTTGCTTCTTAATCGTTCAGCGAAAAGCTTTTGGGCAGCAGTTCTTTAAGGGAATAGCTGACGTAACGTCCGTCACGGCGAACACTCAGCACCTCAATGGCAGGCGCAAACTCGTTTAACACCTGACGGCAGGTGCCGCAGGGCATACAATAGTCCTCGGTATCGGCAAATATGGCGATACGTCTGAATGCTCTCTTCCCTTCGCTGACAGCCTTGAATACCGCCGTTCTTTCGGCACAGTTGGTACAGCCGTAGGCCGCGTTCTCAATGTTGCAGCCGGTATATACCGTACCGTCCTCGCATTCGAGCGCCGCACCGACAGCAAATTTTGAATACGGTGCGTAAGCTTTTTCGGAAGCTTCAACAGCAATATTAATGAGTTCTCTGTCGGTCATATCCCGCAGCCCCTTTCTGTTTATCTGTAATTATTTCTTGAAATACTTTACGCCGTTTTCGAAGATAGGCTGATACTTGTTGCCATAAATGTTCTTTGCGACATACTGGCCGCGGCGCTCGGTATGACCCATCTTGCCGAGTACTCTGCCGTCGGGGCTGAGGATACCCTCAACCGCATTGTAGGAGCCGTTGGGGTTGGCGGAGATGTCCATGGAGGGTGCGCCAAATGCGTCCACGTACTGAGTTGCTATCTGTCCGTTCTCAATAAGCTTCTTCATGACAGCGTCAGAAGCTACGAACTTACCCTCGCCGTGGGAGATGGCGATAGTATGCTCGTCTCCCACCTTGCAGCCTGCCAGCCAGGGAGAATTTACGGATGCGATACGGGTGGTCACGTAGCGGGACTGGTGGCGGCCGATATTATTAAAGGTAAGGGTCGGGCACTCAGCGTCCATTTCGCAAATCTCACCGAAGGGTACAAGACCCAGCTTGATGAGAGCCTGGAAACCGTTGCAGATACCAAGCATAAGGCCATCGCGCTTCTGCAGCAGCTCATGGACAGCTTCCTTGACGCTGGGATTGCGGAAGAAAGCGGAAATGAACTTACCGGAGCCTTCGGGCTCGTCGCCGCCGGAGAAGCCGCCGGGAATGATTATCATCTGGCTGCGGCGAATGGTCTCGGCCAGTTCGTCAGCGGAGCGTGCCAGCTCGTCGGAGCTGATATTGCGAACCAGTATGGTCTGCGCGCGGCCGCCTGCCTTGCGGACAGCTGCGGCGGTATCATACTCGCAGTTGGTGCCTGGGAACACGGGAATAACTGCGAGAGGCTCATTGGTGAGGATAGCGGGAGCGGAATACTTCTTCTCCTCAAAGCTTACTGCCTTTGCCTCGCCTGCCGCAGCGGCGCGGGTGGGGAATACGGACTCAAGGGTACCTTCCCACTTTGCGATGAGGTCAGTCAGAGCGAGAGTCTTGCCGCAAATCTCCAGTTCGGGCTTGTCGGTGGTGCCGCCCAGCAGAACTGCGCCCTCGAGCTCACCTTCAGCCTCGGCAATAATAGCGCCGACAGACTTGTTCATGAGCAGCTCATCATTTTCGGACTTGAAGCCGAGGTTATTACCAACAGCCATCTTGAAGATACCGCCGATGGTTCTGCCTTCGCAGACGCTCCATGCGGAGAGCACCTTGCCGGCCTCGGACTGCTCGTGGAATTTATCCCAGCAGGCCTTCATGGCTTCGCAGCTGTCGTTTTCGGGAACAAAGAGGTAAACCTTGCTGCCGGCCTTCTTGAACTCGGGAGAGAGGACCTTTGCAGCGTCGTTGGGAGCAATGGCAAAGGAAATGAGCGTGGGAGGAACGTCCATATCCATGAAGCTGCCGGACATGGAGTCCTTGCCGCCGATAGCGGCTACGCCGAGACCCAGCTGTGCTCTGAGAGCACCAAGCAGAGCGGACATGGGCTTGCCCCAGCGGGCAGGCTCTTTTCTCAGCTTCTCGAAGAATTCCTGGAAGGACATATAAATCTTCTCGCGGTCGCAGCCTGCGGCAACGAGCTTGGCAGCAGACAGGATAACTGCCTCATAAGCAGCCTTGAAGGGATTTGCCTTGGAGGCTGCGGGGTCAAATGCAAAGGACATTACAGAGCAGGTTTCGCACTCGCCCTCGGTGACAGGCAGGAGAGCTGCCATTACCTGAGTGGGAGTAAGCTGAGTCTTGCCGCCGTAGGGCATGAGAACGCTGCCGGCGCCGATGGAGCCGTCGAAACGCTCGCCAAGGCCACGCTGAGAGCAGAACTCCAGCTTACCGATGACCTCTTCCAGATAGTCAGCAGCGTTGGTATCGCCCTTGCAGCAGCAGGCTGCCTCATACTCGGGAACATAAGCGGTGGTATACTTGGCGGCACCGTTGGAGGACAGGAAATCGCGGGAGATATCAACTATCTTCTTGCCCTTAAGGGTCATTTCCATACGGTTTCTGTCGGTGACCTCGGCGACGATATTAGCCTCAAGGTTTTCGGCGGTAGCGCAGGTGATGAATTTCTCTGCGTCCTCCGCTGCAACTACGACTGCCATTCTCTCCTGAGATTCGGAGATAGCCAGCTCGGTGCCGTCAAGGCCTTCGTACTTCTTGGTTACGTTATCAAGGGTAACTGCAATGCCGTCAGCCAGCTCGCCGATGGCAACGGAAACGCCGCCTGCGCCGAAGTCGTTGCAGCGCTTTATCATAAGGCTGACTTCAGGGTTTCTGAACAGGCGCTGGATCTTGCGTTCCTCGGGAGCATTACCCTTTTGAACCTCGGCTGCGCACTCAGTGAGAGAGCTGAGGTCGTGGGTCTTGGAGGAACCGGTTGCGCCGCCGCAGCCGTCGCGGCCGGTCTTGCCGCCCAACAGGATAACGACGTCACCGGGAGCGGGACGCTCACGGACTACATTCTTATAAGGTACAGCACCGACAACCGCGCCCACTTCCATACGCTTTGCAACGTAGTCGGGGTGATACAGTTCGGTTACAAGGCCGGTTGCAAGACCGATCTGGTTACCGTAGGAGCTGTAACCGGCAGCGGCAGTGGTGGTAAGCTTTCTCTGGGGCAGCTTGCCGGGCAGAGTGTCTGCCACTGGTACATTGGGGTCACCGGCGCCGGTAACACGCATTGCCTGGTATACATAGGAACGTCCGGACAGGGGGTCACGGATAGCGCCGCCGATGCAGGTTGCCGCGCCGCCGAAAGGTTCTATTTCGGTAGGATGGTTATGGGTCTCGTTCTTGAACATGAGCAGCCAATCTTCGGTCTTGCCGTCGATCTTGGCGTCCACATGAATGCTGCAAGCGTTGATTTCCTCGGAAATATCGATTTCCTTGAGGCCGCCGCGCTTCTTAAGAGTCTTGGTACCGATGGTAGCCATGTCCATGAGGGTAACGGGACGGGTCTCAGCCTTCTCGCCGTAAACTTCACGACGGGCGGCGAGATACTCCTCGTAAGCGGCCTTGATGTCGCTGTCTGCTATCTCGGCTTCGGTGATCTGAGTGCCGAAGGTGGTATGACGGCAATGGTCAGACCAATATGTATCGATAACCTTAAGCTCGGTAACGGTGGGGTCACGCTTCTCCTCGTTCTTGAAATACTGCTGCATAAAGCGGATATCGTCGATATCCATGGCAAGGGAATATTCCTCTATTATAGCGGTGAGAGCAGCGTCATCTGCAGCGATAAAGCCGGCAACGTCCTTTACCTCTTCCGCCTCGGGATAAACGGCAATGAGGGTCTCGGGCTTGTCCATTGCAGCTTCACGGGAGTCTACAGGGTTGATGAGATAACCCTTTATCTTCTGCTTATCCTCATCGCTGATGTTGCCGCCGAAGGCATAAAGTCTTGCGTAGGCAACTGCAGGTCTGTCGGAGCATTCCAGCATCTGGATACACTGAGCGCAGGAGTCGGCACGCTGGTCGTACTGACCGGGCAGCGCCTCGGAAGCAAGTATCCATGCACCGTTGGCAAGAGCGGGAAGCTCCTCGTCCCAGCATTCATCGCAGGGAGGCTCGGAGAAAACGGTCGCCTTTGCTCTTTCGTAAATTTCGGGAGTAATGCCTTCCACATCATATCTGTTGAATATGGTGAGAGTTTCTGCGGCAGTAACACCAAGGTTATTGCGAATATCCTTGAGCGCAGACTCTGCCTCTACCGCATATTCTTTCTTTTTTGCAGTATAACATCTGTAAACCATAGCTACCTCCATAGTATCTGATGATACGGTATAAACATCTTTATTTTTTATTCAGCGTTTATCGACCATGCGGTAATATCGTTGAACAGGTTATGGATCGTCGGGTTCATTCCCGACACGGTTTCGCGATGGGTATAAATTGTTTCTATCTCAAACATCAGCGAGATTACCGGCAGATGCTCGGCAATATAACCGTAAAGCTTTGCCGCGGCATCACGCTTCCCTTCTTCGGCTGATGCGTTGAAATCGTAAATGAGAGTCTGCAGCTGCGCATCGTAGACGCCGTAATTGGCGTTTCCACCGTAGCTGAGCAGCTGGGTCAGGTCGAAGTCCGCCGTGAGCATCACCTCGCCAAGGTATATATCGTATTCCCTGTTTTTTAGAGCACGTATATAGCTGTCCCAGCTCAATTCCCGGAGAACCACCGTTATTCCTCTTTCGGCCAGACTGTCCCTGAGAGCCCGGGCAGCCTTCACCTTGGCGGGATTTTCCTTGTTGACCACGAAGCTGAGAGTAATCTCTTCCACAGAGTTTTCTTCAAGGTCAAGATATTCCAGCATTCCGTCCTGATCGTAATCTTCAACGAGATACTGTATTTTGGCCGCTTCGATATCTTGCCCGGCAATGGTGAACACATCGTACTCCTCCGACCAGAAATACGCCTCGGGATGAAGCGGGAGCGTGGCAGGCTCCGCTTTTATTATATCCTCGGAGAGCATTCCGCGGTCTATCAGCGAAGAGAACAGGACTCGACGGTTTTTATCCTCAAGGAACTTATTGTTGTCGTTAACGCCAAGAAAATACAGTATGGTGGTATCCTTATATCTCGACTCTGTGTTTCCGCTGTACTCCAGGTAATTCACGTCGGCTTTTGACGTTGTTACAAGGTCGACCAGTCCGGAATCAAAGGCCGTTATAAGCTCGCCGCCGCTGTATTCCTTGAGATACAGACGCTCAGCGGGCAGCTTACCGAAATCACGGTGTCCCCCGAATGCTTTCAGGTACCGATAATCACCCGCGTCCGTAAACACGTACGGTCCTGAGCCTATTGGCACAGACTCCTTTCCGCTGCCTGTCTTTACTATCGGTATATCCAGCAGGAGCGGGAGATTGTAATTCACTCTGCTCAGTTCCACGAAAACGCTGTTCTCCAAAACGTAAGCCGCGGTTATTATGGAAAGCCGTGATGCGTAATTATCGCTGACCCGTGCAAGCTCTATGGAATAGGCCACATCTTCGGGAGTGAGCAGGCTGCCGTCATGGAGCTTTATCCGCTCTTCGATATCAAACCTGTACACCTTGCCGTCGTTTGTGGAAAACTCCCGGCAAAGCACATTTGAGAAGCTGAAATCATTATTCACCGTAAACAAGCCCTCGTACATAAGGGGCGTCAGTTCCACATTGGCGGAGCTGTCGGTATAATAAGGATTCAGCCCTGCTTCGATATCGCAGTTGAGGGCAAATATCTCGTCTGCATATTTAGGGCCTTTATCCGATACGTTCCGAGGTCTGTTTTCCACTTCCTGCTCGGGAGGCGGCAAATCGCCCATCTGCGACGGACTGCAGGCCGTAAACGAACCAAATATCAGCAGCATAGCCAACATCATCGCAATCGGCCTTAGCTTAATCTTCAAAACAAATCCTCCATTTTACCGCATACGCGGCACAAACAGAAACTGCAAATTATCTGAGAGAAATCAGTGCCGCCTGCGTGCCGCGCTCGCCGTTGGTAGCGCGGTGGGACCAGTACTTTTCGCAGGAGCATTTGGTGCACTCGCTGCTTATAACGATGTTTTCGTCGGGAACTCCCGCTCTCATAAGCAGCAGGCGGTTGACATCCTTGAGGTCAACGTGGTACTTGCCGTTATTATCGTCTACCGCAACGGTACTGATATCGCAGTCAAGACCGAGAGCCTTAACGGCCTCATACACCTCGGCACCGGTTTCAAAGCAGCAGACACCAATTCCCGCGCCGATGGCAGCGTAGATATTCTCCGGGCTGCCGCCGTATTCATCGCACAGTGCTTTGACGGTTTTGCCCACAATATCCGCTACTGTTCCGCGCCAGCCCGCATGAGCCGCACCGATAGCGTCAGTGTCCTCGGCATAAAGGAGCACAGGTATGCAGTCGGCAGTGAAAACCGCAAGGGTCACTTCCCTTTCGTCGGTTATCAGCGCATCGGCTTCGTAGGGAACAGGATCGCTGAGACGTTCCCTTTTATCGGCCGCGCCAACCTTGCGAACTATGTCGCTGTGTATCTGGCGGGTAGCGACGATGCTTGCGGGGACAATTCCAACGGCGGAGCATATAAGGCGATAATTCTCCTCCACCTTTTCCGGGTCGTCGCCGCGGCTGAACCCCAGATTCAATGAGGAATATATACCTTCGCTCACACCGCCCTCACGTGTAGTAAAGGCATGGACAACATTCCTGAAGTCGTCGAGATTATCGGCGGTCATCCAAAGCTGCTCGCCCTTTATATTTTCAGTAAAGTAATCCATCATAATCAAGCATTTCTTCCACAGCAGTTCTTATACTTCTTACCGCTGCCGCAGGGGCAGGGTTCATTGCGGCCTATCTTCTTGGCACGGACAGGCTGCTTTTTGACAGTACCGTCACCTGCGGTACCATTGGTGGTTATCTGACGGGTCTGCTTGCGCTCAAGCTGTTCCGCCTTCTTTATCTCGACTCTGAACATACGGCGGACGACCTCGTCCTTGATGCCGTTTATCATGGCCTCGAACATCTCGCTGCCCTCGCGCTTATATTCGTCGATGGGCTTTACCTGCGCATAACCTCGCAGACCGATTCCACGGCGCAGCTCCGCCATTGCGTCAATGTGATCCATCCAGTACTCGTCGACTACGTGCAGGAGGATAACGCGCTCGAATTCGCGCATCACGGGAACATCGCTGTCGGGCATAAGGCCGAAGCGCTCTTCCTTGGCTGCGTAGAAGTCAAAGGCGTACTTCTCCAGTATCTCGCAAAGGTAGTCAACGGTATAGTTGTTCAGTTCCTGAATAGTGGGATTTATCTCGTCCCCCTTGAGGAACAGGCCTACGAAGGGACGGATAGCGTTTTTCAGCTCAGCAAGGTCGGATACATATCCTCTCTCGCCTACCGTGTCAACCAGATCCTGGCGGATAACGCTGCGCACCATATTCTTGATGCTGCCGCTGATATCCTCGCCGTCAAGAACCTGCTTGCGCTGACCATAGATGATCTCACGCTGCTGGTTCATAACGTCGTCAAATTCGATGGTGCTCTTACGCACCTGGAAGTTGCGGCTTTCAACCTTGCGCTGAGCCTGCTCAATAGCGTTGGAGAGTATACTCTGGTCGATGGGAGTATCTTCGTCAAGACCCATGGTTTCCATGAGACCCTGTATTCTTTCAGAGCCGAACAGACGCATAATATCGTCCGTCATGGAGATATAGAACTTGGACTCACCGGGGTCTCCCTGACGACCGGAACGGCCTCTGAGCTGGTTATCGATACGGCGGCTTTCGTGGCGCTCGGTACCCACGATGAACAGGCCGCCTGCCGCTCTTACCTTTTCAGCCTCGGCTGCGGTAACGACACGGAAGCGCTCATAAGCTTCCGCGTAGGCTTTTCTTGCCTCGAGGATAAGCTCATCATCGGTATCGGCATAGCCGGTAGCCTCGGAGATTATCTCATCTTCGTAACCGGCCTTGCGCAGCTCGTTCTTCGCCATATATTCGGCGTTGCCGCCCAGCATGATATCGGTACCACGACCGGCCATGTTGGTAGCTATGGTAACGGCGCCGAACTTACCGGCCTGAGCGACTATTTCAGCTTCCTTCTCGTGCTGCTTTGCGTTGAGGACGTTATGGGGCACTCCCTCGCGCTTGAGCATCTTGGAAAGCAGCTCACTCTTTTCGATGGAAATGGTACCGACCAGGACAGGCTGGCCTCTGTCGTAGCATTCCTTTATCTGCTTTATGATGGCGCGGTTTTTGCCATTCTCATTTTTGTAGACGGCATCGGGGGCGTCCTTTCTCGCGAGAGGCTTATTGGTGGGTATCTCGATGATATCGAGATTGTAGATAGCCATGAATTCTTCGGACTCGGTAAGAGCGGTACCGGTCATACCGGACAGCTTCTTATAAAGACGGAAGTAATTCTGGAAAGTAATTGTTGCAAGAGTCTTGCTCTCGCTCTCAACTTTTACGTGTTCCTTGGCTTCGATGGCCTGATGCAGACCCTCGTTATAGCGGCGGCCGAACATAAGGCGGCCGGTGAACTCGTCAACGATGATGACCTGTCCGTCCTTGACCACATAGTCGATATCCTTATGCATGATACCGTGAGCCTTGAGGGCCTGATTGATATGGTGGGACAGGGTGGAATTTTCAATATCGGAAAGGTTTTCGATGCCGAATGCTGCCTCGGCCTTTGCTATACCGCGGGCGGTAAGGGTGGCAGACTTGGCCTTTTCGTCAACTACATAATCGGCATCGGTCATATCGTCGGCGTCTTCCTTATCGTCAACGGTGGCAAATACCTGCTTCTTCAGACGCTTCACGAAATCGTCCGCCTGCTGGTAAAGAGCGGTGGATTCGTCGCCCTTGCCGGAAATGATAAGGGGGGTTCTCGCCTCGTCGATAAGAATGGAGTCGACCTCGTCGACGATGCCGAAAACATGTCCTCGCTGAACCATGCTTGCCTTGTAGATAGCCATATTGTCACGAAGATAGTCGAAGCCCATCTCGTTATTGGTACCGTAGGTGATATCGGCGGCGTAAGCGGCCTTACGCTGGGCGGAAGTCATATCGTGAATGATAAGACCTACAGTGAGGCCGAGGAAACGATGCACCTTGCCCATCCATTCGCTGTCACGCTTGGCAAGATAGTCGTTAACGGTAACGATATGAACACCGTTGCCGGTAAGTGCATTGAGGTAAGCGGGCAGAGTTGCCACCAGCGTTTTACCTTCGCCGGTCTTCATTTCGGCGATACGGCCCTGATGGAGCACGACGCCGCCTATAAGCTGAACTCTGTAATGGCGCATACCCAGCACGCGGTCAGATGCTTCGCGCACGGTTGCAAAGGCCTCGGGCAGAATATCGTCAAGAGTCTCGCCCTTTGCAAGACGAGCCTTGAATTCGCCGGTTTTCGCCTTGAGCTGCTCATCGCTGAGCTTTCTGTATTCCGCCTCCAGCGCCTCGATTTTATCAACGACGGGCGTTATTCTTTTAAGCTCACGCTCGCTGTGAGTTCCGAATATTTTAGTTAAAAGTCCCATTCAATTTTCTCCTGTGTGCTATGCGTTTATTTACAAGTGAACATTACTATCTCATTGTATACTATAATAAATCATTATAGCACAGCTGTTCCAATAAAAAAAGAGAATTTTTGCGAATATGACAAGTAATTTTGCACGGAATGCAGTGTAAATTAATTCTGATTTTTGCTGTTACCACGCATACCCTCAGCCTCTTCGCTGCAATTACCTGTCTATTGTCTTTATTCAGTATTTGTGCTATACTGTTTTTGAGGTGCATACCATGAGGGAAAACGAACTTTTAGGCGTAATAAAAAGTGAATATACTGCCATTCTCGGCGCAAAGCTTGTGGGTATATATGTTCACGGTTCCATCGCTTTCGGCTGCTTTAACCGGGAGCGCAGCGACATTGACTTCCTCGTTGTAGTAAATTCCCCGCTGACGCAGGAAGAAAAGGAATCTCTCATATCGGTGCTGCTTAAGCTTGAAAATCACGCGCCGCAAAAGGGCTTTGAAATGAGCGTTGTGCTACAAAGCGTATGCAAGCCGTTTGTTTATCCCACACCTTACGAGCTGCATTTTTCAAACAGTTACCTCGAAAGCTATAAAACCAACCTCTCCGCCCAATGCAGCAGCCTCAACGGCACCGACAAAGACCTCGCCGCGCATATTACCGTGACGCAGTCGGTGGGTATCCCGCTCTGCGGCGCACCTGTAGCCGATGTATTCGGCGAGGTTCCGCGCAATAATTACATAGACAGTCTTTTATATGACATCGAAAATGCTGCAGATGAAATAATCCGCGACCCGATATATTTTACGCTCAATCTCTGTCGGGTGCTGGCATATCTCACAGACGGTGTTGTTCTCTCCAAGGAGCAGGGCGGTAATTGGGGCGCGGCACATCTCCCCCGCTACTCCGGGCTTATAAACGGTGCGCGTACCGCCTATAACGAGGGCTGCGAGTTTATGGCTGATGACGGTGAACTCATGGAGTTTGCGAAAGATATGTTGATAAGAATAAATGAAAAGCTATGAATATGAGCAATACCGATTTTAAGCTCATAACAGAACTTACCGACAAAAATGTGCTCGGCACGGAAGGTCTTGCCGTTAATCCCGCTAATACCCGCAAAACCGCGCGGGCGATAGTCATAAACAAAGACGGCCTTTACGCCGTAATGTACGCAGCGAATTTCGGGCTCCATTCCCTGCCCGGAGGAGGCTTAGACGGTGACGAAACGCCCGAGGAGGCGCTGCGCCGCGAGGTATTGGAGGAAACCGGCTGCAGCTGCGATGAAATCCGACCACTTGGCATTATCAAGGAAAACCGTTTTCATGCCGACTACACCGCCGTTTCCTATTATTTCGTTGTTCACTGCCACAGCGAAAACGCCCAGCCGCAGCTTACGGAAGCGGAGCTTGCCGAAGGGACAATGCTCAAATGGTGCAGCCTTGAGGAGGCAGTACATCTCATCAAAGATTGTACTCACGACACAAACCAGCGTAAATTTCTGCAGGCAAGAGATATTGCCGCACTGAAAGAATACATCACCGGCTTAGGAGGATAAGATATGGGATTTTGGTGGTTTATGTTATTTTGTGATATATTGGTCCCCGTTATCATGATTATCGCAGGACGCTTTATGCGGAAGCGTCCTCCCAAGCAAATAAACAGCCTTATCGGCTATCGTACCACCCGCTCCATGAAAAACGATGATACGTGGACATTCGCTCATGAGCACTGCGGCAAATCATGGTGGAAAGCAGGCTGGATAGTGCTGCTGCCGTCCATCATTGTCCATATTCCCTTCTACGGCAAAACCGAAAATGCTCTTGGCATTGTCAGCATGGTTTTAATGGCGGTTCAGCTTATAGTACTGATCGCTTCCATTTTCCCCACTGAGCGTGCATTGAAGCGTGCGTTTACCAATGACGGGGTACGCAAAGAAGTTTAATTAGCAAATAACCTCCCACTATCGTGATGATAATGGGAGGTTATTTTCAGCTTTCTTTTACAGTTTTTCCGCAGATATTCTCCGGCACAAGACGCAGGAGCAGAGTTCCCTCGGCATACGCGTCTATTTCTTTTTGGATATACGCCTCGTCGTCGGTGAATTTTCGACTGAGTTTTGCGGTAATATCTATTATCTTATCCAAATCGTCGATAAGCTCCACCTTGCCGAAAACGATGACGCTTTTCACCGTCAGCGCCCAGTCGTCGGTTTCCTGCACACCCTTGTCGTATACGCAGAAAGAAGCCTTATTGCAGGCCTGCAGCGCATCCAGTCGGTGTCCGAATTTTCCGCAGTGGAAATAAACGCATCCGTCGGCTTCATTGTAAAAATGATTCATGGGCATGCCGTAGGGATAGCCGCCGTCACCGATGACGGACAGCACGCCGCGCTTTTCATTTTTCAGAATACCAACACATTCCTCGTCGGAAAGCTGCTTGTTCTTTCTTTGAAGCTCTCTGAACATTAAGTAATCACCTATTTTCCATAAAGTACGTTTTCTTTTATATGCATTGCTACCATTTTACCGCACCATATGCGAATTGACAATATCTGTTTTATATGTTAAAATTCATAGATATATAAACAGTGCATTTCTGCCTGAAGATTGCGAGGATATTCACAAATGAGCAAGGGAAAATTCTATATCACCACTCCTATCTACTACCCTTCCGATAAGCTTCATATAGGCCATACCTACTGCACCGTGGCCACCGACGCAATGGCTCGCTATAAGCGCATGACCGGCTATGACGTCATGTTCCTCACCGGTACCGACGAGCACGGTCAGAAGATCGAGGACAAGGCCGCTGCTGCCGGCGTTACCCCTCAGCAGTTCGTTGACAATATAGTACAGGGCGAAAAGGGTATTCTCGACCTGTGGAAGCTGATGAACATCTCCAACGACCGCTTCATTCGCACCACCGACGATTACC
>CAYYLZ010000006.1:0-67538 GCA_964472725.1 uncultured Oscillospiraceae bacterium
TCTGCCTCCTTACTCTGCAATCGATTGTCGAAATCCACGAATATTTACATTAAAATTATAGCATATATGCACAAATTGCACAATGGGGTAGGCGAGATTTTTTATAAAAAGGAAAGGCCCGAGGCGAAAACCTCGGGCGCTGCTGCGCGAATATTCCTTTTAGGGCAGGGCGGCTCCTGTGACGTAATTGCGAAAAGCTGCATCAGCCGTCAATTCGCCGCGACAGCTCCCCGTCGACCCAGGCGACCACGGCGGCGAGCTCTGTTTCATAGTCCTTTTCAATAACAAAGCACTTCGCGCCGGTCTGGGCGCAGACCACGGCGGTGCGCTCGTTATCCTCGGCTATCTCCTTTGCCGTGCGCTCTTCGGGGTAAAGGCGGGTCTCGATGTCGCTGCGGTGGGCGATTATCTCCTCGTGATGCTCCAGCGCGTACTTATAGGAGAGGGCGAGGTAAAAGGAAATTATCTGTTCCCGGTATTCTTCCGGCAGGGCGGCCAGTTTGTCCGGCGGCAGATAGCAGCCCTCGATGATAAGATTCTGCCGGTTTTCCACGGCGGTCATAATAATACCGCGCACTATGGGCCAGAGCTTCTTCGTTATCACCGCGTCCCGGCTTTCCGCCGTGAAGCCGCAGTCCGCTTCGCCGCGGATAAGGCCCATCTTCAGATGGTCGAGGGAGAGATAGGGGTAGCTGTATTTTTCAAGAAGGCGCTGAGCCAGCAGGGTCTTGCCCACGCAGCTTGCGCCGCCGATGAGAATTATCATGGTCGCACCTCGCGTTTATTGTCAGTTGATTTACGTACCTTATTATACATAATATAAGTCTGCGGCGCAAGGTAAGCAGCGGTAACTCTTTACCGCAATTCCTATTGAAAACAGGCTGCACCCTGTGGTATAATAGACTGATATATTATGAACAATTGAGCCCCTAACGGGAGGTAATTATATGAGCTACAAAGTTGGTATAGATATAGGCTCCACCACCGTCAAGGTAGTCGTGCTGGACGAGCGGAACACCATGCTTTTCCACAGCTACGAGCGCCATTTCTCCAAGGTGCGCGAGAAAGCGGCCGAGCAGCTGCGCTGCGTGGCGGACATACTCGGCGGCAAGAGCGTCAAGACGGTCATTACCGGCTCAGCCGGTCTCGGCGTGGCCAAGGCGGGCGACATCAGCTTCGTGCAGGAGGTTTACGCCACCGCTGCCGCCGTCAACGCTTACATACCCGACGCCGACGCGGTCATCGAGTTGGGCGGCGAGGACGCAAAGATAATTTTCTTCAAGGGCAGCCTTGAAGAGCGCATGAACGGCTCCTGCGCGGGCGGTACCGGCGCTTTTATTGACCAGATGGCGACGCTGCTCAACGTCACCGTGCCCGAACTGGACGAGCTGTCTTTGAAGCATGAGAAGATATACCCCATCGCTTCCCGCTGCGGCGTGTTCGCAAAGTCCGATATCCAGCCCATTCTCAATCAGGGCGGACGCAAGGAGGACGTTGCCGCGTCCATTTTCCAGGCGGTCGTTGACCAGACCATCGCCGGTCTTACTCAGGGACGTGAGCTGACGGGCAAGATAGTTTTCCTGGGCGGCCCTCTTCACTTCCTGCAGGGTCTGCGTGAGCGCTTCGTGGAGACACTGAAGCTGGACGAAAATTCAGCCGTGTTCCCCGAAAACGCCGAGTGCTTCGCCGCGCTGGGTGCGGCTATCTGCGCCGAGGATTATCCCGCGCTGGACTACGCCGAGCTGCTGGACAGACTGGAGAAATCTACAGTGCAGACCGGTCTTACCGATACCATGCAGCCCCTTTTCACAAGCGAGGCTGAGTATGAAGAGTTCAAGGCTCGACACGCCAAGGCAACTCCCGACCTGCTGGATATCGAAAGCTATTCCGGCGACGCCTACCTTGGTATCGACGCGGGCAGCACCACCACCAAAATGGTGCTGGCAACTGCCTACGGCGGTATTCTTTACAGCTACTACGGCTCCAATCAGGGCAACCCAGTCACCATCGTGCTGGCTAAGCTCAAGGAGATCTACGCCCTCTGCGGCGATAAGATAAGCATTAAAGGCTCCGCCGTCACCGGTTACGGTGAGGAGCTTATCAAGAACGCGTTTTCCGCCGACATGGGTCTTGTTGAGACCGTGGCGCACTACCGTGCCGCCCGTCACTTCGACCCTAAGGTTGATTTCATCATCGACATCGGCGGTCAGGATATGAAGTGCTTCAAGATACGCAACGGCGCCGTTGACAGCATCATGCTCAACGAGGCCTGTTCCTCCGGCTGCGGCAGCTTCATCGAGTCCTTTGCCCGCGCGCTGGGCTATGAGATAAAGGATTTCGCCCAGTTGGGCATTCTCGACCAGCACCCGGTGAACCTTGGCTCCCGCTGCACCGTCTTTATGAACTCCTCCGTCAAGCAGGCGCAGAAGGAGGGCGCAAGCGTAGAGGATATCTCCGCCGGTCTCTCCGTTTCCGTTGTGAAGAACGCTATTTACAAGGTTATCCGCGCCGCCTCTCCCGATGATTTGGGCAAGAATATAGTGGTGCAGGGCGGCACTTTTCTTAATGACGCGGTGCTCCGCGGCTTCGAGCAGGAAATTGGCCGCAACGTTACCCGCCCCACCATCGCGGGGCTTATGGGCGCATACGGCGCGGCGCTGTACGCTGCCGACGCAAAGCCGGAAAAGTCTGCTCTTCTTTCCGCCGAGGCGCTGGAAAGCTTCGAGCATACCGCTCGTCCCACCACCTGCAAGGGCTGCACAAATCACTGCAGCCTGACCATAAATACCTTTGACGGCGGCCGCCGCTTCATTTCCGGCAACCGCTGCTCCAAGCCTCTTGGCAAGGAAAAACAGGAACTGCCCAACCTTTACCGCTATAAGCTGGAGAAGCTGAAAGCGATGCAGGGTAAGGGTGAGGGCAACGGCTCCCGAGGCCGCATCGGCCTGCCCTTCGGCTTGAATATTTTCGAAAACCTGCCCCTGTGGTATACCCTTTTCACCAAGCTCAACTTCGAGGTGGTGCTGTCCCCCGTGTCCGACCGAGGCACCTATAAGCGCGGTCAGCGCAGTATCCCCTCGGATACCGTCTGCTACCCCGCCAAGCTCATGCACGGTCATATCGAGGACCTTATTGACATGGGTGTGGACGCAATATTCTACCCCTGCATGAGCTACAACTTCGACGAGGGCAAGGGCGATAACCATTATAACTGCCCCGTTGTGGCCTATTATCCCGAGCTGCTGGGCGCAAACGTACCCCGCCTGAAGGAAGTGCGCTACCTTGCGCCCTATGTTGGCCTGCATCGCCCCAAGGACTTCAAGAAGAAGTTCGGCGAGTTTCTGAAAAAGGAATTCGGCGTGCCCGAAAAGGAGACCGCCGAGGCTGTGGAGGCGGGCTACGCCGCCTACCGCGCCTATAAGGACGACGTGGTAAAAACCGGCGAAGAGTACGTAAAGGCCGCCCGTGACGAGGGACGCACCATCGTAGTGCTGGCAGGCAGACCCTACCACATCGACCCCGAGATAAACCACGGTATAGACGAGCTTATCAACTCCCTCGGCCTTGTGCTCATTACCGAGGATTGCGTTTGCGGCAAGGTGGAAAAGCAGAGCCGCAAGGTGCTCAATCAGTGGACATATCAGGCCCGTATGTACGACGCCGCCCGCTACGTCTGCACCCAGCCGGATATGCAGATGGTACAGCTGGTCTCCTTCGGCTGCGGCACCGATGCTATTACCACCGACGAGCTGCGCGACATTCTCGAGGACGGCGGCAAGCTCTATACCCCCATCAAGATAGACGATATAAACAATCTCGGCGCGGTAAAAATACGCCTGAGAAGTCTTGTAGCCGCCGTTGACGAACTTGGCGGCATGAAGTAAGGAGGCGGAACATGGCAAAACTCGTATATGATAAAAACGGCCGCCTGCTATTCACCAAGGAGATGAAGAAGGAGTACACCCTCCTCATTCCGCAGATGCTGCCCATTCATTTCGGTATGATGCGTATGTGCCTGCAGAAGCGCGGCTATAATTGCGTTACGCTGGATAATATGGACCAGCGGGCCATTGCCGATATCGGACTGAAATATGTCCATAACGATACCTGCTATCCCGCCCTGCTGGTCATCGGCCAGCTTATTGAGGCGCTGGGCAGCGGTAAGTACGATAAGGATAAGGTGGGCCTGTTCATAACCCAGACCGGCGGCGGCTGCCGAGCCTCTAACTATATCCACCTGCTGCGCAAGGCGCTGAAAAAGGCGGATATGGAGCAGGTGCCCGTCATTTCCATCAACCTTTCCGGCCTTGAAAAGAATCCCGGCTTCAAGCTGACCCTGCCCCTGATACTGCAGTTGGTGTTCTGCATAGTCTACGGCGATATCATCATGCTGCTGGCAAACCAGTGCCGCCCCTACGAGGTGAATAAGGGCGAGACCGACGCACTGGTGGCTCAGTGGGAGGAGCGCCTTGTCAAGGAGTTCCAGAAGGGCGGCTTTAGCATGAAGAAGCTGCGCCGCAACTTCGACCTTATAGTCGACGATTTCGCCAAGATAGAGCGTGTCGTAACGCCCCGACCCCGTGTTGGCGTTGTTGGCGAGATATATGTAAAATACTCGCCCCTTGGCAATAATAACCTTGAGCAGTTCCTGCAGGACGAGGGCGCGGAAGTTGTCGTTCCCGGTCTTGTGGACTTCGTTATCTTCAAGATATATAACCGTGACGCGGATGTTGACCTCTACGGCGGCATGAAGCTGAAGAAGATGGTGGTCGGCGCGCTGCAGAAGTACGTTGAAAAGTGCCAGCAGGCAATGATAGACGCCGTAAAGAAATGCCCCGAGTTCCGTCCTCCCTCCCCCTTCTCGCATCTTAAGGAGAAGGCTGCGGGTTATCTGGGCATGGGCAACAAGATGGGCGAAGGCTGGCTGCTCACAGCCGAAATGCTGGAGCTTATCGAGGACGGTACTAATAATATCGTATGCACTCAGCCCTTCGGCTGCCTGCCCAACCACATCGTGGGCAAGGGCATGATACGCCGCCTGAAGGACGATTATCCCCAGTCCAATATCGTCGCCATCGACTACGACCCCGGCGCAACCAAGATAAATCAGGAAAACCGCATCAAGCTCATGCTTGCCAACGCCGGTCGCATGGAAAAGGCGAAGGCGGCGGAAAAGGAAGAAGTGCGTGTTTGAGCCTGCAATGTGCTGCACAATGTCGAGTGATATAGGCTAAAACAAAGACATGGCTTCTCCCTGGAGGAGAAGCTGTCGCGAAGCGACTGATGAGGGGAATTCGCGCAAGCGAATAAGAATATATAATATTGCAGTACGCTGCAAAGCTGCCTTTGGCAGACCCTCATCCGCCCCTGCGGGGCACCTTCTCCTCAAGGGAGAAGGCTAGTCTATAGCTTGACTGTTATGCGCTGTGACGAAAAATTGGCAGCAAAAACAGTGCGCAGTAGGGAGCGTTTCCCTTTGTACGTCCGCGGCGGCTTGAGGGCAAGAGCCGCCCTACAGCCGAATTGAACTTCATTGGAAAAGGAAGATTTCCATGATAGATAAAATCAGAATAAAAGGCGCAAAACAGAATAACCTGAAGGATTTTGACCTTGAAATACCCCGCGACCGGCTTGTTGTGTTCACGGGTCTTTCGGGCAGCGGAAAATCCTCTTTGGCCTTCGATACCATATATGCGGAGGGTCAGCGCCGCTACGTTGAGTCCCTGTCCTCCTATGCCCGCCAGTTCTTGGGACAGATGGAGAAGCCGGACGTGGAGTCCATCGACGGACTTTCTCCCGCCATTTCCATCGACCAAAAGACTACGTCGAAAAATCCCCGCTCCACTGTGGGTACCGTAACGGAAATTTATGATTATCTCCGTCTGCTTTGGGCACGTATCGGTATCCCTCACTGCCCCAAGTGCGGCAAGGAGATAAAGCAGCAGACCGTTGACCAGATAATCGACCAGCTCATGCAGCTTGAAGAGGGCACCCGCCTGCAGATACTTGCCCCCGTTATCAGGGGACGCAAGGGCGAATACGCCAAGGTGTTCGAGGACGCGCGGAAGAGCGGCTATGTCCGCGCCCGTGTGGACGGCAGCATTTATGACCTTTCCGAGGAAATAAAGCTGGAGAAGAATAAGAAACACAATATCGAGATAGTGGTTGACCGCCTTGTTATCAAGGAGGGCGTTCAGCAGCGCCTTACCGACTCCGTGGAGACCGCCTCCAATCTTGCCGGCGGCCTTATCATAGCCGACCTTGTGGGGCAGGATAAGGAGCTGAGCTTCTCTCAAAACTACGCCTGCGAGGACTGTGGCATATCCATCGAGGAGCTTGCTCCCCGTATGTTCTCTTTCAATAACCCGCAGGGCGCCTGCCCCGATTGTACCGGTATCGGTACTCAGCTGAGCGTTGATCCCGACCTCATCATTCCCAATAAGAGCCTTTCCATCATGGACGGAGCCATCTGCGCCTCCAACTGGGGCAATGTTCGCAACGACAGCATTTCCCGTATGTACTTCGAGGCTCTTGCCAAACAATATAAGTTCAAGCTGACCACTCCCGTCCGTGAGCTGCCCCAAATGGTGATGGACATCATTCTCTACGGCACCGGCGAGGAAAACCTCACCCTGCAGTATGAGCGGGAGAATGGCAAAGGCACTCTGCGCCGCCCCTTCGAGGGAATAGTGCGCAATCTTGAGCGCCGCTATAAGGAAACACAGAGTCAGGGTATGCGGGACGAGCTGGAGCAGTATATGTCCGAGCACCACTGCCCCACCTGCAAGGGCAAGCGCCTTAAGGACGAGGTGCTGGCAGTTACCGTGGGCGGTATGAGCATATCCGATTTCACCGAGCTTTCCGTAACGGAGGAGCTTGAATTCATAGAAAACCTGCAGCTTGAAGGGCAGAGCGCCATGATAGCAGAGAGCATAATCAAGGAGATAAAGGCTCGCCTCGGCTTCCTGCAGAGCGTGGGTCTTGAATACCTGACCCTCAGCCGACAGGCGGGAACTCTCTCCGGCGGCGAGGCTCAGCGTATACGCCTTGCTACTCAGATAGGCTCCTCGCTGATGGGCGTGCTCTATATCCTTGACGAACCCAGCATCGGCCTGCATCAGCGGGATAACGGCAAGCTGCTGGAGACCTTGAAGCACCTGCGCGATATAGGCAATACCCTCATCGTTGTAGAGCACGACGAGGAGACCATGCTTGCTGCCGACTACCTTGTGGATATCGGCCCCGGCGCCGGCGTTCACGGCGGCAAAGTGATTGCGGCGGGTACTCCCGAGGAGGTCATGGCCAACCCCGAGTCCGTCACGGGTCAGTATCTCAGCGGCAAGCTGAGCATACCCGTGCCCGCGAAGCGCCGGGACAGCTCCGGCCAGTGCCTTGAAATACTGGGCGCAGCCGAAAATAACCTGAAAAACGTGGACGTAAAGATACCGCTGGGCGTGTTCAACTGCGTCACCGGCGTTTCCGGCAGCGGTAAGTCCTCGCTTGTGAATATGATACTCTTCCGTGCTCTCGGCTCCGAGCTGAACCGCATGAAGATAAAGCCCGGCAAGTTCCGGGAGATGAAGGGCGTGGACAAGCTGGACAAGGTCATAAGCATCGACCAGTCCCCCATCGGCAGAACGCCCCGCTCCAATCCCGCAACCTATACCGGCGTTTTCAACGATATTCGTGAGCTTTTCGCGGAAACTCAGGACGCCCGTACCCGTGGCTACGGCCCCGGACGATTCTCTTTCAACGTGCGCGGCGGACGCTGCGAGGCCTGCTCCGGCGATGGCCTGCTGAAAATAGAAATGCACTTCCTGCCGGATATCTACGTGCCCTGCGAGGTCTGCAAGGGACGCCGCTATAACCGCGAGACCCTCGAGGTTCGCTATAAGGGCAAGAATATCTACGAGGTGCTTGAAATGACCGTTGAAGAAGCTTTGAGCTTCTTCGATAACCTGCCCAAGATTCGCAATAAGATACAGGCCCTTTACGATGTGGGCCTGGAGTATGTGAAGCTGGGTCAGCCCTCCACCACCCTTTCCGGCGGCGAAGCCCAGCGCGTAAAGCTGGCTACGGAACTTTCCCGCCCCGCAACAGGCAGAACTCTCTATGTGCTTGACGAGCCTACTACGGGTCTGCATACGGCAGACGTTCATAAGCTGCTTATGGTGCTCCAGCGTCTTGTGGACGCGGGCAACACCGTGGTGGTCATCGAGCATAATCTGGACGTAATCAAGACCGCCGATAATATAATCGACCTTGGCCCCGAGGGCGGCAACAAGGGCGGAAACATCGTCTGCACCGGCACTCCCGAAGAGGTGGCCGCCTGCAAGGAAAGCTATACGGGTCATTACCTGAAGGCGGTGCTGGAAAAAGCAAAGAACTGACAGAGGTGCGGCATGGAAATAAGATACGCCGAAAGAAAAGATACAGCCATAATACTGAACTTCATAAAGGACCTGGCGGTGTATGAAAATATGCTGGATCAGGTTGTCGCCACCGAAGAGCTGCTGGGCGAGTGGCTTTTCGATAAAAAGGCGGCGGAGGTGATTTTCGCCCTTGAGGACGGCAGGGAAGTGGGCTTTGCCCTGTTCTTCCATAATTTCTCCACATTCCTCGGCAGAGCGGGAATTTATCTTGAGGATCTGTTCGTGCTGCCCGAGTATCGCGGCAGAGGCTTCGGCAAGGGCCTGCTGAGAAAGCTGGCGCAGATAGCCCTTGAGCGGGGCTGCGGCAGACTTGAATGGTCCTGCCTTGACTGGAACAGGCCCAGTATCGACTTTTACCTGTCCCTTGGCGCTCAGCCCATGGACGAGTGGACGGTTTACCGCCTTACCGGCGACACGCTGCATAAAATGGCGGAGTAAGGCACAATAATTCCCCGCGCCTCATAGAATGAACCGAGGTGTCGGGTATGGTTTTTGTAAAAGTATTGGCGGTGCTCATGCTGGCGGCGGTTGCGGTATTGATATTCACGCTGCTCTATGAAATCATCATCTGCCCCGTAAAACCGGGGAAGGGGGAGCGCCTGCAGGCAGTCCTGCGGGTCAGCGGCTCCGCACCCTGCCTTGAAAATACGCTGCGGGGACTTCAATGGCTTCGCGGCAGCGGCAGAGTGGCGATGGGCATCGTTGTAGTTGACGAAGGAATGGACGAAGATACGCGGCAGACGGCGGAGCTGCTCTGCGGCGAAGGCAGCGGCATTGTGCTGATAAGAAAAAGGGATACAAAAGAAGATGGAAGAAAGCAGAGTTGAGCTTGCCGGCAGCGTGGCTGCGGTAATTTATCAGAACGAGGAGAACGGTTATACCGTCCTGCGTCTTGATACGGACGACGGAGGGACAGCTACGGTAGTTGGCTGCCTCCCCTTTGCCGTACCCGGCGAGCAGCTGCTTCTTGAGGGAACGTGGACAAATCATCAGACCCACGGTATGCAGTTCAAGGCGGAAACCGCGGAAAGACTTATGCCCTCCACCATAAATGATATTTATCTCTACCTTTCTTCGGGTACAATAAAGGGCGTAGGCCCGGCCACCGCCAAGCTCATAGTGGAGCGCTTCGGGTCGGACAGCCTGCGCATAATGGACGAAGAGCCGGAGCGGCTGCAGGAAATAAAGGGCATCACCGCCAAGCGTGCCCGCGAGATAGGCGATGAATTCCGCCGCCAGACCTCCATGCGCCGCCTTATGGAGTTTTTCGCCCAGTACAATATCAAAATCGAGTACGCCCTGCGGCTCTATAAGAGCTACGGCGCGGACGCTCAGTCGGCGATAATGAATAATCCCTACATACTTGCCGACGAATATTTCGGTGCGGAGTTTGCCGAGGCGGACAGCCTCGCGCTCAGCCTTGGCTTTGAGTCGGATTGCCCCGAGCGAGTTGAGGCGGCGGCGACCTTCGAACTGAGCCATAACGCAAATAACGGACACACATTTATTCCCCGTAATAAGCTGGCGCTGGTGGCAGCCCAGCTTATCGGGGTCAGCGACGAAACCGCAGCCTCCGCCATCGACAGGCTCATTGACTGCGGCGAGATAGTATGCGAGAGCCTTGGCGGAGTAGAGGCATGCTATCTGAGCCGCCTTTATTATGCCGAAACCTACGTTTCGGACAAGCTCAGGGCAATGGCCGCGGAAAATTATCTTGAGGAAACCAGCGCCGAGCGGCTTATCAGCGACGCCGAGCGGGATATGGGCATAACCCTCGCCGAGGGTCAGCGTGAAGCTGTGCGAACCGCCGCCGTCTGCGGCGTGATGACCCTTACCGGCGGCCCCGGTACTGGTAAGACAACCACCGTGCGCGCCATATTGAAGCTCTTTGACAAGATGGGACTTACAACAGTCCTTGCCGCGCCTACGGGACGAGCCGCCAAGCGCATGAGCGAGTTGTGCGGTAAGGAAGCATCCACAATACACCGCCTTCTGGAAACGGGCTACGACACCGACCTGAGCGCGCTGGTGTTCAAGCGCGATAACAGCGACCCGCTGGACGCCCACGCGGTAATATTGGACGAGTGCTCCATGATAGATATCGTCCTCATGCAGGCGCTGCTGACCGCTCTGCCGCCCCGCTGCAGACTTGTGCTGGTAGGCGACGCCGACCAGCTGCCTTCCGTAGGCCCGGGCAATATGTTCTCCGACGTTATCCGCAGCGGAGTTATCCCCACCGTGCGCCTGCGTCAGGTGTTCCGACAGGCAGCCGAGAGCCGCATCGTGCGCAACGCCCACCTTATCAACGAGGGCGAAGTTCCCGATTTCAAGGAAAACAAGGGCGATTTCTTCTTCATGCGCCGCCGTGACAGCGAAAGCGCGGTGGACACAATAATCGAGCTTTGCGCCAGCCGCCTGCCCAAGAATATGGGCATCGAGCCGGGGCAGATACAGGTGCTTTCGCCCACCCGCCTTTACGGCACGGGTACGACTAATCTGAATAAACGGCTGCAGCAGGCCCTTAATCCGCCTCATACGGATAAGCCCGAAAAGCAGTTCGGCGACAAGGTGTACCGCCTTGGCGACCGTGTTATGCAGATACGCAATAACTACGATATAATGTGGCATAAAACCACCGGCGAGACCGGTACCGGCATTTTCAACGGCGATGTTGGCCATATCTGCGAGCTGGACGAGAAGAACCAGTTGCTTATAGTGGACTTCGACGACCGCCGCGCCATGTACACCTTCGATATGCTGGGCGAGCTGGAACCGGCCTACGCCATGACTGTTCATAAATCTCAGGGCAGCGAGTACCGCGCGGTGGTGCTCTCCCTGATGAAAGGGGCGAGCAGCCTTATGTCACGGGCTGTGCTCTATACAGCAGTCACCCGCGCCCGTGAGCTGCTCATCATCGTGGGCGATACGGAAGTGGTGGAGGGCATGGTGGCCAACAATAAACCTCAGAAAAGGTACAGCGGCTTGCGGCTGCGGTTGATAGGCCAATGAAAAAGCTGATACAAAACCTTATTTATCCCCGCCGCTGTGTATTTTGCGGTGCGTTTTTGGATAAAAACTCCATTGAGGACGTTTGCCCCGATTGCGTGGACAAGCTGCCGTGGACGAAGAAAAAGTGTAAGTCAAAGGGCGAGTTCTTTTCGGAATGCCTGTCGCCGCTGTTCTACGAGGGCAGCGCGGGAGAAGCCCTGCGGCGCTTCAAGTTTATGGGCAAAACCTCTTACGCCCGGCAGATGGGCAGGCTCATAGCCCGCTGCGTGGGCGAAAACGGCAAGGGCGGCTACGAAGTGATAACATGGGTGCCCATAAGCCTCAGAAGAATGAGAAAGCGCGGCTACTGTCAGGCAAAGCTACTGGCCCGTGAGGTGGCAAAGGAGCTGGATATTCCCTGCGCCCGCCTGCTCCGTAAGCGCCGCCATACTCCGCCCCAGTCCACCCTTTCCGGACTGGCGGCACGAAAAGCAAATATAAGCGGTGCGTTCTGCGCCGAAGGAAAGAGCGGGATAGCCGGAAGAAGCGTCCTGCTCGTAGACGACGTTATTACCACCGGCGCTACGCTTTCCGAGTGCACCCGCATACTGCTTATGGCGGGAGCGAGGAACGTAAGCTGCGCCACTCTCTGTAAATCCACTAAAAAATAGTCTGGAGGAGAAGCCATGATATTCGGTAAGGATTTTGGCATAGACCTTGGAACATCAAACGTCATTATATATATGAAGGGCAAGGGCATAGTGCTCCGTGAGCCTGCCGTGGTTGCCGTGGATAAGAATACCGGCAAGCTGCTGGGCGTAGGTCTTGAGGCGCAGAAAATGCTGGGTCGTACCCCCGGCAACATCATCGCCATCAACCCCCTGCAGGACGGCGTTATATCCGATTACGAAATGACCGAGCGCATGCTCCGTGAGTTTATCCGCAAGATAACCTCCTTCAGCCTGCTCAAGCCCCGCCTGCTCATCACCATTCCCGGCAATATCACCGAGGTGCAGGAGCGCGCGGTCATCGACGCGGGTATGCAGTCCGGCGCCCGCAAGGTATACCTTATCGAGGAGACCGTTGCCGCGGCCTACGGCGCGGGTCTGGATATTGCCCAGCCTGCCGGACGTATGCTCGTGGACATCGGCGGCGGCACCACCGATATCGCCGTGCTGTCCCTTTCCGGCGTGGTGGAGTCCAGCTCCATCAACGTGGCGGGCAACAGCTTTGACGAGGCTATCATCAAGTACGTCAAGAGAAAGCACAATATTCTCATCGGCGAGCGAACCGCCGAGGAGATAAAGATAAATCTCGGCTGCGTTTACCATAACGAGCGGGACGCCTCCATGGAGGTGCGCGGACGCTGCCTGCTCACCGGCCTCCCCAAGATGTTCACCATTCACTCAGACGAAATGCTGGACGCCTTCACCGACGTTACCGAGGATCTGCTGGACGCTCTGCGCAGCGTTCTTGAAACCACGCCCCCCGAGCTGGTGGCGGATATCGCCGAGAACGGTATCACCGTAACCGGCGGCGGCAGCCTTGTGCGTGGTATTGATAAGCTCATCGAAGCCAATACCAATATCAAGACCCGTGTTGCCGAGGAGCCGGAAACCTGCGCTGCCAACGGCGCGGGCAAGGCTCTTGAATGGATAAACGATATGCAGGAGGGCACCATCAATCTTGCCCGCCGCAAGCAGATGATGTGATTATGGATAATAATGATTATGGAAAATAAAGAGAAAAGTCTCCACGCGGGTCATCGTGAACGGCTGCGCAAACGCTTCCTCGCCTCCGGGCTTGAGGGCTTCGGCGACCATGAGGTGCTGGAGCTGCTGCTCTGCTACGCAATTCCCCGCCGTGACGTAAACGATATGGCTCACGCCCTTATAGACCGCTTTGGCAGCCTTGCGGGAGTGCTGGACGCACCCGCCGGTGAGCTGATGACTGTTCCGGGAATAGGGGAACAGGCGGCGGTACTGATAAAGCTCATACCCCAGTTGACCCGCAAATACCAGCTTTCCGGCATCAGGGGCAGTGGAAAGTCGGTGCTTGACACCGTGGAAAAAGCGGGCGAGTTCGTTATTCCTTGGTTCCAGAGCATGACCGAGGAAGCGGCGTATATGCTCTGTCTGGATAAGCGCTGCAGGCTTATAAACGTGCATACCATTGGCAACGGTGACGAATTCAAAACCATAGCCTCCGCGAAGAGGCTGGTGGAGCTGGCTGTGCAGAATAAAGCGGAGTCCGTGCTGCTGGCCCATAATCACCCTGGCGGAACGCCCGTGCCCTCCGTAGAGGACGTGGCGGCCACCCGTCAGATAGCCGCCGCGCTGAGTTCCGTTGGAATACCCCTGACAGACCACCTTATAGTGGTGGGCAACGAGTTCGCATCAATGAACGAGTGCGGATATATGGATTGAGGTTAACATATGGCTGAATTCAAGGTCGTAAGTGAATATACGCCCTCCGGCGACCAGCCGGAAGCCATAGATGCCCTTGTGCGGGGCGTTGAAACGGGGCTGGACGAGCAGACGCTTCTCGGCGTTACCGGCTCGGGCAAGACCTATACCATGGCCAAGGTCATTGAGCGGCTGCAGCGGCCTACGCTGGTGCTGGCTCATAATAAGACTTTGGCGGCGCAGCTGTGCTCGGAATTCCGCGAGTTTTTCCCAAATAACGCGGTGGAGTACTTCGTCAGCTATTACGATTACTACCAGCCCGAGGCCTACATAGCCCACACCGACACCTATATAGAAAAGGACGCGGCCATAAACGACGAGATAGAGCGCCTGCGCCACTCGGCAACCACATCGCTTTTCGAGCGCCGTGACGTTATCGTTGTGGCCTCCGTGTCCTGCATATACGGCCTGGGCGACCCTATCGACTATAAAAACATGGTGCTCTCCCTCCGCGAGGGACAGACCCGTGACCGCGACGAGGTTATAAAGAAGCTCATTGAGATCCGCTATGAGCGAAACGATATCGCCTTCGACCGCAATATGTTCCGTGTCCGGGGCGATACCATAGAGATATTCCCGGTCTACGCAAGGGACTACGCCATTCGCGTGGAATTCTTCGGCGACGAGATAGACCGCATAAGCGAAATAAATCCCGTGACCGGCGCGGTGAGCCGCAGAGTTTCCCACACGGCCATATACCCCGCATCCCATTACGTTACCACCAAGGAAAAGATGGAGCGGGCGCTGAAGACTATCGAAGAGGAAATGAACCAACGCTGCGCATGGTTCAAGGAAGAGGAAAAACTGGTGGAGGAGCAGCGGTTGCGCCAGCGCACCATGTACGATATGGAGATGATGCGCGAGCTGGGCTACTGCACCGGCATCGAGAACTATTCCCGCATTATAAGCGAGCGTGCCCCCGGCAGCGCCCCCATGACCCTGCTGGACTACTTCCCCGAGGACTTCGTGCTCTTCGTGGACGAGTCCCACGTTACCCTGCCCCAGGTTCGCGCCATGTACGCAGGCGACAGAGCGAGAAAGACAAGCCTTGTGGAATACGGCTTCCGCCTGCCCAGTGCCTTTGATAACAGACCGCTGAACTTTGACGAATTCACGGAGAGAATAAACCAGGTAATCTATGTTTCCGCCACTCCCTCGGATTATGAGCGGGAGCGCTCGGGACAGATAGTGGAGCAGATAATCCGCCCCACCGGCCTTCTCGACCCCCTTATTTCCGTCCGGCCTACCGAGGGACAGATAGACGACCTTATCGGCGAGATAAATGCCCGCACAGAGCGCTCCGAGCGTGTGCTGGTGACTACGCTTACAAAGAAAATGGCGGAAAATCTCACCGAGTATCTGCAGAAATCCGGCATACGGGTGCGCTATATGCACCACGATATAACCAGCCTTGAGCGAATGGAGATAGTCCGCGATCTGCGCCTTGGCGAGTTCGATGTACTGGTGGGTATAAACCTGCTGCGCGAGGGTCTCGACCTGCCGGAGGTATCGCTGGTGGCCATACTGGACGCTGACAAGGAGGGCTTCCTCCGCAGCGAAACCAGCCTTATTCAGACCATAGGCCGTGCCGCGCGAAACGCCGACGGTCAGGTAATAATGTATGCCGACACGGTCACGCCCTCCATGCGCCGCGCTATCGACGAGACCGAGCGACGCCGTGAGAAGCAGGACGCTTATAATAAGGCCAACGGCATCGTTCCCAAGACGGTCATCAAGAGCGTCCGAGACCTTATCGAAATATCCCGCCCCGACGACGACAAGGGACGCAGCAAGCGCTCCGACGGCGTGAAGATGACCAAGAAGGAGCGGGAGGAGGCGATCGCCAAGCTGGAGAAGGAAATGCAGCGCGCCTCCAAGCTGCTTGAGTTTGAATACGCAGCCGTGCTCCGCGACCGCATCATCAAGCTTCGCAACGAAAAATAAAAAAATATCTTCCAAACACAGGGAAGATATGGTACAATCAGTTATATTAAATTGTAAAGTGAGGGTATAAAGATGCTTACTCTTTGCCTGTTTATAGTTGCCATTGCCTCCTACCTGCTGGGTGCGATAAACGGCTCCATAATCGCCTCCAAGTACTTCTTCAAGAAGGATATTCGTGAGCTTGGCAGCGGCAACGCCGGCCTCACCAATTTCTATCGCAATTTCGGCACCAAGGGCATAGTTCTTGTTCTTGCCATTGATATCATCAAGACTGCCGTAGCCGTATATCTGGGCTGGGCGCTTATCAAGCTTTTCGGTCATGGCATGGTGGGCAAGCTCTTCGCCGGCTTCTTTGTAATGCTGGGTCACGCTTTCCCTGTTTACTACGACTTCAAGGGCGGCAAGGGCGTTCTTTGCGGCGGTATCCTTGTGCTCATGATGGACTGGCGTATCGGCCTGCTCTGCTGGCTGGTATTCCTCATTGCAGTTATATTCACCAAGTATGTTTCTCTCGGCTCCGTCTGCGCCGGCGCAATGTGTCCCATCGGCACCGCCATTTTCGGCGGCTGGTGGCTGCAGGTCGTCCTCGCTCTCATGTGCGGCCTGCTGCTTATAGTCATGCACCGTCAGAATATTCTCCGCCTTATCGCGGGCAAGGAGCGCAAGCTTGAGCTTGGCGGCAAGCCCGCCGCGGTAAAGGAGCGTCCCGCAAAGGAAGCTAAACCCAAGCAGGAAGTCAAGTTCAACGTTTTTGAGGACGTAGATGACGACGAAGAATAAATATATCATTCAGCGGGGCTAAGACCCCGCTGAGTTTTTATCAGGAGAAAAACCTATGAAAATATCAGTTCTTGAAAGCGGCAGCTGGGGTACGGCTCTCGCGTCGGCCTTGGCAAGAAACGGCCATGCCGTCACGCTCCATTCCCTGCATACCCACCGCTCTCAGTTGCTCAGAGATACCCGTGAAAATCCCCGCCTGCCCGGCGTCACCCTGCCCGAAAATCTTGACTACGCCGATGGCCTCGCCGGCGTCGAGACCGCCGAAGCGGTGCTGGTGGTAACGCCCTCCATCGCTGTAAGAGAAACGGCGAAGAGCCTGCGGGGCGTTGTCCGTGACGACGCAGTGATAATTTCCGCCGCCAAGGGCATTGAGCGGGGGACTTCTCTGCGAATGAGTCAGGTCATAGCCGACGAAGTTGGTGGCGAGGAGCGCATCGCCGTGCTCTCCGGCCCCTCCCACGCGGAGGAGGTTGCCCGCGGTATACCCACCGGCTGCGTTGTGGCTTCTGTAAGTGAAAAGACCGCGCTTATGGTGCAGGAAATGATAATGAGCAAGGTGTTCCGCATTTATACCACCTCCGACGTTGTAGGCGTGGAGCTTTGCGGCGCGCTGAAAAATATCATCGCCATGTGCTCCGGCATCTGCATGGGACTGGGTTACGGTGATAACAGCAACGCCATGATGATGACCCGCGGCCTTAACGAGATGGCAAACCTTTGCGCCGCACTGGGAGGCAGAAAGGAGACCACCGCCGGTCTCGCCGGTGTGGGCGACCTTTTCGTTACCTGCACCTCCCGACACTCCCGAAACCGCAGCGCCGGTATGTATATCGGGCAGGGCATGAGTGCTGAGGAGGCAAGTGTCAAGGTAGGCGCTATCGTCGAGGGATATTATGCCACCGCCTCCGCCCTTGAGCTTTCGGGCAAGGCGGGCGTGGAAATGCCCATTGCCGCCGAGCTCGGCAAGGTGCTCTTCGAGGGCAAGGATCCCCGTACCGCCACCCTTGACCTTATGTCCCGCGCACCCCGCGCCGAGGACGACGAAAGCTGGCTCAACAGTTGACACAAAGGGAATAATAACGCAGCCCTGACCGGCTTCAAACTTCCGGTCAGGGCTTTTTTATGCAAAAATTCTTTAAGACGGTAAAGAATTTTTGCATAAACATATTGACTTTGTATGCAGAAAGTGCTAATCTGCTATAAACATACAATGTATATATGTTTATAGAGCAAGCCCATGAATAAGGTGGCGAGAATATGGAAAAATGGTTTGAGAGACTTGTTCGAGCTAATTTCCGTTTTGGTCGAATGTGATACAGCGGTGATGTATATCAAAAATAACGACTGAAAGGAAATGACACAATGAGTAACTATAAATTTGAAACACTGCAGCTCCATGTAGGTCAGGAGCAGCCCGACCCTGCCACCGATGCCCGCGCAGTACCCATTTACGCTACGACCTCCTATGTTTTCCGCGATTGCGCCCATGCCGCAGCACGTTTCGGGCTTGGTGATGCAGGCAATATCTACGGTCGCCTTACCAACTCCACTCAGGACGTGTTTGAAAAGCGCATTGCCGCCCTTGAAGGCGGCGTGGCGGCATTGGCACTGGCTTCCGGCGCGGCGGCTATAACCTATACTCTTCAGGCGCTGGCGCAGGGAGGAGGACACATAGTTGCGCAAAAGACTATTTACGGCGGCAGCTATAATCTGATGGCTCATACGCTGCCCACCCTTGGTATCACTGCCAGCTTTGTAAATATCCATGACTTGGAGGAAGTGGAGCGGGCGATAACTGACAATACCCGCGCCGTTTATATTGAAACCCTCGGCAATCCAAACAGCGACATTCCCGATATTGATGCCCTTGCTGCACTGGCCCATAAGCACGGACTGCCCCTCGTTGTTGACAACACCTTCGGTACGCCCTATCTTATCCGACCCTTCGAGCATGGTGCAGATATTGTTGTCCACTCTGCCACAAAATTTATCGGCGGTCACGGCACCACCCTCGGCGGAGTAATTGTAGATTCCGGAAACTTTGATTGGGCAGCGTCCGGCAAATATCCCGCCGTTGCGGCACCGAATCCCAGCTATCACGGAGTGGCCTTTACTGACGCGGCGGGAGCGGCGGCATTTGTTACCTATATTCGTGCCGTTCTGCTCAGAGATATGGGAGCCTGCATTTCCCCCTTTGCGGCTTTCCTGCTTCTGCAGGGTACGGAAACCCTTTCACTGCGTCTTGAGCGCCATGCCGAAAATACCAAGAAGGTCGTGGAGTTCCTGGGCAGCCACCCGCTGGTGGAGAAGGTGAACCACCCCTCTCTGCCGGAGCACCCCGACCATGCGCTTTATGAGAGATATTTCCCCAACGGCGGCGCATCTATTTTCACCTTTGAGATAAAGGGCGGCGTTGAAGAGGCACACAGCTTTATTGACAATTTGGAGATATTCTCCCTGTTGGCAAATGTGGCGGATGTAAAGAGTCTTGTTATCCATCCCGCAACCACTACTCATAGCCAGCTGACGGAGCAGGAGCTTGCCCAGCAGGATATTAAGCCCAATACCATACGCCTGTCTATAGGAACAGAGCATATTGACGATATAATCGCAGACCTTGAAAAGGGCTTTGCAGCTGTAGCCAAGGGAAAGGGGTAAGCACAGTGGCAGGTATATATACTTCCGTAGATCAGCTTATAGGAAAAACTCCGCTGCTGGAGCTTGGAAATATCGAAAAGCAGCTTGGCCTTAAGGCTCGCGTGGTGGCCAAGCTGGAATACTTCAATCCCGCGGGCTCGGTAAAGGACAGAATAGCCAAGGCGATGATAGATAAAGCCGAGGTGGAGGGTACGCTGAAGTCGGACTCTGTGATAATCGAACCCACCAGCGGCAATACCGGTATCGGACTTGCCGCGGTTGCCGCGGCAAGAGGCTACCGCATCATTATTGTAATGCCCGAAACCATGTCCGTAGAACGCAGAACTCTTATGAAGGCATACGGCGCCGAGCTGGTGCTTACCGAGGGCTCAAAGGGAATGAAGGGCGCCATTGCAAAGGCGCGGGAGCTTGCCGCAGAAATTCCCGGCAGCTTCATCCACGGTCAGTTTGACAACCCCGCCAATCCCGAAATACATCGCCTCACCACCGGGCCGGAAATATATGAAGATACCGGAGGAAACGTGGATATTTTCGTGGCAGGAGTAGGAACAGGCGGCACGATAACAGGCACCGGTGAATACTTGAAGGCAAAAAATCCAAATATAAAGGTAGTTGCAGTGGAGCCTGCGGGCTCTGCGGTGCTCTCAACGGGAGTGCCGGGCAGCCATAAGATACAGGGTATCGGCGCAGGTTTCGTGCCCAAGGTGCTGAATACCGCTGTCTATGACGAAATAATCCCCGTCGCCGATACCGACGCATTTGAAACCGGCCGCCTTATCGGCAGAAGCGAGGGCGTGCTGGTGGGCATATCCTCAGGCGCGGCGGCATGGGCGGCTATACAGCTGGCGCAGCGGGAGGAAAATCGGGGCAAGACCATAGTTGTTCTACTGCCGGATACCGGCGACAGATACTTATCTACTCCGTTGTTTGCGGAATAAACGAAAGAAGGAAGAGTAATGCGAATATACGCGGATAATGCCGCCACCACAAAGATAAGCAGCACAGCGCTGAAGGCAATGCTGCCCTGCTTTGAGGGGAATTACGGCAACCCCTCCAGCCTGCACACTGAAGGACAGCTGGCGGCGGAGGCGCTGGCAAAGGCTCGCGAGGATATCGCTGCCTGCCTTTGCTGTACGGCACGGGAGATAATATTCACCTCCGGCGGCAGCGAGGCGGATAATCAGGCTATTCTCAGCGCCGCAAAATTAGGTGAGCGGCAGAATAAGAAGCATATAATTTCCACCGCCTTTGAGCATCACGCAGTGCTGCATACCCTTGACTCACTGAAAAAGCAGGGCTATGAAATAACCCTGTTGGACGTTCACGAAAACGGCTTAGTCACAGCGGAGCAGGTGCGGGCGGCAATTCGTCCGGATACCTGCCTTGTAACGGTGATGTACGCCAACAATGAGATAGGCACCGTTCAGCCCATTGCCGAAATAGGCGCTGTCTGCCGTGAGGCTGGTGTGCCGTTCCATACCGACGCGGTGCAGGCGGTGGGGCATATCCCCGTAAATGTAAAGACGGATAATGTGGATATGCTCTCCCTTTCTGCCCATAAATTCCATGGACCCAAAGGCGTGGGCGTACTGTACACAAGAAGAGGTATCCCGCTGACCACTCTGATCCATGGCGGCGCTCAGGAACGGGGCAAGCGTGCCGGAACGGAAAATCTCCCGGCTATCGTAGGCATGGCGGCAGCCATGAAGGAGGCCTGCGCCCATGTTGAGGAAAACGCTGCCTACCTGCGCGGTCTGAGGGACCGGCTTATGGACGGACTTTCAGCCATTCCCCATTCCGTGCTCAACGGCGACATGGAAAGCCGTCTGCCGGGCAATGTGAATTTCTGTTTTGAGGGCATAGAGGGCGAGTCTCTGCTGCTCCTGCTGGACGATATGGGTATTGCCGCCTCCTCCGGCTCGGCCTGCACCTCCGGCTCCCTTGACCCCAGCCACGTGCTGCTGGCCCTTGGCAGGGTGCATGATATAGCCCACGGTTCCCTGCGCCTGACACTGTCCGAGGAAAATACCGCCGAAGAGGTGGAGTATATCATAAAGTCGGTGGGAGAGGTGGTTGAGCGCCTGAGAGCGATGTCGCCCCTTTGGCGTGACCTTGTAAGCGGGAAAAAGGAATTTATATTGAAGTGAGGTAAGGCATATGGCACTTTACAGCGACACCGTAATGGAGCATTTTCGCAATCCCCGCAACTTGGGCGTTATTGAAAACGCCGACGGAGTTGGCGAAGTAGGCAACGCGAAATGCGGCGATATTATGAAAATATATCTTAAGATAAGTGATGATGTGGTGGAGGACGTCAAGTTTGAGACCTTTGGCTGCGGCTCGGCCATTGCCTCCAGCTCTATGGCCAGCGAGATGATAAAGGGCAAGCCTCTTTCCGACGCCCTCGCCCTTACAAATAAGGCTGTGGCGGAGGCGTTGGACGGACTGCCTGCTCATAAGCTCCATTGCTCCGTGCTGGCGGAGGAGGCCGTCAAGGCGGCTATCAAGGATTACTACGATAAAAACGGCATAGAATATGACCACAGCCAATTCCCCGACTGCGAAAGCTGTGGCCATTGCGGGGAGGGTGACTAATGGCAAAAGTGGCTGCGGTGTGCATAAGCGAAAAGAAGGGCACGGTGAAAACGCCCGTGCCGGAAATTGAACTGAAAAAGCGCCACGGAGTTGAGGGCGACGCCCACGCCGGTGACTGGCATCGGCAGGTGAGCCTTTTGGGTGAAGAAAGCGTGGATAAAATGCGCAGGAACTTGCCGGACATTTCCGTGGGTGCTTTCGCGGAGAATATTCTCACCCGTGGCATAGACCTGCCCCGGATGCCCATCGGCACGAAGCTGCGAATAGGCGAAGCTCTGTTGGAAATAACCCAAATAGGCAAGGAATGTCACGCTGCCTGCGCCATACGTAAGCAGGTGGGCGACTGCGTAATGCCTCGGGATGGTGTGTTCGCCGTAGTGCTGGAGGAGGGCAGAGTGCGCCCCGGAGATGAAATAAGCATAATATAACACAACACCCACGCGCCTTTCGGTGCGTGGGTGTTGTTTGTAGGAATAAGGTTTGACACTGGAAAAGCAAAGTCGATTTAGCGCTCCTTGTCGCTGAGTGCTCGCTTGGTGCTGACGAGAACCTTTTCCTCGTAGGAGGAGAAGCAGCTGTCCACAAGGGTCTTGTCGGGAGCTTTGGTGAAGAGAGAAACAAGGGGGACGAGAATAAGTCCGGCAATCATGGCGAATGCGCCGCAGTTGATGGGGGACTGGAGGATCGTGGGGAAGGAGGAGCGGAACAGGAGATTGAGGATCATGATGCCCGCGCCGAAGATGTAGCTTACCCAAACGGCGGCCTTGGAGGTGCGCTTCATGTACAGGCCGTAGAGGAAGGGCGCGAGGAACGCGCCGGCAAGTGCGCCCCAGCTTACGCCCATGAGCTGAGCGATAAAGGTAACGTTGCTCTTGTACTGAACTATAGCGATAACTGAGGAGATAACGATGAAAATGACGACCAGCACGCGCATGATGAATACCTGCTTCTTTTCGCTCAGGTTCTTCACAACGTGATCCTTGATAAGGTCAAGGGTGAGGGTGGAACTGGAAGCCATGACCAGACTGGAGAGGGTGGACATGGACGCGGAAAGGACGAGAACAACGGTGAGAGCAATGAGGATATCCGGCAGACCGGAAAGCATGGTGGGGATAATGGAGTCGTAGCCGCCTGCGGCGATGTCGATCTGGTCGGAGAAGAGTCTGCCGAAACCGCCGAGGAAGTAGCAGCCGCCTGCAACGATGAGGGCGAAAATAGTGGAAATGATGGTGCCCTTGTTAATGGCCTGCTCGCTCTTGATGGCGTAGAACTTCTGAACCATCTGAGGCAGACCCCAGGTGCCCAGAGAGGTGAGGATAACAACGCCCAGCAGATTGATGGGATCGGGGCCGAAGAAGGAAGCGAATGCGCCGGGCATTGCGGAAACGGAAGCGTCCTCAACGGCGGCGAGACCCTGATATGCCTCCATAAAGCCGCCCTTGCTCATGAGAACTGCGGCGATGACGATGACTATGCCGACCAGCATGATGATGCCCTGAATGAAGTCGTTGATAGCGGTGGCCATGTAGCCGCCGGCGATAACGTAGATACCGGTGAGCACTGCCATTGCGATAACGCATACGGAGTAATCAACGTGGAATGCCATCTCGAAAAGACGGGAAAGTCCGTTATAAAGAGAGGCGGTGTAGGGGATAAGGAAAACGAAAACTATAACGGAAGCGGCGATCTTAAGAGCCTTGCTGTCGAAGCGCTGGCCGAGGAACTCGGGCATGGTGGCGCTGCCCAGATGCTGGGTCATGATCCTCGTTCTGCGGCCGAGAATTACCCACGCCATAAGGGAGCCGATGAAAGCGTTGCCAAGGCCGATCCAAGTGGAAGCGATGCCATATTTCCAGCCGAACTGACCGGCGTAGCCGATGAAGATAACAGCGGAGAAATAGGAGGTTCCGTAAGCGAAGGCGGTAAGCCAGGGGCCTACGCTGCGGCCGCCGAGGACGAAGCCGTTAACGTCAGTGGCGTTCTTGCGGCAATAAATGCCAATGCCGACGGTGACAGCGAAAAAGACGACAAGTAACAGAACTTTGAATAACATTGGAAAAAACCTCCTGGTAACATTTTAAAGCTGTAGAACTTTAAATCGATGAATAGAGGATAGCACCCCTCGCTGTTTTTGTCAATAGCTTATTTCGTGTTTTATGGAAATATTTGAAAATATGGCGGGAAATACCAAGGCCGCAGCGGAAAACCGCTGCGGCCGGAGAATACGTTATGCAGTTAACCCTGCTTCTTCTGGAAGGCCAGCATTTCCTGGTAGGCCTTGATAAGCTCGGTGCGGACGGTAACATTGGTGTCGGGCGGAATGTTTTCGTCCTTGCACTGAACAAACTGCAGGAAGCGGGTGCCGAGAATATTGTTTGCGTACAGGTATTCCTTGGTACGAATGTTGGATACGCAGATGAACATGATAGCGTTCAGATGCAGCCATGTCAGCTTGACCTTGCCGCCCTCTATCTGCGAAATGGTGACTCTGGAAAGTCCGGTCATATCTCCAAATTCGGCCTGGGTAAGGTTAAGGAGCTTGCGGATCTTGGGCAGATGCTCCGTCAACTCTAGGCAAAGCTGTTTCTTTTCCTCTCTGGACAGTTCGACCATTGAGATTTCCCCCTTGTATATAATGCATAATGCGTGAAAATTAGCACGTGTTCATAATACATTTAGTATAGTAGCACAACAAAATTGATTGTTCAACACTTTTTTAAAAAATTAGACATAAAAATGACAAAAACGTGAAATGGTACAATTTTAAAAAAGATAATTGTAATTGTTGCATAATGACTCAAAATCACCGGAAAATGGCAAAAACAGCGGTTTTTATATGCCCAAAAGGGTGAATAATCGCAAAAAGCAATATTTAACACGATTATAGCGAAATGAAACGGAGGCACGATTTAATTTAATAATTACGCTATTGCAATAATTGTACTCTGCTGATATAATACTTTAATACATTACTGCATCGACTTATGGTCGGGTCGGGAGGAAAAATGGAGTCGTATAAGGTCAATACCCCGGAGGGGACAAGAGATAAGCTCTTCGGAGAGAGCGACCGCCAGCGCAGCGCCGAGGCGGCAATAACCAAGCTGTTCCGCCGCAGGGGCTATCGGGAGGTCATCACCCCCGGCGTTGAATATTATGACCTGTTCGTTCAGGCGCAGAATCCGCTGCCCCAGGAGTCCATGCTCAAGCTGGTGGACCGCAGCGGACGCATTCTTGTGCTTCGTCCCGACTGCACCACGCCTATTGCGAGGGTAGCGGCAACGAGGCTGGCGGAGCGCCGCCTGCCCCAGCGACTGTTCTATAATCAGACCATTTTCCGTTCTCAGGACGCCAACCACGGCGTCAGCAGCGAGATATCCCAGTGCGGAATCGAGCTTATCGGCGCCGAGGGACTTCGGGCCGATGTGGAGGCCGTGGCGCTGGCCGTTGAAGCCCTGCGCGCCGCCGGCCTTGGGGAATTCCGCATCGAGCTGGGGCATACAGGCTTCTTCACAGCGCTTGCCGAGGAAATGGGCCTCGGCGGCGAAAGGGTGCGTGCCCTGCGCCGCTGCATAGAAAATAAGAGCTTTGCCGAGCTGGACGATATGCTGTCGGCGGAAAATTCTCCCGCCGCTGCCGCTATGAAGCGCATCGCCGTTCTTTTCGGCGGCGCGGAAATACTTGACGAAGCCCGAGCTCTTACGGATAACAGCGAGGCGCTGGCGGTCATTGATTACCTGTCCGGCATTTACGCCGAGCTGAACGCCGCCGGAATGGGCGCTCATATCAGCTTCGACCTTGGCATAGTAAGCGGCCTTGAGTATTATACCGGCCTTATCTTCCGGGGCTACGCCCCCGGCGCGGGCAGCGTTATCGTTGCCGGCGGCCGCTACGATAATCTTATAAACGATTTCGGCAAGGCAATCCCCGCAACGGGCTTTGCCGTTTACGTGGACTCGCTGGTAAGCTGCCTGCCCCATACCCCACCGGTAAAGGCGGATACCATTATATATTATAAGTCCGGCTGCCTCAGTCAGGCGCTGGAGCTTATCAATACCCTGCCTGCGGGTAGCGCGGAGCTTTCCGAAAGCGAGAGCGAAAGCGGCTGCATGGACGCGGCCTTCGCCCGTGGCTTCAAGCGCATGATAATAGTTGCCAAAACGGGCAATGTGGAGGTGAAGATAGGTGGCTGATATCAAGATAGCCATTACCAAGGGCAGACTGCTGGATAATTCCATCGCCCTTTTTGAGCGCGCGGGCTACGATTGCTCGGAGCTTAAGAACCCCGGCCGCCGCCTTATCCATTCCATTCCCGGCACACCCTTTTCCGGCGTCCTCGCCAAAGCTCCCGACGTTATCACCTACGTGGAGCACGGCGTCTGCGCCATGGGCATCGTAGGGCGGGATACCATAATGGAGCACAGCCACGATTTTTACGAGGTTCTCGACCTTGGCTTCGGCAAATGCCGCTTCGCCGTGGCCGCCCCCAAGGATAAGGACTTCTACTCCGGCTACGAAACAAAGCGCATAGCCAGCAAGTACCCCAAGGTAGCCCACGACTATTTCCTGTCCAAGGGCATGGACGTTTCCGTTATCAAAATAGACGGCAGCGTGGAGCTTGCCCCGCTGCTTGGCCTTTCCGACGCCATTGTGGATATCGTGGAAACCGGCAGCACGCTGGCTGCCAACGGCCTTGAGGTCATCGAAACCATCTGCCAGCTATCTGCCCGCCTTATCGTCAACACGGCGGCAATGAAGCTGCACAGAACCGAAATACTTGAATTTATTGAAAAATGCAGAGGTGCATTAGTGTAAAAAACGTCTGGCGCAGGTCAGAAATAGGCAGAAGTTGAAAGACATAGTCCCGGCTTCCCCTCTTCGGGGGGAAGCTGTCGCGAAGCGACTGATGAGGGGCATCCGCGAAGCGGATAAATTTATTGAACCGTCTGCTTGCGCCGCGTATAGCGGCGGAATGGAGGACTTTGTATGATAGAAATATTCCGCGCCAAGTCCGGCGCTGAAAATGATATAGCCGAGGCACTGCGCCGCAGAAAGGGCGCGGTGAACGAGAAAATCAACAAAATAGCCGCCGATATTATGGTGGACGTGCGGGAGAACGGCTACGCAGCCGTGGAAAAATACTCCCTGCAGCTGGACGGCGCCGCGCCCCGTGAAATAGGCAGGGACGAGCTGGAAGCCGCAATGGCGCGCTGCGACCCCAAGCTGGTGGCTGCCATGAAGCGCTCTGCGGAGAATATCCGCGCCTATCAGGAGCAGCTGCTGCCCAAAACAAAAATTTGGGAGACCGAAGCGGGCACGCTCGGTCAGATAGTCCGCGGCCTTACCCGCGTGGGCATCTATGTGCCCGGCGGCGCGGCGGCCTACCCCTCCTCCGTTCTTATGAACGCCGTTCCCGCAAGAGTTGCGGGCGTGGAGGAGATAATAATGGTCACACCTCCCACCAAGAACCTTAACGACGCCGTTATGGCAGCCGCCCTTATCGCAGGCGTAGACCGCGTCATCGCCGTTGGCGGAGCGCAGGCGGTAGCCGCCCTTACCTACGGTGCGGGCTTTATCCCTCGAGTGGATAAGCTGGTTGGCCCCGGCAACGCATACGTAGCCGCCGCAAAGCGCCTTGCTTTCGGTGAGCTGGATATAGACATGGTGGCAGGCCCCTCCGAGGTGTTGGTAATGGCCGACGAAAGCGCAAACCCCGTTTACGCCGCCGCCGATATGCTTTCCCAGGCGGAGCATGACCCCCTTGCCGCCGCCGTGCTGGTGACGGATTCGGAAAAAACCGCCAAGGCTGTCGCCGCCGAGCTTGAGCGGCAGACGGGCTACCTTGAGCGCTCGGAGACAATCGAAAGCTCCCTGCGTGACTACGGCGCAATAATTATCTGCGAGGATATGACCGCCGCGGCGCAGATGGCAAACGACGTCGCCCCGGAGCATCTTGAAATACTCACCGCCAAGCCCCAGGAAGTGCTGCCTCTTATAAAGAACGCAGGCGCTATTTTCGTAGGCGAAAACTCCCCCGAGCCTTTGGGCGATTACATGGCAGGCCCCTCCCACGTCCTGCCTACCTCCGGCACCGCGAGATTCTTCTCACCCCTTTCCGTGGACAGCTTCCTGAAGAAAACCAGCCTGATCGGCTATAAGAGGGAGGCGCTGGAGGCCATACATGAGGATATAATCCTCTTCGCTGAGGCGGAGGGACTTACCGCCCACGCCAATTCCATAAAGGTACGATTTGAAAAGTAAGGAGGCGCTGAATATGCGCGAAGCTAAAATAAGCCGCAAGACCAAGGAAACCGATATTGAACTGACTCTCTGCCTGGACGGCGGCGAGGTGCTCGTTGACACCGGTATCGGCTTCTTTGACCACATGCTCAACGCCATGTTTTTCTACGCGGGCTTCGGTGCGGTTCTGAAGGTGCGCGGAGACCTTGAGGTGGACGGACATCACACCGTTGAGGACACCGGTATCGCCATCGGACAGGCCATCAAAGCTGCCTACGGGGATAAAAAGGGCATAGTGCGCTTTGCCCATAAGTACGTTCCAATGGACGAAGCCCTCTGCTTTACAGCGCTGGATTTCAGCGGCAGAGAATTTCACGTTTTCAATGCGCCCATGCCTCAGGAGATTATCGGCGGCTACGATTCCTGCCTTACCGAGGAGTTCATGCGTGCGCTGGCCTTCAATGCGGGCATAACCCTCCATCAGCGCTGCGAGTACGGCAATAACGCTCACCACGTTACCGAGGCTCTGTTCAAGTCCCTCGGCCTTGCCATGAAGGAAGCCCTCCGCGTTGAGGGCGACGCAGTTGTTTCCACGAAAGGCGTGTTAGTGTGAACAGAATAGGCATAATTGACTACGGCGCGGGCAACCTGATGAGCGTTGCCAACGCGCTGAAATATCTGGGCATAGACAGCGTTATCAGCAGGGAGAAGTCCGTCCTTGAGGACTGCTCCCGCCTTATCCTGCCCGGAGTAGGTGCGTTCCCTTACGCTATGGACAGCCTTGAAGCCGCCGGGCTTACGGATTTCATAAGACAGCAGGCGGAGAAAAAGCCACTGCTGGGCATCTGCCTGGGTATGCAGATGCTCTTCGACTCCGGCGAGGAGCTGGAGCACCGTGAGGGCCTTGGCCTTATTCCCGGCTATGTGGATAAGATAGATACCCCGCTGAAGCTGCCTGCCATCGGCTGGAATTCCCTCAGCTTTAAAAACGATTGCCCCATGCTGCGCGGCCTCGAGGAGGGCGCTTACGTGTACTTTGTCCACAGCTTCTGCGGCCACGTTAAGGAGCGGGAGCACCTTGCCGCAAGCACCGATTACGGCACCGAGGTCACCGCGCTGGTTTGGCGTGATTACGTCTATGGCGCTCAGTTCCACCCGGAAAAGAGTGGCGAAACAGGACTTCAGATGCTGAAAAACTTTTGGGAGCTGACAGATTGATGTATATTCTTCCTGCGATAGATTTGAAGGACGGCCGCTGCGTGCGGCTTTATAAGGGCGACTTCGACACCGTTCATAAGGTGGCGGAGGATCCGCTGGCGGTTGCCAACCTATTCAAGACGGCGGGCGCGGAGATAATGCACGTTGTCGACCTTGACGGCGCAAAATCCGGTGAACGTAAAAATGCGGAAATAGTACGCAGCCTTTGCGAAAATTCCGGTCTTAAGGTAGAGCTGGGCGGCGGTCTGCGCTCCATGGCCGACCTTGAGGAAATGGATAAGTTGGGCGTGTGGCGCATGATAATCGGCTCTGCCGCCGTTTCCGACCCCGACTTCGTTGCCGCTGCCGTGGCGCGCTTCGGTTCGGAGCGAATCGCCGTGGGCATCGATGCCCTGGACGGACGTGTCCGTATCCACGGCTGGGTGGAGGACAGTGGCGTGGACGCCTACAAGTTCGCTGAAAAAATGGCCGCGCTGGGCGCGGGCACCATTATCTTCACCGATATTTCCCGCGACGGGACCCTCGCCGGCCCTCCCATAGCCGAGCTAAAACGGCTCTGCGCCGGTATAAGCTGCGGCATCGTTGCCAGCGGCGGCGTTTCCGGCATTGAGGATATAGCCGCCATCAAAAACTGCGGCGCGGCGGGAGCCATCATTGGCAAAGCCTTCTATGCCGGTGCCATCGACCTCGCCGAAGCCGTTAAATTAGCGGCGGGGTAAAAATAACCTTCTCCTTGAGGAGAAGGGGGGCGGAAGCGGTGGATGAGGTGCAGATAATCGGCAAGCAAAAGTGTTTGCGTGTTGCACTGCGAAAGGAGCATAAATATGCTTGCAAAGAGAATTATTCCCTGCCTTGACGTTAAGGACGGCAGGGTGGTCAAGGGTGTGAACTTCGTGGGTCTGCGTGACGCAGGCGACCCCGTGGAGCTTGCAGCCCATTACAGCGCCATGGGCGCTGACGAAATAGTGTTTTTGGATATAACCGCCACCCACGAGGGGCGTAAGACCGTGGTGGATATGCTGCGCCGCACCGCCGAGCGCGTGTTCGTGCCGCTGGCAGTAGGCGGCGGTATCCGCAGCGTAGATGATTTCACCGAGCTGCTGCGTGCCGGTGCGGATAAGATATCCGTCAATTCCGCCGCAGTGCGTGACCCGGAGCTTATTTCCCGCGCCGCCGAGAAGTTCGGCAGCCAGTGCGTGGTAGTCGCCATCGACGGCAAGCGCCGTGAGGACGGCGGCTTCGAGGTGGTCATAAACGGCGGCCGTGTGTGGACGGGACTGGACGTAGTCCAGTGGGCGAAGAAGGCCGAGAGCCTCGGCGCGGGCGAAATACTGCTCACCTCCATGGACGCCGACGGCACCAAGGCGGGCTTCGACCTTGAGATGACAAAGGCCGTCACCGAGGCGGTGAACATTCCCGTTATCGCCAGCGGCGGCTGCGGCAGCCTTGAGCACTTCGCCGAAGCCTTCACCGAAGCTAACGCCGACGCGGCGCTGGCAGCCAGCCTGTTCCATTACGGCGAGCTGAGCATATCCGAGGTAAAGGACTATCTGCGCGGCAGAAATATTCCCGTGAGGTGAACCATGGAGCTTACCGAACTTTTCAAAAAATCCGAGCTTATCCCCGTCATCATTCAGGACGAGGAAACGAAAGATGTGCTCATGCTGGGCTTCACCAATCTTGAAGCGGTGCAGCTTACGCTGAAAACCAAAACCGCCTGGTTCTGGAGCCGCAGCCGTGGTGAGCTTTGGAATAAGGGCGAGACCTCCGGCAACTTCCTGCACGTGGTGGAGGTGCGCACCGACTGCGACACCGATACCCTGCTCTATATCTGCCGTCCCGACGGCCCTACCTGCCATACAGGCGAGCGCAGCTGCTTTTTCCGTAAAATAGAAATGGAGGACTGAAAATGGACGCTTTTGAGGCTCTTTACGCCACGGTCATAGACCGCAAGGAGAACCCCAGCGAGGGCTCTTATACCCGTTATCTTTTCGATAAGGGACTGGATAAGATACTCAAAAAGGTGGGCGAGGAATGTGCCGAGACCATCATAGCCGCCAAGAACGGCGATAACGGCGAGACCGTTTACGAGATTGCCGACCTGTTCTATCATGTAATGGTGCTCATGGCAGCCTCGGGGATAACCCTCGACGAGGTGAAAGCCGAGCTTGCCGCGCGCAGCGAGAAAAGCGGCAACCTGAAGGAGTTCCACGTAACAGACAAAAATACTTAAAATAAAAGAAAAGCGTAAGACTCATTGCAAAATTCGCCCCAAAAGGCGGCTGAAACGGTTTGAAAGCGATTAATTTTGCAATGAGCCTTGACTTTTGCTGCAAAATGTTGTATCGTAAATCCCACACGCAAGGAAAGGGTGACACTGATGGCATATACGACTATGGGAGAGGACGCTCTGGTAGTTAACACCAAGAGCTTCATGGAAACTCATGCGGCAGAGTATGAAAAGAACAGCTATGTTGAGCCAAAATACTATGAATCCGAGCGCATAAAGCGCGGCCTGCGAAATTCGGACGGCACCGGCGTTCTTGTCGGCGTTACGAAGATCGGTAACGTACAGGGTTATACCATGGGCGACGACGGTGAGCGTATCCCCCAGGAAGGTCACCTTTACTATCGCGGTATTGATGTCAACGACCTTATAGCCGGCTTCCTTGCCGAGGATCGTTTCGGCTTTGAGGAAACGGCATATCTTATCCTTTTCGGTCAGCTGCCCTCGGCTCAGCAGCTGGCGGATTTCAAGGAGCTGCTCAATAAATGGAGCGAGCTGCCCCGTGGCTTCTCTGAGGATATGATACTCCGCGCGCCCAGCCCCGATATAATGAACAAGCTTGCCCGCTCTGTGCTGGCCCTTTATTCCTACGACTCTGAGCCCGAGGACAAGAGCCTCGAGTCCGAGCTTTTCAAGGCCACCCGCCTTGTAGCCCGCGCGCCTATGATAGTGGCTCATGCTTACGCCGTTAAGCGCCATTATTACGACCGTGAGGGTCTTTACCTCCACCATTCCCAGCCCGATATGGGCATCGCGGAAAACTTCCTGTATTCCATTCGTCGCGATAATTCCTTCACCCGCGAGGAAGCGAAGCTTCTCGACCTCTGCCTTGTGCTCCACGCCGAGCACGGCGGTGGTAACAATTCCGCCTTCGCCTGCCGTGCGGTAACCTCCTCCGGCACGGATATGTATTCCGCCATCGCGGCGGCCGTAGGATCTCTGAAAGGCCCCCGCCACGGCGGCGCAAATATTCAGGTCAGCAATATGTTTGCCCATATCAAGGAGGATGTAAAGGATTGGAAGGACGACGATGAGATAAAGCGGGAGCTGCGCCGTATTCTCCGCGGTGACGCAGGCGACGGCAGCGGCCTTATCTACGGCATGGGACACGCGGTCTATACCCTCTCCGACCCCCGCGCGGTCATTCTGCGCCGTTTTGCCCGCAACGTTGCGGAGATGAAGGGACGAGTTGACGAGCTGGAGCTTATCGAGGCCGTGGAGCGTTTGTCTCCCAGCGTGTTCTTCTCCGAGAAGGATAATGACAAAGTCATCTGCGCCAATGTTGACCTCTATTCCGGCTTCGTTTACGATATGCTGGGTATCCCCGAGGAGCTGTTCACTCCCCTGTTCGCCACCGCAAGAATGGTCGGCTGGTGCGCCCACCGAATTGAGGAGATAAATAATCCACGCAACCGCATCATGCGCCCTGCCTTCCGCAGCGTAGGCAAAAAAACACCCTATACTCCGCTGGGCGAAAGATAAATAATTTGGCCGCACCGGCTTTATGTCGGTGCGGTCTTTGCATGATGAGGTGGTCGATCCGGTACAGCGACGCAGATTGGCAATAAAATCGGTGCGCTGCACACACCTCATCCACCGCAAGCGGTCCCCCTTTCCCTCAAGGGGAAGGCTAACCCTTTTTCGCATTCTGCGTCGCTTGTTACGGCGCAAAATGTAAAACATATTCGTAGGGAACAGCCTGCCTGTTCCGTTTTTATGTTACTGCGGTAGCAAATCCAACAAGCGGCAGGGGCACGCCCCTGCCCTACGGTGTTGATTAGAGTTTGTTCATGAACATAGGGCTGAGGCGCGCCTCAGCCGCCACTATAGCAGCAACAACCAACGATACAACCTAAAAGTTTTGTCACTGCGAGGAGCGAAGCGACGTGGCAATCTCCGGCGTTGGTTTAACTGCTCGCCATAGTTTTTGAAAACATGGAACAAAATTACAAAAACAACGTCTAATAAACATAAACCCATAAAGGAGGTACTCCCATGAAGCGTGTTATTGCGATCATACTTGCCCTTGCTTGTGCCCTTTCCGCAGGCTGTGCGAAAATCGAGAAAACGGACGATATGAATGATAGTGTGCCCGACTACCTCTGCCTTGCGGAGGCAGTTTATCCCGAAATGGCGCCCTATCCCAACGAGATGGACTATTTCACCGAGGAAAATTACGACCCCGACGGCTTCGACAGGGTCTATACCGCATGGCGGGAAGATAAGATGGCTCAGCGTGACCAGTACGAGGGCTACCGTGAGGGACTTGACGGCTTCTTTTCGGCAAGCATACAGGAGTATCTGAGCGACACCGACGGCAAAAACCGCGCTTATTCGCCCCTGAATGTTTTCATGGCGCTGGCGATGCTGGCCGAGATAACCGACGGCGAGAGCCGGGGGCAGATACTCCGGCTTCTCGGCAAGACCGATATTGAGGAGCTACGCAAGCAGGCCAAGGCTATATGGAACGCCAATTACAGTGACGACGGAGCACTGACGAGCGTTATGGCAGGCTCCGTGTGGCTCAATGAGGACGTAAGCTTCGTGCAGGAGACCATGGACAGTCTCGCCGCCAACTATTACGCTTCCTCCTTCCGTGGCACTATGGGTTCGACGGAGTTTAATAGGGCTCTGCAGGATTGGCTCAACGAGCAGACCGGCGGCCTGCTGAAGGATCAGGCTGCCAATGTGGAAATGGCTCCGGAAACCATTCTCGCCCTTGCCACCACCGTATATTTCCGCGCAAAGTGGTCAAGTGAGTTCAATGAAAACAACACCACCGAGGGACTTTTCCACCTGCCCACCGCTGACGGCGAGAGCGTTACCGTGGACTTCATGCATAAGTCCGGCAGCAGACATTACTACTGGGGCGATAAATTCTCCTCCGTTTCCCTCGGCTTTGAGGGCGGCGGCAGTATGAAGTTCATTCTCCCCGACGAGGGCGTTTCTGTGGACGAGCTGCTGGCTGACGGCGAGGCCATGGAGTTTATGCTCAGCCGTGAGGGCTGGGATAATTCCAAGTATCTTATCGTAAATATGTCCGTACCCAAGTTTGACGTAGTCTCCGATATAGACTTGGGCGCTGGCCTTAAGAACATGGGCGTTACCGATGTGTTCAACCCCAAGGTTTCCGATTTCACTCCCATGACAACAGACATGAGCGGTATATCCGTTTCCGCTGCCAAGCACGCCGCCCGTGTCACCATTGACGAGGAGGGCTGTACCGCCGCGGCCTATACCGTTATGATGGCAGCCGGCGGCGCCATGCCTCCCGAGGAAGAGGTGGACTTCGTGCTGGACAGACCTTTCCTGTTCGTCCTTACCTCCATTGACGGCCTGCCCCTCTTCACAGGCGTTGTAAATAACCCTGCGTAAAATTATAGCACCGCCATCGCTCTTACGGGCGATGGCGGTGTTTTCGCACTATTGCCTTTTTGAACACAAGGGTATATACTTGTATCAAATCAAAATGAACGGTGGGTCATGTCTTGAGCAAGTCCAGTAAAATACTTATCATCGTCCTTGCCGCGCTGCTGATTGGCTGCGGGGCGTTTTTTCTGTTTGCTCCCAAGGGCGGCGCCACCGCTCTTATTTACGTGGACGGTGAGCTGTACACCCGTGTGGCGCTCAGTGGCGTAAAGGAAAGCTATACCATAGCCATTGGCGAGGGAAACGTGGCGCTGGTGGAGGAGGGGGGCATATCCATGTACTCTGCCGACTGCCCCGATAAGCTCTGCGTGAAGCAGGGACACGCCATCGTGCTGCAGCCGGTGGTCTGCCTGCCCAATAAGGTCACCATAATCGTTGAGGACACCGCTCCCGGTGAAGTGGATATAGTGATAGGGGGCGGAGCATGAACGTAAGAAAGCTGTGTACACTAGCTCTGCTTACGGCGGCAGCGCTGGTGATATTCGTAGCCGAGGCGCAGATACCGCCCGTGATTGCTGTGCCCGGAGTTAAGCTTGGTCTTTCAAATATAATCGTCCTGCTGACGATGTATCTTTACGGCAGGCGTGAGGGTGCCATCGTCCTCGGCCTGAAAATAGTTCTCGGCAGCGTGTTCGCCGGGCAGCTTATGAGCTTCTTCTATTCCGCCGCGGGCGGCCTGCTCTGCATGGCGGTAATGGCGCTGCTGAAAGGCATACTTACGGAAAAACAAATATGGGCAACGAGCGCTTTCGGCGCCGCTGCCCATAATATCGGCCAGCTTATAGTGGCCATTGCGATACTAGGAACGGAGAAACTTGTCTGGTACTTGCCGGTGCTGCTCGCTTCGGGCGTTATAACCGGCCTGTTCACGGGGCTTTGCTCCCAGATTACACTGCCTCGCCTGAGAAAAGCGATAAAGCTTTAACGGATGGGCAGATACTCCACGGGGTCAACGGCCTCACCGTCGAGGGTCATTTCAAAGTGGAGATGGTTCACGTCGCCAACCTCCGCAAGAGCGGTCTGGCCAACGGAGCCGATAACGTCGCCCATGCTTACGCTGTCGCCGACGGCAACAGTGGGAGTTTCGGCAAGGTTGGAATAGATGCTCCGCAGCCCGCCGCCGTGGTGGATAACCACCGTGGTGCCGTACATATCGTCGGAGAATACCTGCTCAACGGTGCCTTCGGCTGCCGCGATGACCTTGCCGCCAAGACCGGTGGCGATGTCAATGCCGGTGTGGGTGCGCCAGTCAGCCATGGTGCGGCTGTAAACCAGAGCCTGAACGCTGTGAGGCGTTTCAACAGTGCCCGCGGTGGGCCACACGAAAACCTCGGGCAGGCTGCCCTTGTTGATTTCCGCCATCACCGCCTCGGGCATGGGCTTGCCCTCCATAACGGGCTCGGCAGGCTCATCGGGGATTACGATGGTCTCCGGCTCGGTTTCCACTTTCGGCTCAGCCGTAACAGGAGGCAGAGGGGTTATAGTGGGCAGAGCGGGAGTGGGAGAGGGTGCTGCGGTAACCATAGCGGAGAGTGCGGTTTCGTCGGCTTCGTTTTCAAGTCTTCCTCCGATGCTGCCGGATATCATCCACGCGGAAACGCCGATGACAGCCACGCAAAGGAAAAGGACTATGTAGAAGCCCTTCTCACCTACAAATTTGAATACCTTGTCCCAGCGGGACTTTTTTTCGTCCAAAATTCTCACCTCATAAGTTGAATGTGAGGATATTATTACCGCCGGGAGAAATTTTATACATACATTCGGAGGATTTATGGAAATTCGTGATATTGTGAAAACAGTTGACCATACCCTGCTCAAGCAGTGCTCCACAGTGCAGGAAATAATAGAGCTTTGCCACCAGGCAGTAAAATACGGCGCGGCTTCCGTCTGTGTGCCTCCGTCCCATGTAGTCACAGCGGTCACCTGCCTTGGGGGCGCACTGCCGGTCTGCACCGTCATTGGCTTCCCCAACGGCTACAGCACCACCTCGGTCAAGTGCTTTGAGGCTGCCGACGCCATTAAAAACGGGGCGGAGGAAATTGATATGGTGGTCAATCTCGGTCTTGTCCGTGAGGGACGATTCGACAAGGTGCTTGAAGAAATAAATGCGGTCAAGGCCACCTGCGGAGATAAGCTGCTGAAGGTCATCATAGAAACCTGCCTGCTCACCGAGCAGGAGAAAATCGAGCTGTGCCGTGTGGTAAGCGAGTCCGGCGCGGAGTTTATCAAGACCTCCACCGGCTTTGGCGGCGGAGGAGCCACCCGTGAGGACGTGGCGCTTATGCGCAGGGAATGTGCTGACCATGTAAAGGTGAAAGCCTCCGGCGGCATAGCCTCCCTGGAGGACGCCGAGGATTTCATCAGACTTGGTGCAGAGCGCCTCGGCACCAGCAGAGTGATCAAAAGCGTAATGGAAAAGGAAAAAGAGGAATGAAAGAACTCCGCGGCAGCGAAGCGAAATATATACAAATGACGGAAACTCCCATGCCGAAGCTTGTCACCTCCATGGCGATCCCGGCTATGGCGAGTATGCTCATCACTACTATTTACAACATGGCGGATACATATTTCGTATCCCAGATAGGTACCAGCGCCTCGGCGGCGGTCGGCGTGGTTTTTGCCGTAATGAGCCTTATTCAGGCGCTTGGCGGCGGCTTCGGCATGGGTGCCGGCAGTATCATCAGCCGCAAGCTGGGCGAGAAAAAGGACGACGAGGCCAGCATGTACGCAAGCTGCGCCTTTTTCGGCGCTCTGTGCTTTGGCGCGGCAATACTGGTTATAGGCCTTGTATTCCTCGAACCCCTTATGCGCCTGCTGGGCGCAACGGATACCATGCTACCCTACGCCAAGGACTACGCGCGGTATATTTTCATCTCCGCGCCCATAATGTGCTCATCATTTGTGCTCAATAACGTCATGCGCTCTCAGGGTAAAGCCATCATGGCAATGGTGGGTCTGTGCCTTGGCGGCGTGCTGAATATGGGAATGGATCCGTTGTTTATCTTCACCTTTGATATGGGAATTGCCGGCGCGGCTATCGCCACGGCGCTCAGCCAGCTGATAAGCTATATCGTTATGTGGATAATGTTCCTTTCAAGGGACAGCATAGTCCGCATAAGCCCTCGCCGACTCAGCCGCAAGCCCGCCGACTATTTTGCCATACTGAAAATCGGCTTCCCCACCATGTGCCGTCAGGGTCTTGCCAGCGTAGCTTCCGCCCTGCTGAACGTGCAGGCCTCCGTCTACGGCGACACTGCCGTTGCGGCCATAACCATTTCCAACCGTATTTACCTCTTCGTCCGCAATGTCATTCTTGGCATCGGTCAGGGCTTCCAGCCCGTTGCGGGATATAACTTCGGTGCGGGCAAGCTGGGTCGCGTCAAGGAGTCCTTCCGCTTTACCACCGTTGCCGGTACTGTGGTCTGCACCGCTTTCGGCGTGCTGATATGGTTCTGCGCGGGCAGCGTTATCGCATGGTTCCGCGCCGATGACGCGGAGGTTATCCGCATCGGCACCACCGCCCTGCGCTTCGCGGCGGCAGTTATGCCTTTCATGGCTTTCTCCACCTATGTGAATCAGCTCTATCAGTGCCTCGGCTTCTCCAAGCAGGCTACGGTGCTTGCCGCCAGCCGACAGGGCATATTCTATGTTCCGATCATTCTCATTCTGCCCGCCATCATTGGCCTTCTCGGCGTGCAGATGGCGCAGCCCCTGGCCGACCTCTGCACCTTCTTCCTCTGCATACCTTTCCAGATATTGTTCTTCAAGAAGGTAATAAAGAATTGAGAATTGAGAATTGAGAATTGAGAATTGAGAATTGAGAATGACTGCGATTTAAAACGATGCAAAAAGCACCCGGTAGGGCGGCTTGCCCTCAAGCCGCCGCATGACGATACTGATAATACGCAGAATATGAAAACTTACGGTTAAGGCGTAGGGGCGACCCTGCGAGGTCGCCCGTTGGGTTTGCAGCAAACCTCAGCAATAACAAAAAGAGCAAGAAGATTTTTCTTCTCGCTCTTACTTTTTTGAAACGATATCACATGAACATACACAAAATTATGGGAATAAATACCGCGGGGAGGTAGTTGGCTGTTTTCAGCTTGGTTATGCCCAGCATATTCAGCGCAAGGGCGATAATGAGCAGGGAACCGACACAGGTCATTTCCGCAACGGCGTAATCACTGAGGAAGGGCTGCACCCACTGGGCGCAGAGCACGATAGCGCCCTGGTAGACGATTACCGCAATGGCGGAGAGGAATACGCCCGCGCCGAGAGTGGAGGTGAAGATAATGGCAGAGATGCCGTCCAGCATGGACTTGGTGTAAATCATCTCATGGTTGCCGGTAAGGCCGCTCTGAATGGAGCCGACTATCGCCATACTGCCCACGCAGAACAGCAGACTTGCGGAAACGAAGCCTTCGGCTATGGAGGTTTTGCCGTCGCCCTTGGAAAGCTTGCGCTCCGCCAGCTCGCCAAGGCTGTTCAGGCGGCGGTCGATATCCAGCAATGAGCCGATGACCGCGCCGATAACGATGGAGATAATAGCGATAAGGGTGTTGGTGCCCTTAAGGGAGCCGCTTATGCCGATGTAAAGCACGCAGAGGGCAACGCCCTTCATTACAACATCGCTTATCTTCTCGGGAATGCCCCTTTTCAGCAGCAGGCCTACAAAAGCTCCGACGATAACCGCCAAAGCGTTAACTAATGTTCCTAACATTGAATACGCCTCCTTTTCAGTTTTCTCTTTATATTACTGGGCGTTCTGGCTCAGGTATGCGTTGATGAAGCCGTCAAGGTCACCGTCCATAACGGCGTTGATGTTGCCGTTTTCAAAACCGGTGCGGGTGTCCTTGGCGAGAGTGTAGGGCATGAAAACGTAGGAGCGGATCTGGCTGCCCCATTCGATTTTGCGCTGGATACCCTTGATGTCGCTTATCTTTTCTGCGTGCTGCTGTGCCTTCATTTCCATCAGCTTTGCGCGGAGCATCTTCATGCAGTTTTCGCGGTTCTGTACCTGGCTTCGCTCCTGCTGGCTGGAAACAACAACGCCGGTGGGCTTGTGGGTAAGGCGAACTGCGGAGGAGGTCTTGTTAACGTGCTGACCACCTGCGCCGGAGGAACGGAATACCTGCATTTCGATGTCCTCGGGACGGATATCAATGTTGACGTCGTCGTCTATTTCGGGCATGACCTCAACTGCGGAGAAGGAGGTCTGTCGGCGTGCGTTTGCGTCGAAGGGGGAGATACGGACAAGGCGGTGAACGCCGTTCTCGCTCTTGAGGAAGCCGTATGCGTTGTCGCCCTCGATGGAGATGGTTGCGGACTTGATGCCGGCTTCTTCACCGTCTTCGTAGTCAAGGGTCTTAACGGTGTAGTTGTGGCGCTCTGCCCAGCGGGTGTACATGCGGAAGAGCATCTGGCACCAGTCCTGAGCCTCGGTGCCGCCTGCGCCGGCGTGGAAGGTGAGAATGGCGTTATTGCTGTCGTATTCGCCGGTGAGCAGGGTGGTGAGGCGGGCGGTGTTTACGCTGTCCTCCAACTCTGCGTAGCCGTTTACGATCTCGTCCAGCAGGCTCTCGTCGTCCTCTTCAAGACCCATTTCGCAGAGCACGAAAAGATCGTCCCACTTGGTTACCATGCGCTCATAGCTTTCGCACTTTGCCTTGAGCTGCTTCAGACGCTGCAGCACCTTCTGAGAGTTCTCGAGGTCGTTCCAAAAGCCCTCGGCAGCGGACTTCTGCTCCAGCTCTTCGATCTCGTTCTTTGCGTCGTCGGTGCGCAGGGCAACGTGAAGCTCGTCGAGGGTGGGCTTGAGGTTATTGAGTTTAACTTTATATTCTTCGTACTGTATCATATATTTTCAATCCTTTACGGTATTAATTTTTCTTTTGTTAGCTTGCAGGGAACACTCTTGAGCGTTCCGAAGGTGCAGTGCAGCGGTACGGTCAAGACCGTACCCTACGAACCTTGTCGCAGGAGTTACAATTTGCTGCCCTTGCTGCCCTTACTGCCGCCGGCGGTGAAATTCTTGAGAATACCGGTGTCGATGGAGTAATTCAGCTCCGCGGCGCTGCGGCTGCGCTTGAGGGCCAGCGCGACCATTTCGTCAAGCAGCTGGGAATAGGGCTTGCCGGTAGCCTCCCACAGGTAGAAGGCCAGGGAGCCGGGAATAGTGTTTATTTCGTTTACCCAAACCTCGCCGGTCTTGTCATTCATAAGAAAGTCTATACGGGAAACGCCGCTGCAGTCAAGAGCGAGGAATGCCTCGCAGGCGTAGTGACGTATCTTTTCTCTCAGCTCGGGGGAGATGGGCGCGGGGAGCAGGCGCTTCAGGCTCTGCATACCCTTGCTGCCGCCCTTGGAGCCCTTGCCGCCGGAAATGTACTTGTCCTCGTAGCTGAGTATCTCGTCGCCCATAATGGGTTCCTCGCACTCGGAGGCGGCGACGGAGTCAAAGTCGCCCAGCACGGCGCAGTTTATCTCCCGCAGGTTCTCAACTGCCTTTTCGGCGAGGACGGCGGAGGCGAAGCCCACGGCGTAATCCAACGCGTCGATAAGAGCGTCGCGGTCTTTGGCAAGGCGAATGCCCACGCTGGAACCCAGGTTTACGGGCTTTACCACAACGGGCAGACCGATTTCGGAGATTATCTTGTCAGCCGCGCCCTCGCAGCCTTCAGAAAGGTCGCGGGAGGTAAAGCGCAGGCAGGGGAGAACGGGCAGGCCACGCTCGCGGAACAGTGCCTTCATTGCGAATTTATCCATGCCCGCCGCGGAAGCGAAAACGTCGCAGCCGGCGAAGGGCACGCCAAGGGTGCGGAAGTAGCCCTGCAGAGCGCCGTCCTCAACGTTGGTGCCGTGTACTACGGGGAACGCCACGTCGATGAGCCCCATAACGGGATTACCGAAGCGCTTGGCAGGCTGGCGCAGCAGCTTCATTCTTCCGCCGTCAGCGGCGGGGAGTACCTCGGTGCTCTTTTTGATGAGGGCGGGAATATTGGTGTATTCCTCAATATTGCCCACGGCCTCGCCGATGTAGAAGCGACCCTCGCGGCTTATGTATACCGGAGTCACGTCGTATTTGTTGCGGTCAAATGCCTTGGCGGCCTGCAGAGCGGAGATGATGGAAACCTCGTGCTCAACGCTGCGTCCGCCGAAGAACACGCCTACGTTTATTTTCATAGCGGTTCCTCCTATATATTAATAGTTGTCGGGAAGATCATTTTCAAGAAGAATGGTGCGGGGCTGACCGGGCATGAACGCGTCGGCAAGGGCAACAGCCTCCTGCACGGACTCGACCACCGCCATGCGCTCGGCGGCGAAGCCCGCGCTTTTCAGACCCTCGAGAATAGGTTGGGTCTGCTTTTCGCCCACAAGGACTACATAGTCGCAGACCGCGGCGGCCTGACGGCCGAACTCACGGTTCAGCTCGGCCTGCTTCTCGCCAAGCTCCACCATGCCGGGAGTGACGAGAATTTTCAACGTGTCGAACTGGGAAAGCACGCCCAGGGCGGCCTTCGCACCGGCGGGGTTTGCGTTGTAAGCGTCGTCGATAATTGCTCGATTTCCGCCGCCGATAAGCTCAAGACGGTGGGGAACGCTTTCGAGGCGGCGCACACGGGGGATAATATCCCGCATTTCCACGCCCATGCTGCGGGCCACGGCAACCGCGCCGCAGATGTTCAGCACGTTGTGCTCGCCGATAAGGCGGGTGGAAAGCTGAGTGACGGTGCCGTCGGGCTCCCGCAGGCTGAAGCTGCTGCCCTTGGCGGAAACGGAAACGTCGTAGCCGCAGTAAACTCCCTCGTGAGGCGTCTCGCCGGGAGAGGCAAGACGGTAGCCGACGGTGCTTACGTTTACCGGGCGGCTTGCGATATATTCGTTATCCATGTTCAGGTAGGCCACTCCGTCAGCGGGGAGGGAGTCCACCAGCTCGAACTTGGTTTTGGTCACGTTTTCGATGCTCTTGAAGCTTTCAAGATGCTGAGGGCCAACGGAGGTGATGATGGCGGCCTCGGGGTGCACGATGTCACATATCTCCTTGATGTCGCCCACGTTGCGGGCGCCCATCTCGCAGACGAAAACCTCGTGAGTGGGGCGCATGTTCTCACGTATGGTGCGCACAACGCCCATGGTGGTGTTGTAGCTTTCGGGGGTTACCAGTACGTTGTACTTTGCGCCGAGAAGCTTGCCCACGAAGAACTTGACGCTGGTTTTGCCGTAGCTGCCGGTAACGCCAATGACCTTCAGATTGGGCATCTCCTTTATTATACGCTCGGCGTCGGAAATGTAATGCCGGTTTATGGCCTTTTCAATGGGGCTGTTGATGTAATTTGCGGCGAGAACAACGTAATTCTCACAGATGCCCGCAAGGGCGTAGAGCATAATGAAAAAACTGCGGTAATCGGGGCTTACAAATGCGAGAACCACCACGATGCCGTGGAGAATGCCCAGCGTTGCCGCAAGGCGCTTTACGCGGGCGGTGTAAACCAGAGGCTTTTTCGCCTTGCGGGGGCGGTTGCACCATATCGCCACGGCGCAGGGAACGCAGGCCACAAGCTTGCCCACCCAGCCGAAATTGTTGACGCAGGGCAGCACAAGGACCAGCCACCAGCACTTCTTTACGATCTCCAGCATGTGTTCAGCGACCCACTTGCGCTGAACATAGGGCTTATAGGAATTGAGTTGGAATATGTGCAGGCTGCCGTGAATACACAGCGCCCATACGGCGATGAAAAATACCGTAAGTATAATGAAGGAAATCAGTTCCATAATTACCTCTCAACTGTCATTCTGAGCGGAGCGAAGAATCTCCGCAGAAACGATACGATAAAACAAAACTACTTCAAATGTCCGAAGAAAGAATCAAGCACGCGGAATACGAAGTGGGGCTGCTCGAGATAGGCGTAATGCCCTGCGCCTTTGACCTCTACAAGGCCCGCGTTGGGGACAAGCTCCTCGAAAATTTTCGCGTCGGAAAGGGGAGTGTCCGCGTCCTCGGTGCCCCATATCAGCAGGGAGGGCTGAGTGATGAGGGGCATAAGCTCCCGAAAATCCTCGTTTACCAGCTTCACCAAAGTGGCACGCATAAGGGGCGAGGCGGCGCGGTAATCGGCGCTGCCACGGCTGGACTGGAATTTCTCCAGTGCGTCGGGAAAGGCGGACTTGACGGGGGCGAGATTAAGAATTTTCTTGCCCAGCTTGTAGCTTGCCTGTTTGGCCTTCTGCTTTGCGGTCTTTTCGTGAACGATGCCTGCGGAGTCCATGAAAACTATGCGGTCGTATTTGAACCGGCTCTGCTGACGGGTCACAAGCTTCATGATAATGCGTCCGCCGTTAGAGTGACCGATAAGAGAGCAGCGGAAAACGCCCAGCTCCCGCAGCAGCTTTTCCACAAAATCCGCGTAATCGTCGGCGGAAAAAGGCTGGGCAGGCTCGGCGGTCTCGCCGAAGCCGGGCAGCTCCGGCAGAATGACGCGCATATTCTGCGCAAGGTGTTCAGCCAGCGCGGAGTACAGGCTCATGTTGGTGCCCCAGCCTTGGAGAATGAGCACAACGTCGCCGCTTCCGCTGTCGGAATAATTCACGCTGATGCCGTCGATATTTATTTTCATATCTCCACCTCCAGTGCAAGTGAGCATAAAATTCCACTTTAACTAAGATATTATAAACCAAATATCTCCGCATTACAATAAATTTTTGCCGAAACAGGGCGGGATTTTCAGCCGTTATACTATTATATGTAGGCTGTATTGACATAAGTGCAATATCGTTATATAATATCATAAAACGATATTGGCGAAAGGAGGCGCGAGCATGCCGAAAAAGGCGTTGGAAAATCTTACGGAGAGTATGTTCTATGTGCTCATGGCCTTTATGAACGGCCCCATGTGCGGCATAGACGCGGCGGATTTCATAGAGCGCCGCAGCGGCGGCAGGGTGCAGGTCGGCCCCGCCACGCTGTATACCATTCTTGCTAAGTTTGAAAAGGAAAAGTATATAAAGGAGATAGAAGTTGTAGGCCGCAAGCGCACCTATGAGATAACCGACAGGGGGCGGGAGGCCTACGCCGAGGAATATGCGCGCCTTAAGCAGTGCGTGCTGGACGGAGAAAAGGAGGCAACACCGTGAAAGAGCCTAAAACCGTTTACAGATATCCGCCCTGCCCCGATTATGACATTGAGGCCATGGAAAGCTGGCTGAGCGATATGGCCGCCCGGGGTCTTGTGCTCGCCCGTGACGGATTTTTCTTCGGCTTCGGTATCTTTGAAAAGACCGAGCCTAAAATTATGCGCTACCGCCTTGAAGCATCGAAATATAAGTCCGGCACCCTTAACGAGTTCAATCCACCGGAGGAGGCGCAGGAGCTTTATGAAGCCATGGGCTGGCAGTACGTTGCCGCCCGGGGCAATTTCCACATATACTGTACCGACGACCCCACTGCCCGCGAACTGCATACCGACCCGCAGGTGCAGGCAATGACTCTTGACGCGGCTCGCAGGCGTATCCGCAACGATGTGATGTTCGAAATAGTGTGGATAATCATTATGTTCGCCTTTTATCTCGGCAGGGGAGTCCGCGGCACGCCCTTGCTCCTTGCGGTGATAGCCTTCGGCACGCCCGGTACGCTTCTGTTTTTTGCTGTACTTGGCTGGAGCGTGGCGGAAATGTTCCGTCGTCTTGTGTGGTTCGGCAGGCTGCGTAAACGTGCCCGCAGCGGCGAAAGTCTCAGCCACAGCAAGGACTGGCACAAGGGCAGAGTTCGCTATATTGCGGGCATTATCATAAACTGGCTGCTCACCCTTACCCTTGTTGGCGTCCTGTTCGCCAGCTGTGCCAACGCCGTGGAAGATAAAAACGAGATACCCCTTGATGAATTTACCGGCACGGTGCCCTTCGCCACCATGAAGGATTTCCTGCCCGATTGCAGCTATACTCACGATAAGACCTGGCTGGGCTATGAGCTGAATACCGTGGAGTTTCGTTCCGACCTCCTTGCACCGCTTATCATTGAGTACAGCGAAAACGGCGACCTTGACAGAGCCGACGGCCTCCACCTCAGCGGTGGCTTGGATATTACCTATATCGAAGCCCGGAGTGAATGGATAGCCAAGGAACTGGTGCGTGAATTTCAAAGTTACGCCAAGGACTCCAAACACTATAAGCCTATTGAACTGAACATCGAGGGCATGGACCAGTGCGTCGCGTATATCGACATTTTCCCCACGGTCACCCTTCGCAAGGGGAATACGGTCATTCGTGCCGAGTTTTACCATACAAGCGAAGCAGAGATAAGTATCGAACAGTGGGCGGGCGTGATCGCGGAAAGTATTATAGATTGATTTCGTTTTTTTCTTTACATTTGAAGTCAAGAGGACTATAATTTAAATTGATAGACTGAAAATGCTCTCGGAGGTAAACTGATGAAGTGCTATACCATTATCGGCGGCGTCAACGGTACGGGCAAGAGCAGCCTTACCGGCGTTCTCAAAACTCAGACAACGGAACTGGGTGCCATAATAGATGTTGACCGCATAACCGCCGAAGCAGGCGTGAACGCGGTAAAAGGCGGCAGAATGGCGCTGGAACGCATCGAAGATTGCCTTGCCAAAAATGTAAGCTTCACTCAGGAAACCACCCTTTCCGGCCACAAAACAGAGGATACAGCAGCGCGTGCTAAACAGCAGGGCTACTATGTCCGCCTGTATTATGTGGGGCTGGACACTCCCGAGGAGTGCCTCGCGCGCATAGAAAATCGCGTGCGCCGCGGAGGTCACGATATTCCCGAAAACGATGTCCGCAGGCGTTTTGAAGGACGATGGGAGGCCGTGAAAAAAATACTGCCCTATTGTGACGAAGCCCGCTTTTTCGATAACGATAACGGTTTTGTTGAAGTGGCGGAGTATCGCAATGGCGAACTCATAGTAAAAGGCGAGCGGCGCGCCAAATGGATAACGGAGCTTGACGAGCAACTTAAAGGCTGAAAACCCAAATTGCAAAGGCGGCGTATGCCATGTTTGATATATTCATGTACGCGATAAACGCGGTACTGCCCATAATCATGCTTATAGTGCTGGGATATCTGCTCAAGCGCAGCGGCTTCCTTGACGAAAACTTCGTCAAGCGGGGCAACAAACTGGTGTTCCGGGTGGGACTTCCCGCACTGCTGTTCTACAATGTGTATAATGTCAGCGACCTGGGCGCTTTCAACTGGAGCACGGTATGGTTCTGCATCGGCGCGATACTGTTCATCTTCGTGCTTGGGCTGATAGTAGTGCGCCTGTTTGTAGAGGATAAGAAACGCAAGGGCGTTGTGCTCCAGTGCATCTTTCGCTCCAATTACGCCATTATAGGCCTGCCTCTTGCCGAGGCTCTTGGCGGAGCCGAAGGCGTGGCGCTGGTAGCGGTGCTCTCGGCCTTTGTTGTACCCATTTTCAACATTCTGGCGGTCATTTCCCTGTCCATATTCACCGGCGAGAGCGGACATATCGGCGTTAAGAGTATACTTAAAAAGATAGTCACCAATCCGCTTATTATAAGCGTTGTGGCAGGTCTTGCGGCTCTGTTTGTCCGTTCCCTGCTGCCTGTGGGCGCTGACGGACAGCCGGTGTTCCTGATCTCCCGTGATTTGAAGTTCGTCTATAAGGCCATCGAGAATGTTTCCAAGCTGGCAACGCCCCTGGCACTTATCGTGCTGGGCGGACAGTTTGTGTTCAGCGCCGCCGGAAAAATGCTCAAGGAGATAATCCTCGGCACCGCATGGCGTACCGTCCTTTCGCCTGCGGTGGGAATAGGCCTTGCCGTGCTGCTCACAAAACTGGGTGTCGTGAATTTCGGCCCCGCTGAATTTACCGTATTCGTAGCCCTGTTCGGGACCCCCGTGGCGGTCTCCAGTGCGGTCATGGCGGGCGAAATGGGCTGCGACGAGCAGCTGGCCGGACAGTTCGTGGTCTGGACCTGTATCTGCTCCGTGTTCACGATTTTTGCTATCGTGTTCGTCCTCAAGCTTGCGAATTTGCTGTAAAAACAACAAAACGGGAGTGCTGCCGCGCTCCCGTTTTCTTAATTGCAGTGCTTCTCGTCTCGGCGGCTGAGGCACGCCTCAGCCCTACAAACATGACTTGAACTTATTTGGTGAACGTAGGGCAGGGGCGTGCTCCCGCCGTGTGGTAATAAAAACCTTGCAAAACGCATAGTTATATTGTATACTAAGCGTGTAAAAAAATTAGATGGGGTGCTGAAACCTGATTCGGCTGAGACAATGCGTGCACGCGTTGAACCCTTGGCAGTCTCTAAAGGCCTTTGGCGGCTGCCTGAACCTGATCCGGATAATGCCGGCGTAGGAAAAGCGTACCCGCTGATTTTTGCTGCCGTGCTATATCTTTATAGCGCGGCATATTCTTTTTTTCGGAGGTACAAAAATGACAAAAACAAAATCTTCCCATCTGGCTCTGCGGGCTCTCTGCGAGGGCGCGATCATGGTGGCACTGGCTCAGATACTGGGCTATATCAAGCTGTTCTCCCTGCCTCAGGGCGGCAGCATAACCCTTGCCATGCTGCCCATATTCCTTTATTGCTCACGCTGGGGCTTTGGCCCGGGTATGGCGGTCTCCGCGGTCTACGGTGTGATGCAGCTTATGTTTGACGGAGCATACGCCTATTCCTGGCAGGCGATGCTGGGCGACTATCTGCTGGCCTATGCCGCCCTCGGTATTGCGGGTGCGTTCAATAAAATGCGTTACGGATTCTTCGTGGGCACCATAGTGGGCTGTATCCTGCGCTTTTTCTGCCATTACGTTACGGGTGCAACCGTATGGGCGGAATGGATGCCCGAGGAATTTTTCGGCATGACCATGACCACGCCGTGGCTCTATTCCTTCCTCTATAACGGTTCTTATATACTCGTCAACATGCTGGTGGTAATAGTGGTGGGTATGCTGGCATGGAAGCGGCTGGGCAAATATATGCGCGGCGGCGACATCGTGAGATGAGCCGGCGTAAAGCCCTTTTTGGAAATCTTTGGCTTGAATTAGAAAAAACTTAAATAAAAATATTGACATCTGCAGGAGGTATACGGTAAAATACTAAGCTGTATCCCCCTGCAGACTTTCTTTTGTCAACTACTTCTCTGCAAAATCGCGGGGATGTTGAGTATTTTTATTTAATTCAGGAGGTGTAAAACACATGCTCAGAACCTATCAGCCCAAGAAGCTCCACCGTCAGAAGGTGCATGGCTTCCGTAAGAGAATGGCAACCAAGAATGGCCGCAAGGTACTTTCCGCTCGCAGAGCAAAGGGCCGCAAGAAGCTCTCTTACTAATTTCTCATGAAATTTACCGTGTCCCTCAATCAAAATTATGAATTCCGCAGAGTATACGCAAGGGGAAGGAATGTAGCCACGCCTCTTGTGGTTTTGTACTGCCGTAAAAACGGTTCAAAAACCAATCGTTTCGGCATAACGGTGGGTACCAAGGTGGGCAAGGCAGTGTACAGAAATTTAGTGCGCCGCCGCCTTCGCGAGATATACCGCCTTAACGAAGACCGGTTCCCTGCGGGGTGGGACATAGTAGCAGTGGCGAGAACAAGGGCTAAGGACGCTCCCTACGCCGAGCTTGAGAAGCAGTTTCTCAAGGCGGCGGACAAGCTCGGGCTTTTTGCCCGCAAGGAGGGGGAGCAGACTTGAAAAAGCTGTTCTTATTCCTTATCCGGTTTTATCGGCGGCATATTTCGCCGCTGAAGCAGCCGTGCTGCAGGTTTATACCCACCTGCTCTCAGTATGCCCTCGAGGCTATTGAAAAGTACGGCGCACTCAAAGGCTCCTGGCTGGCTCTCAGGAGACTGCTTCGCTGCCACCCTTTATGTAAGGGAGGCTATGACCCCGTGCCCTGAATTGAGCAGGCACGGCTCTGAAATGGAGAATTTGTAATGTTATCTGCAATAGCTAAACCCTTTGGTTGGTTGATGCTCGTTCTGTATAACTTCTTCAACGACTACGGTATCGCGATCTTCGCTTTCGCGCTTATTGTTCGTCTGATACTTCTGCCTTTCAGCGCCAAGAGCAAGAAGAGCCTTATGCGCTCCTCTCGCCTCCAGCCCCTTATGAAGGAGCTTGAGAAGAAGCATGGCGCCAATACCCCGAAGTATCAGGAGGAAGTGGCCAAGCTTTATAAGGAACAGAACATCAATCCTATGGGCGGCTGTATCTGGACGCTCATTCCCTTCCCTATTCTTATCGCTCTTTATCAGGCTATCCGTTTCCCCCTCACCGTTATGATGAGAATAGGCGACGAGGCTTATGCCAAGGTTCAGGAGGTTCTCACTTCCCTGGGCTTTGCCACCTCCAGCGCCAACTCTGCATACATTCAGATAGCCGAATCTCAGTTTATCACTCAGAATTTCGATGCATTCGCCGGTATCAGCGAAAAGCTGCAGAAGCTTGACTATACCTTCCTCGGCATGGATCTGGGTGCAAACCCCTCTTTCAAGATCTGGGAGTTCTTCTCCAATGGTCAGGAACTGTGGCCTCAGATCGGCCTGTTCCTCATTCCCGTGATCTCTGCCGCGCTGTCCTATGTTTCCATGATCATCAGCAACAAGATGAGCGGTAACGCAGCCGCGGAGAATGCGAATACCAAGACCATGACTATGATCATGCCCCTGGTTTCTCTGTGGATCGGCTTCGCCATGCCCGGCGCTCTGGGCCTTTACTGGATCGCCAGCAGCGTATTCACCGCTCTGCAGGACGCAGTGCTCACCCGTCATTATAAGAAGATCGTTGACGCAGAGGACGCCGCTTATCGCGAGAAGGCCGCAGCTCTGGAGGCAGAGCGCGCAGCAAAGCACGCCGAGACCGAGAAGAAGCGCGCTGCCGGCACCACCGTCACCAATCCCAACACCAGCAAGCGCAAGCTTGCCATGCAGGAAAAGCAGAAGTCCGAAGAGAACGAGGTCGAGCGTGCCATCGCTCGCGGCGAGCTTAAGCGTGATTCCGCCGGCAGACTCGTTTCCACCGGCAAGGAAGCTGCAAACAAGGAGAAGGCCAATCCCTCCGCGGTAGGCGACAGACCCTACGCAAGAGGCAGAAATTATAAGCCTGACCGTTTCAATAAGAATTACGTCCCCGAGCCCGAGGACGAACAGACCATTATGCCCGAGGAGCTTACCGAGACCCCCGAGGTCGTTGAGGCTCTTCCCGCAGAGGCAGAAGGCACCGCAAGCGACGCCAACGTTATCGAGACCGATGCTATCACCGCCGGTGAGATCGGCTCCGAGGCGGCCGCTGAGGACAAGGAATAACAAGGAGACTGCCTTATGATTAAAGTAATTGAGGCAACGGGTAAGACCGAAGACGAGGCAATTCAGTCTGCATTGGCAGAGCTGGGCTGCACCCGTGACCAGGTCTCCGTTGAAATTCTCGAGCGCGCCAAGTCCGGCTTTCTGGGCATCGGCGCCGCCCCTGCGAAGATTCGCGTAAGCTTTGAGCAGCCCGATGATATCATCACGCTTACCGAAACCTTCCTCAAGGGTCTGCTTGAGAAAATGGGTTCCGATGCGGTTCCCGTCCTTGAGCAGAAAGATGAAAACACCATATATGTAAACCTCACCGGCGAAAAGCTCGGCATGCTCATCGGCCGCCGCGGCGAGACTCTGGACGCTATCCAGCACATCGCCAACTACGCCATGAACCGCGTAAGCGAAAAGCACGTTCACATCAGCGTGGACGCCGAGAATTATCGCAGCAAGCGTGAGGAGTCCCTTCAGCGCCTGGCAGAAAAGGTTGCCGCAAAGGTCCTCAAGTATCGCAAGAACATGACCCTCGAGCCTATGAATTCCTATGAGCGCCACGTTATCCACACCGCTCTGCAGGATTATGAAGGCGTTTCCACCTTCTCTACCGGCACTGAACCCAACCGCCGCATCGTTGTAGCCTTTGGCAACAATTCCGGCCTCGGCCGCGACGGCGGAAAGCCCAGGTACAGATCCTGAGCCCAACTGATAAGACGCGGATAAAAACCGCTTGAAAGGAGTCTTTTTAAGATGGTACTGGATAAAATTAAAAGCATTCTTTCTTCCCAGTTCGGGATCGACGAGGATCAGATTACCGAGAACACCGACGTCGTGAACGACCTCGGCGCGGATTCCCTCGACGTTGTGGAAATGATGATGTCCGTTGAGGACGAATTCGGCCTGATGATCGAGGATGAAGAAATTGCCGAAATGAAGACCGTAGGCGATGTGGTAAACTACATCGAGAGCCATATCGGTTGATAGCCTTATAGGCCTCAAAAAACAAAGGAGGTAAATTCCATGTCTGAAGAATATATGGAGCAGAGCTGCGGCGGCGATTGCGGCGATAGCTGTGATTGCGGCGGCGATTGCGGAAGCTGCGGCGGTGGCTGCGGTTCTCAGGATCTGCATGCACCCCTCAACGCTCAGAGCAAGGTAAAGAAGGTTATTGGTATCGTTTCCGGTAAGGGCGGCGTAGGCAAGTCCCTCGTCACCTCCCTTTCTGCTGCTATGATGAACCGCCGCGGCAATTCCGTCGGCATTCTCGACGCAGATATGACCGGCCCCTCCATTCCCATGTGCTTCGGCGTTCATGAGCGCGCAAAGGCCAACGCCTTTGGCATTCTTCCCGCTGAGTCCGTCGGCGGCGTAAAGCTCATTTCCGTTAACCTCTTCCTTGACGATGTTACTCAGCCCGTCGTATGGCGCGGCAGCATCATTGCCAACACTGTAAAGCAGTTCTGGACCGACGTTGTCTGGGGCGATGTTGACTACATGTTCGTCGATATGCCTCCCGGAACCGGCGACGTTCCCCTGACCATCTTCCAGTCCCTGCCTGTTGACGGCATTATCGTTGTAACCTCTCCTCAGGATCTGGTTTCCATGATAGTTTCCAAGGCTGTCAACATGGCCAAGATGATGGATATTCCCATCATTGGTCTGGTTGAGAACATGAGCTACTTCCGCTGCCCCGACTGCGGCAAGGAGCACAAGATCTACGGCGAGAGCAATATCGACGCCGTTGCCGCCGAGCAGGGCCTCAAGGTTCTTGCAAAGCTGCCCATCATGCCCGACGTAGCAGCAGCCTGCGACGCCGGCGAGATCGAGAAGATCGACCTGCCCGAAATGAAGGAGCTTGGCGACGTCCTCGCCGCCCTTTGATAGCATGAAAAATCCCGCATTGGCTTTCCAATGCGGGATTTTTGCGTCTTAACCTTAATACTTGCCGTACAGCTTTACTGTCTCGAACATGGCCTCTACGTTCTCGCGCTTTACGTGGCTCAGACCGGAGCTGGTCTCGAAAATGAAGCCGCCGCCGGGAGCGCATACGTCCAGCAAACGCTTGACCTCGTCCTTGACCTGTTCGGGAGTGCCGAACTGGAGCAGGTTGGTGCTGAAACCGCCGGAAATGCAGGCGATATCCTTGAGCTTGCTCTTTGCGACGGCCATGTCAACGGTCTCGAAGTGGTAGAATACCTTGCCTGCAGGAACCTCAGTCAGGCAGTCAAGACGGCTGTTGTACTTGCCCTCGGTGTAGATATAGGGAACCATGTCCACCTCGATAATGGTCTCGATGATCTTCTGCAGGTGACGCCAGTAGAAGTGGCGGTAATGCTCGTCACTCATGAAGCCGTCCATGCCCTTGTGCAGAGCCATGAATACGTGCTTGCCCTTGTTTTCGGGATTTGCGCCCTGCATGCGTATCATGTGCAGCTGCTGCTCGAAGGCTTCTTCTATGTACTTTTCCACTTCCTCTTCGTGGTCATAGAGGTCCTGCAAAGAAAGAATGGTGCCGCGCAGACCGTCGGAATAGCTGTCGAAGGGAACGCCTGCCATGCCGCCGCTGAAATCGGGATAGCCCATCTCACGGACGGTGTTGTTGATATCCTGCACGCCTGCCTGATATACCTGCTGAAGCTCGTTAAGCTTCCACAGATCCTCAAGCATTGCCTTGAATTCGGGGGTGGATACCTGCGCCGCCAGCATGCGCGCACCCATCATGCCGCCCAACTGCAGCTTGCTGAAGGGCTCCAGCAGACCGGAGGTGCGGGGAGTCTGCTTGCGCAGGGACCAGCCGGTGCGGTCGGAGAAGAATTCGTCGAATTCGTCCTCAAGGAGGGTGGGGAACTCAATGTGCTGCTGCAGGCTGTTGATGTCGATGATGTTGCCGGGCATGCCTGCCCAACGCATGTTCTTGGAACGCTCAAGCTCCAGCATGGGGCCTTCGCCGGCGAAAACCATGCCGACGCCGCCGGTGCTGTCCGGGTCGAAATCATTCAGATATTTTACTACCGCCTGTTTCATTTTCTGCAGGCTGGTGTCGTAGATGACCTCACCTACGGTGAAGCCTGCGTTGAGAATGGGGAAAACCTCAGCCGGAGGCGTTATGGGTACTCTGTCAGGCTCTTTAAGCGCAATAGCGTCTTTAACTCGGGCGACTTTTTCGTCATACTTTTTCTGATTTTCGGGCGTCATAATATATTCCTCCTCTGTTTTGCTTGTTTTTACCATTCTACCATGCACCAAATCCGGGCGCAAGCCGAAAACAGGGAGGCCTATTTGTGCAATTCGCTGTACTGGCTGCGAAACGAAACTGTGATTTTTGAATTTCAAACTTTACAATCCCGCCGATACAATGTAGAATATAAGGAAAGAAAGGGGTATGACCATGAAAAAATCTTTCACCAGAATTATTGCCGTAGTTCTCGCGGTGACTATATTCTCCGCCTGCCTCGGCATCACTGCCTGCGCCGAGCTGAAGTTGGAGGCCAAGAGCATAAATATACATACCGGCATTAAAATCAGCGTTGACGGCACGGAGTTCGTCCCCGTGGACTCCGAGGGCGTGCCCGTTGAGGTTTTCCTGTATAACGGCACCACTTATCTGCCTGTTCGCGGCATCAGCAATCTTTTTGGCCTGGGCATAGAGTGGGATAACGAGAGCAAGTCCGTTTATCTTGGCACTCGCGGCGGCGCTGAGCTGCCCAAGTACGGCGGCACCGCTGACGTATCCACCTCTCCCTTTGCCTTTGAAAGCAAGGCCATCACCGTCCACACCGGCGCAAGCATATATTTTAACGACACCTACTTCACTCCCACCGGCTCCGAGGGTGAGGTAGTAGAGGTGTTCCTGTATAACGGCACCACCTATCTGCCCGTCCGTGCCATCAGCAACCTGATGAACGCCGAAATCGACTGGGATCAGGCAAATAAGACCGTTCTTCTCAGCGTTGCCGCCGAGGAAGAAACTCCCGCCGTTGACTACAAGGCCATCGTAAAGGCCGCCGAGGACGCAGCTGATCTTTACACCGATATGAGCGAAGTTCTTATACCCTACTATCAGTACTACCTCAAGGTCACTGCCGCTTTGGCGGATTGTGCAAGCCTTGTGAAGGATATGTATTACGGCGGAGAGATGAGCGAGATAGAATTCTATATGTTCTCCACCGCTTATGACGGCTTCGACAAGCAGTTTGGCACACAGATGGAGAAGGCAATGGATCTGTATGACTTCGGCAAAACCCTCTCCAAGCGCGTTGTGGAATACGGTAAGGACGGAGTATACACCCCTGAGGAGCTGGAAACTCTCGAGACCAACACCGGATATCTGATGGATAACCAAAGCTACTACGGCGAGTTCATTCTTGCCTGCACTCCCGCCGAGATCCTGAGCTACGTCAGGGACGCTTTCGGCGATATGATAAGCTGCGATGTTCTGGGCGTGGTAAGTGCAATTGAAATGCCCTGATAATACGCTGTGATCCCGACTCCCGACCCATTGTGGGTCGGGAGTTTTGTGTCCTGCCTATCTTGTGCGGAAGAGAAATCTTTGCTATACTGACGTAAAAATACATATCGGAGGAAAAGAAATGAATCCTGTTGCAACCATATATATGGCCAACGGAAGCCGCATCGTTATCGAGCTGCTGCCCGAGTATGCCCCCAACACCGTCGCCAGCTTCATAAGCTGCGTACAGAAGGGCGCGCTGAACGGTCACGCCATTGAGCGTATCGTGCCCGGCAAGTGGGTGGATTTTTCCTATACCGCTTTCCATAACGAGGCCTGCCATTACCTTATACCCCGCGAGTCCGAGCTGCATCCCGAGCTGGAGGCGCTGGATTCCCACCCCGGCTGCGTGTGCATGGGCGGCTACGGCGAGATGGGCAACGCAGGCTGCGAGCCTTTCTTCCCCTTGAAGGATTGCCCCGAGCACAAGGGCGTTTACCCCGTTTTCGGTAAGGTGACAGAGGGCATGGAGGAACTGCTTCGCCTTGAAAAGGTGGAGACTACTCCCGTGCAGACCGTTTACCCTGGCTACGTGGTGGATACTCCCGTTCAGCCGCAGATAATCGACCGAGTAGAACTTGAACTTCACGGCGTGGAATACCCCGAGCCGGTGAAGATGGAGCACGACTGGATCCCCGATACCTGGAAATAAAAACAACAACGCCCGAGGCTTTGCCTCGGGCGTTGCGCAGTGTGTCAAAAAAGTTTGCTGCACGTCCGTGCCTTAGTAGAATGTACGAGTAATGCATGGCTTCTCCCTTGAGGAGAAGCTGGCGGCGAAGCCGACTGATGAGGGTCCGCGTAAGCGGCAAAAATGGCTTAACTACTATATTTTCGGCACTTCGTGCCGTCCCCTCATCCGTCAGTCGCAACGCGACTGCCACCTTCCCCTCCAGGGGGAAGGCTTGCCTTGTTGCAACTGCTGACTATAGTTTTTTGACAGTCTCAACAACGCCCGAGGCAAAGCCTCGGGCGTTGCGCTTTTTAACCGTTTTCACGCAGATGTCGCTCTGCGTGTCTTTTCAGCGCCTCAAAGGAGGAGTCGCTGATAACGTGCTCCATCTTGCAGGCGTCGTCCGCCGCGGTGTCCTCGTCTACGCCGATGGCGCAGAGGAACTTGGTGATGAGTGTGTGGCGCTCGAATATCTTCTCGGCGATCTGTCTGCCGCTTTCGGTGAGGAAGAGGAAGCCGTCCTCGTCGGAAACAACGTAGCCGCCGCTTTTCAGCAGACCCATTGCGCGGCTGACACTGGGCTTGGAATAGCCCATGTGCTCACCCACGTCGATGGCGCGGACGGAATTGCTTTTCTTACTGAGCACGTATATGGTCTCCAGATACATCTCGCCGGATTCCTGCAAGCTCATGGCTGCACCTCCTTGAGGGTTTGTAAGTAGAGTATAACTGATTTGAGGCGGAAAATCAACCCTTGCCCAGCCGCAGCTGCATTGCGTTGCGGATAGCGCCCACGGCGGCGAATACAAGGAACGCAATAAGGTTTGCCACCACAACGCTGGCGCCTGCGGGGGTGCTTAGCACGTAGGAAGAGCTGATACCGGCGAAGAAGCAGAGGGCGGAAACGATGGCGGAGCAGATAATGACGCTCTTGAAGCGCTTGCATACACGCATGGAGGTCAGGGCGGGGAAGATGATAAGGCTGGAAATGAGCATCGCGCCCATCATGCGCATTCCGAGAACGATGGTCAGGGCGGTGAGCAGGGCGATGAGCATGTTGTAAATGCCTGCCCTGGTACCGGTGGCGCGGGCGAAGGTCTCGTCAAAGGTGACGGCGAAAATGCGGTTATAGAATACCGCGAAGAGTACCATTACCACGATAGAGAGTACTACGCTGAGAGTAACGTCGCCGGTGCTCATGGAGAGAATGCTGCCAAACATGTAGTTGTAAATGTCAGTGTTCATGCCCGAGGACAGGGAAACTATCATAACGCCTATAGCCAGCGCACTGGCGGAAATGAGGGCTATGGCGGAGTCGCCCTTTATCCTGCCACTTTCGCTGATGCGCAGCAGGAGAAACGCGGCGAGAACAACAACGGGTATGGCTACGTACAGGGGCGCGGCGTTCATGGCAGCCGCTGCGGCGAGAGCGCCGAAGCCCACGTGAGAAAGTCCGTCGCCTATCATGGAATAGCGCTTGAGAACAAGGCTTACGCCCAGAAGAGCGGCGCAGAGGGAAATGAGAATACCCACTATCAGCGCACGGGTCAGAAAGGGGTAGGAGAACATGGCCTCAATGATGGCAGGCATTGCCGTCACCTCCCAAAAGCTTTTTACCCGGCTCGCTTTCCGCGTAATCTGCGGCGGAGCCATAATAAAGGGGCTCGCAGCGAAGCTGCAGTATCTTGTCGGCGTTTTCGATAGCCGCGTGCAGGTCGTGGGAGACCATAATCACGGTGACGCCCTCTTTCTTGTTAAGGTCGCGGATAAGGGAGTAGAACTCGGCGGTGGCGATGGGGTCAAGACCCGTAACAGGCTCGTCGAGAAGCAGCATCTTGCGGGTGGCGCAAAGGGCGCGGGCAAGGAGCACACGCTGCTGCTGACCGCCGGAAAGCTCACGGTAGCAGGCGTTTTTTAAGTCGGCTATGCCCAGCTTTTCGAGATTTTCCATGGCGCGCTGGCGATCCCTGCGCGTATAGAAGGAAATTACACCCTTGGCGTTGAGACAGCCGGAAAGGACTACTTCCCACACGCTTGCGGGAAAATCCTTCTGAGCGGGAGTCTGCTGGGGCAGATAGCCTATTTCCGTGTGCTTGACGCCCCCGGAAAGAGTGATTTTGCCGCTCTTGGGCTGTTTGAGCCCCAAAAGTGCCTTTATAAGGGTGGATTTGCCGGAGCCGTTCTCACCCACGATGCAGAGGTATTCGCCGGCTTCGAGGTTGAAAGAAAGCCCGGAAACGGCAATTTTGTTTTCGTAAGCGAGGCAAAGATTTTCGCAGCTGAGAACTGCCATCAGTGCAGCGCCTCCTTTACAAGGGGAATGTTCTTCTCCATGAGGGATAGATAGGTCTCGCCGTTTTCAAAATCGTCCCTGGAAACTGTATGACAGGTGTAAAAGGTCTCAACGCGGGCGCCGGAGGCCTCGGCGATGGAGGCGGCCACCTGACCGTTGGAAAGCTCTATCTTGAATACTATGGGAATGTTCTCGGACTTGACCATGTCGATAAGCTCGGCCACGGTGGCGGCGCTGGGCTCGGTGTTGGAGGCACAGCCGGGGAAGGCGGCGCGGTAGTCAAGACCGTATTCCTCGGCGAAGTAGAGCAGGGGGAAACGGTCACCGAAAATCAGCGTAGAGCGGGGCGCGGTGTCTATGACCTCGCGGAACTTTGCGTCAAGGTTGTCGAGCTTGTCAAGATAGCTGTCACGGTTGGTGCGGAAAGCGGCCGCGTCATCGGGGTCTGCGGCGCAGAGCGCGTCGGTAATGGCCTCCACTATCTTCTTTGAGTTGATGGGGCTGGTCCATACATGCTCGTCGTAAACCATCTCCTCGTGCTCGTGCTCATGTTCGTGATCTTCCTCCGATTCAAGAAGCTGGCATACGTCCATAAGGGAAATAAGCGTCATTTTGGAAGTGTCGATGGAGGAAAGGACGCCCTCCAGCCATGTGTCGGACTCGCCGCCGCCGTAGATGAAAATATCCGCGTTCTGAATGGTGATGATATCGGCAGGGGAGGGGTCATAGGTGTGGGTCTCCTCGCCGGGAGCGAGAAGCATGGTGATGTCGGCAAGGTCGCCGGCTATCTGCCGGGCGAAGTCGTACTGGGGGAAAATAGTGGCAACTATCTTCACCTTGCCAACCTCCGCGTTGTTTTCGGAGCCGGAACAGGCACAGAGGGAGAAAATCATAATAAGCGCAAGAAGCAGCGCCGTAAGCTTTTTCATTATTGTGCCTCCTTTGTGCGGCAGTCGCCGCAAATGCCGTAGAGGGTGGTGCGGCCGGGATCGCTGAGGAAGCCGTGCTCCTTGAGAATGTGGTCGCTGAGGCGGTCAAAGGTGCGGCACTTGAGATGGATAAGCTTGCCGCAGCTTTCGCACTTCAGATGGAAATGCTCTCCGCAGTGTCCGTCGCCTACGTACTGATAGCAGGCGCTGCTGCTTTCGGTGACGAACTTCTTCACAACGCCCTCCTCCACCAGCTTGTCAAGCTGGCGGTATATGGTGGTCAGGCCCACCTTGCTGCCTGATTTGGCAAGGTGCTCGGCAATGTCTGCCGCGTGAACGTGACCCTCGCTGTGCTCCTTGAGGCAGGTAAGAACTACCTCTTTCTGTTTTGTGTTATATGCCATAGGAATTATCTCCTTTAGCAACCGCAAATTAAATCGAAGACGGCATCAGGTCGGATAAATTTCCGCCAAAGTGCACCCAAAAGCCTCGTTAATACACAAAGTATTGCCTGCGTTTTTGGGCACACTTGACGAAAATTTCTCTCGACCAGATATCCGCCGCGATTTAATCAGCGGTTACCTTGAAATCGAATATGAAAACCGTTTTCATATTGTAATACCGGTAGTGTTCAATGTCAAGGGGAAAATGGAAATGTGGTACGGTTATATAAAATGATGTCTGGGAATTTGTAACTATGGTGAATTGAATTTAAGCTATAAAAAATATATACTATATATGCAATATACAATAAGCGGAAGGGGGGATTTCACAATCGCTTGAAAAGATGAGGTATTGGATTAGAGTGTGAAAGGAGATTGGATTGACAATTAATGAGAACATCGATTTCTTTTTTTGTTATAGCAATAGTAATCCTGGTTTCTGCTTGTAATACTCGGGTAGCAGACATAGAGACTTATGTGTTGAATGAGGGCAGCATATCTGCTGCGCTGGAAACATCGCGCCCAAGTGATAATATGACCGAAGCTCGAGAACGCTTATCGGAACTGAATAGTAAAGGAATGATAGAAGAGAACTGTTCGGTTTGTGAAATGTATCCTATATTGAATATAGCTTTATCCGAAGAATGTGAAATAATTTTCTCGGATTCGGGTGCTTGGGTGGGCATGGTCGAAAGTTCGGGTGAGCCGGTGCAATGTATTTATGGCGGAACATATTTGGGTGGTCCTTATATGCAGCAGGGGTTTGGCGGAGATTATATAAGATATGCGCAGGAATTGCTGTGGGCATTGGACGAGGAGTATATTCCTTGCGCTTTCGTTAATATAGGTACGTCGGATATGCTGTTGGTTTTGCTTGCTGAAAAGAATGGGGCCTATTCTGTCCTGTGGTATGATGAACTTCTTTCGGTTATTGCCACTGAGGGCAAAAAAGAAGGTGCTTACTTTGAAGCGGTTTCGAATGTGACCGGCGAAACCGGGCATGAGTTTAAGGATATTTCCTATCTCGGCGAGGGATATAACAGATATCTTAATGTAACGAATGGAAAGGGGATATCTTATTTGAGCTGCAAGTGGATACCCCAATAAATGTTGTTCAGCAAAAAATAGTAAGGCAGGACGGGAATAACACCCGTCCTGCCCAGTCTTTTAAGGGAATTTGTATTGCGTTGTGTAGGTATAATGTAAAAATCCTGAAAATTAGATAGCGCATATCAAACTATGGCGAAAATTCCGCAGCTTATGCAGGTCACGATAACTCCTGCGATGGCTACACCGCCGAGAATGGTGGGGAAGGCCACCTTCAGGCGAATGTTCAGCAGGGCGGCTATAAGGGCTCCCGTCCATGCGCCGGTACCGGGCAGGGGTATGGCGACCAGAATCAGCAGACCCAGCAGTTCGTATTTATATATGAGCGCGGCTTTCTTTTCGGCGCGGTTTTCCAACCACCTTACCTTGTCCTCCAACCATGCCGACTTGCTGCGCAGCCATGCAAACACCTTGCGGACGAAGAGAATTATAAAGGGTACGGGCAGCATATTGCCGATCACGGCAGCGATAAAGGTGACACACACGGGCAGGCCGAAGCCAATGCCTACGGGTATCGCCCCGCGCAGCTCTATGACGGGAACCATTGACATAAGCAGGGTTAGCAGAAATTTAGATATCATTTGTACGGGTTTCCTTTATTTGCTCTTGAGTATTACGTTGCCGACGGCCTTGCAGATGCTGTTCGGCGGAATAACGCCGCGCACGGGAGTGAGGGGATATACGCTGCTGCCGGTACAGACGATGCTGCCGGGATTGAGCACGCTGTTGCAGCCTACCTCAACTCCGTCGCCGAGAATGGCGCCCATCTTTTTCAGGCCGGTGGCGATGTCGCCGTCGGTGTCGTGAATGTGAACCAGAGTGCGGTCGCTCTTGACGTTGGAGGTAATGGAGCCTGCGCCCATGTGCGCCTTGTAGCCGAGAACGGAGTCGCCCACATAGTTGTAGTGGGGAACCTGCACGTTGTCGAAGAGTATTACGTTCTTAAGCTCAGTGGAGTTGCCCACAACGGCGTTTGCGCCCACGAGAGCGCTGCCGCGAATGAAGGCGCAGTGGCGCACCTCGGTGCCGGGGCCAATGATGCAGGGGCCGGTTATGCTGGCGCTGGGGGCAACAACGGCGGTTTTAGCTATCCATACGTTTTCGCCTCGCAGCTCATATTCATCTTCGGGAAGAGTGGGGCCGAGGGCGAGAATAAAGCTCTTTATTTCGGGAAGAACCTCCCAGGGGTAAGTGAAGCGCTCAAGGAGGGGACGAGCCAAAGTGTGGCTCAGGTCGAAAAGCACGGTTATACGAATGCTGTCTGTCATAGTACGACCTCCCATAGAGATAAAAATCCGTGGTTTCTGCCATTATAGCAGAAACCACGGGATTTTAACATAGCCAAATGTAAATTTACCGGAAACTTTACTTCTTGAGGGAGTTCTTGTTGAAGTAATCCTTGGTCATCTTTGCCACAACGCCGGAGAGAGCCAGCAGCGCGATAAGGTTGGGCAGAGCCATAAGACCGTTGAGAGTATCGGAAATGTCCCACATGAGGGTGCCGGAGCCGGTGGTGCCAACGATGCAGATGAGAATGAAGATGACCTTGTAGATGATGTTGACGACCTTGTTGTTGTTGGTCAGGTAGCCCCAGCAGCGCTCGCCGTAGTAGCTCCAGCTGATGATGGTGGAGAGAGCGAAGAAGAGGAGGCTTATCTGAATAACGGTGCCGCCGATGGTGCCGGGAAGAACTGCGTTGAAGGCAGCTGCGGCGGCTGCGCCCTTGGAGGAATAGGTTGCCAGAGCCTCGGGAGAAAGCTCGATGCCGGAAAGGATAACGGTGAGAGCGGTGATGGTGCAGATGATAATGGTGTCAACGAATACTTCGAATACGCCCCACATAGCCTGCTTTACGGGCTCCTGGGTGTTGGAGGTAGCGTGAGCGATGGGAGCGGAGCCGAGACCGGCCTCGTTGGAGAATACGCCGCGGGCGACGCCCTGACGCATAGCGACCATGATGGCATAGCCGAAGATACCGCCGCCGACAGCCTCAAAGGAGAAAGCGCCCTTGACGATGGAAAGGAGAGCTGCGGGGATATCGGTAATGCGCAGGACGAGAACTGCGATACCGGCAAGAACATAGAAGATGGCCATGAACGGAACCAGGTAGGAGGTGACGGTTCCTATTCTCTTGACGCCGCCGATGACGATGATGGCGACGAGGACAGCGAGGATGATGCCGGTGACCAGAGGATCAAGACCCACAAGGTCATTCATGGCGCCGGCGATCTCGTTGGACTGAGCGATGTTGCCGATACCGAAGGAGGTAAGACCGCCGAGAATGGCGAAGATAACGGCCAGCCACTTGAAGTTCTTGCCAAGACCGTTGGTGATGTAGTACATGGGGCCGCCCTTGTAGATACCGTTTTCGTCGGTCTCACGGTACTTCATAGCCAGCGCGATCTCGGCGTACTTGGTGACCATGCCGAAGAATGCGGAGAACCACATCCAAAATACGGCGCCGGGGCCGCCGACGAAGATAGCGCCGGTAACGCCGGCGATGTTGCCGGTGCCGACGGTTGCGGCCATAGCAGTGGTAACGGCTTCGAAAGCGGAAAGGTTCTTGCCGCCTTCCTTCTCGTCCTTGCGGAAGAGGGAGCCGACGGTGTTTTTCATTATGTAGCCGAACTTGCGGACCTGAATGAAGCCGGTGCGGCAGGTGAGGTAGATACCGGAGCCTACCAGCAGAAGAAGCATGATGGGACCCCATGCGAAGCTGTTGACTGCGCTGTTTACCTTAGTTACGATTTCCAGAAATTTTTCCATTTTTGTTTTACCCCTTTCTCCGGCGAGCTTTGGAAATGAAAAAGGGAAGCTCTGCCATGTGGCAGACTTCCCTCAAGTAACTCGACCGGCAGCCGCCCATCAAGGCGGCTGAAAATTCTGTCCTTTTGCCTGAGAGATTTAGCTCCTGCGAGCCTTGCACCTTCGGCACTTCCATTTAAGGAAGCTTCTCCAGAGTGCCGTCCGTCTGCGGTTCCTTGCTAAGGTTCTGCAGACTTCAACCGGCAATATTAGGTTGTTGCGAATATAATAAGCTATAAAACGCTAAATTGCAATAGCTTTTTTGCAATTTGTCAAATTTGTAGAACGTGTTCAAATCAAAGCATTGCTTTCAGTGCAATACTGACATAGTCGGTGGTCTGACGCTCAAGGTCATAGGAACCGTCGGTGATGCACCAGTTGTAGCAGCAGCCGCGGGCGAGAACGAAGAAGAAATCGACCACTTCACGGGAGGTCATTTCGGTTTTCAGCTCTCCGCTTGCTATGCCGTCCTGCACGATATCCTCAAGAACCTTCTGCATGGGTCTGTAGCGGGAGAAGAACTTGTTGTCGGACTGGAAGAGGATCTTCATCAGCTCAAGGCCGGTGTTAAGGTTCAGACGGGTATAATAGCGGAAGAAGTCCGAGATTTTCTCGGCGATGGTGCTGCCGCTGAGGTTGAGAGCCACGGAATCGGTGAAGAAGCGGTCGCCCTCCATATAGATGTTCAGAAACAGGTCTTCCTTGGCGGGGAAATAGCTGTAGAAGGTACCGATGGACACCTTGGCGTCGTTGCATATCTCGCGGACGGTGGTGTTCTGATAGCCCTTTTCCTTCATAAGCTTAAGAGAGGACTTGAGCAGGCGCTCCCTTGTGCGCTGCGCCTTATCGCTCTTTACGGGGCCGTTGTTGTCCATTTGAATAACCTCCTTCGGGTATTTGCGATTTAGTCGCGTAAAGTAATAGATATTATACCCCCTTGTCTTGGCAAATGTCAACTAAGAAATGAACAAAAAGGTAAAATGTTCAATTTCTGCTGGGCGTCATACAGAAAAACGCATCATAATCCCGCGGACAGGCGCATAGTATTTAGCACCACATATTATTAAAACGAATGCGAGGAGGCATAAAGGGTGGAAGAGAACAGAATATATGAGGATATCGCGCTGCGTACAGGCGGGGATATCTATATCGGTGTGGTGGGCCCGGTGAGAACCGGCAAGTCCACATTTATAAAGAGGTTTATGGAAACGTTGGTTATCCCGGAAATAGACGACGTGTATATGCGGGAGCGCGCCCGTGACGAGCTGCCCCAGAGCGCCAGCGGGCGGACTATAATGACCGCCGAACCGAAATTCGTGCCGGAGGACGCGGTGAAGATAGAAACGGACAGCAGCGTCTTTTCTGTGCGTCTCATCGACTGTGTGGGCTATATGGTGGAAGGCGCGCTGGGGCAGAATGAGGAGGACGGCTCCCCGCGTATGGTGACGACCCCTTGGTACGACTATGAAATACCCCTCACCGAAGCTGCGGAGATAGGCACCCGCAAGGTCATCGCCGAGCACAGCACCCTTGGGGTGGTAATGACTACCGACGGCAGCATTTCGGACATTCCCCGCCATGCCTACGAGCCTGCGGAGGAGCGGGCGGTAAACGAGCTGAAAGCCATCGGCAAGCCCTTTGTCGTTGTGCTCAATTCCGCTCACCCAAACTCCGAGGCCGCTCGGCACCTGCGCGGTGAGCTGGAGGAAAAATACGGTGTGTCCTGTATCTGCGTAAGCTGTCTTGAGCTGGACGAAGAGGACGTTACATATATAATAAGTGCCGTTCTGCGCGAATTTCCGCTGACTCGCATGGAAATATTCCTGCCCAGCTGGGTCGATGCTCTGCCCTTTGACCACCCGGCCAAGGCTGAGGTTTTCGCAGCCGTGCGGGAGAGCTGCGCCGGAGTCAGCTGTATACGCGACGCCGGCAAAGCGGCGGAGGGCATTGCCGCCTGCGGCTGCGTCGAGCGAGCCGAGGCGTCCGCCGTTGACCCCGGCACGGGGGTGGCGACGGTGCGGGTGGAGTTGCCTCGCAGCCTGTTTTACGAAACCCTCAGCCGTCGCTCGGGCTTCACGGTGACGGACGACGGCGACCTGCTTACCCTGCTTACGGATATGTCCGGCGTGAAAACCGAGTACGACAGGGTCAAGGACGCCCTCCACGATGTGCGCACCAAGGGCTACGGCATCGTGATGCCCTCCCGCGAGGAGCTGCGGCTGGAGGAGCCGGAGATAGTGCGCAGAGCGGGACGCTATGGCGTTACACTCAAGGCCAGCGCGCCCTCTATCCACATGGTGATGGCCAATATAGAAACCGAGGTGTCTCCGGGTATCGGCAGCGAAACCCAGTCCGACGACATTATAAATTACCTGCTGCAGGAGTTTGAAGGCGATACGGGTAAGATATGGGAGTCCAATATTTTCGGCAAATCCCTGTACGACATAGCAGGTGAGGGGCTGCAGGCGAAAATCAAAAAAATGCCTGAGGAAGCCCAAAGCAAGCTGCAGGAAACCCTGCAGAGAGTTGTTAACGAGGGCAGCGGCGGGCTTATATGCATAATTCTGTGAGAAAAGCACTTGCAAGAGCTGGCTTTACACGGAATGTTAAAAGAACAAACTTCCTCCAATGTGCGCGAAAACGGACAAAAACGGGGGATAATATCGGAAACAGGCGTTGGGCATGAACGGAGTTCATGCCCAATTTAATTTTAAAGTAAAATTAACATATAGTTAACCTTATCGTAATTGACAAAAAAGTAAAGAGATTGTATATTGAGGTGGTACTATACAATGGTGTAATTGTATTGCATCGAAAAGAAAGGAGCAAACACAGTATGAAAAAAGCATTGGCGCTCATTCTGGCGTTGGTTCTGGTCGTAGCTATGTTCGCTGGCTGCGCTCCCGCTGAGGATACCAACACCCCTGACACCAACACTCCTTCTTCTTCCACTCCCACCACTCCCGACGATAACGCCGGCGGCGAGGAACCCGTAGAAGAGGACAGCCCCTACAACTTCGCAAAGGGCAAGTTTGAGTATAATGAGGACGGTTACGCAACCGCCAACTATACTTATGACCTCCCCCTGAGCACCACCGACGAAGTTTTCACTTACTGGACTACCTGCTGGACTCCCCAGTACATTCCCGAGGGCGGTCTTGCAGAGCTGGAGACTCTCGCCTACATTGAAGAAGTAACCGGCGTACACATCGAGTACGAAGCTATCTCCTCCGAGCAGAGAAGCACCAACTTCTCCGTTCTGCTGGCAGCTGATGACCTCCGCGACATCATGGATCAGGCAACCTACTTCTACACCGGCGATGCTTACTCCATGATCGATGATGAGTGGTTCATCAACTTCTATGACTACAGAGATTATATGCCCAACTACCTCTACGAGCTTTATGCACGTAACGACATCGACGTTCTCAAGTATGGCCGTCTGGACGACACCACCTGGCC
>CAYYLZ010000007.1:0-62540 GCA_964472725.1 uncultured Oscillospiraceae bacterium
ACGACTCCACGTAATACCCTATCATGCTGTAATTGCGCCCCAAGCGGGAAAGGTCCTTCGTGATGACCATATTAACCTTACCGGATTCAATATCATCGATCATGCGGTTGAAAGCAGGGCGATCAAAGTTGGTTCCAGACCTGCCGTCGTCAATGTAAATGTCATGGACAGCCAGCTTATGTCGGTTCGCGAAGGTCTCCAGCAAGTCTTTTTGATTTAAAATACTCTGGGAGGGGCCCTCGTTATCGTCCTCTTTCGAAAGTCGGATATATAGCGCTGCACTGTATGCCTCGGGGTTGGTTATTGTAATATCCAATCTTGTCCTCGTGACATAAGCGGGCAACCTTTAAGTCGCATAACCATTTCGTTCTGCCAGAACACGCTTAAGATAGAGATCGAACGAGTGCAGAAAAATGCTAAGTACGCTTTTTTCATTGGCGAATTTACAATGGATCTTGATTGGCTGCTTCACAAAGAGTCCCTCCTTTCGTTTTATAAATTTATGCTTAGGCCCGTCAGGTATTGCCTATTTCAATAACAATACCCCACTTTCTTTTTCTGTTACATTAGGGGGTATTGGTCTATTGTCCGTTTTTACCGGATCTGTTCACTCTATATATGTGATATGAAACACGTATGAAAACAGTGCAGATGCTCATTGAAATATCGCACCACAGTTACAACTGTCCGCCTCTACCTCTTCCCCTCGTTTTTGTATATGGGTATAAACCAAAAAACGAGAAGATGGCAGGCATGGCAACTCCTGCCACTTACAAATAATGGTAGTTTTGTCGACTTATGTCGGTTTGTGTCGTAATAAGACGCCTAAGGTCGAGATGCATATATTTCGGCATACCATGTCTCTATCTTCAAAAAGGCGGGTAAGAAAGTATGACCGAAAGCGAAGCACTGATACGCTCCATCCTTGGCGCAGTGCGCCATGATGTCCGACCTCTCGCTGCGGCAATCGACGCAGTCCGCAAAATACTGTTCGTCAAGCAAACTTCTATGGACGACATCTTAGTGACCAAAGACGTATATCATACGGTTGCCAAAAAGCTTTCCGGGAAACCTGTTTCGATGGCGAGACGCATAGAACGTTTGGCTAACCTCTGTTGGGATGAAATGGTGGCAAATAATCTGGTTGCAAAATACATCGGCAAGCATTTATCCTACTCACACACTCCCCGCGACATAATAATCTATCTGGCGTTTTATCTTGAATTCAGGCGACCATTTTTTGAGATATTGGACGAACAGCCGTCCCTGCTGTTTTAAACGCAAAACGAGGACGGATATAAAATCCGCCCTCGTTTGAGGCTGTCAAAAAACTATGGCGCGCTGCTGTGATATGGGCCTGACTTCCCCTTGAAGGGGAAGGTGGCAGTCGCATAGCGACTGACGGTTTAGGGGACGGCACAAGGTATCGAAAATATAGATGTGCCGCCACTTTTGCCGCTTACGCGGACCCTCATCAGTCGGCTTCGCCGCCAGCTTCTCCTCAAGGGAGAAGCCTTGCGTCACAAACCACCCTTATCTTAATACTGACTTCTTGGACAAGCTGAAGCGAGGGCGGATATGTTCCGCCCTCGCTTGCTTATGTAGTTAATTTTAGTGGTGTTGCTCAGGGACAGGTGTTCACCATAGTGTCGTAGAACGGCTCACCGTCTACATCGCCGTATACCACCAGCAGATAGGTGTTGCCACTTACCACTGTGTAGGTCCCGCCGGCGAACACCGCATGGATTCCGCTGTTGCTCCAGCTTGCAAGCTTGGTACTGCCGTAATAAAGCTCAGCGGTGGCGTTAATGGTCGCCCCGGGGTTTGTTACACTTACACTGCAATGAGCTGTAGTCCCATTAAAAATCAAGTTGGGCGCAATTCCTGTACCCTGTTCCGCAGCCAACACTGTTATACCAAGGACAAATGCAAAAACAAGTATCAAAGCCAAAGCACGTTTTTTCATGAAAATCCTCCTTTTCAATATATATTTAATTTGTGCTTCGGCACATACAAACGCCGAAAAAGGGGAAAATCGGACAGTAATTTCAACTTTGGTGAAATTGCGGCAGTTTTTACAACGGCTCCTATTCTTCCTGGCAAACGCTTTTCGCCATGAGTAAAATGACATTATCTGTACCAGAATAAGATATTCTATAGGCAATGTTATTCAAATCATCAAACCACACAAGTTCTTTGTCTACAGTGTCATCATATGGAACATAAAGGTCAGCACAAAAATCGTTGACATTCACAGTTTTGTGGTCAAATCCGGATTGGAATTGCACTTTTTCATGTTTATTTTCATATCCTCGGCTGTAAATGAACACTATAGCCTCGGATACGTCATTTCCTTTTTGATATACGACCATCTGCATATAATCATCCCCCACAGCCGCGACCTCTACATATCCCTCCGGAATCCAGGCAGGTCGGATATACGGCAGTGCGTCAGCTTGTTCTTTATCCACATACTGATAGAACACACTGTTTTCGTACACCCTTTGTGCCCATGCAAAGAACGTGGCGCGTACGTCCTGATTGAGGGTCATCAAAATGCTGCCGCCGATAAGGAGGGCAAGGAATATGACCGCTACACTTTTCGCAGCTTCCCTGATGCCGTGCTGCAGCTTCATTTTCCGCCGCAGAACTGCCATCTTACGGTGAAACTCAAAGCTGAATTCGTGCTCTTCAACCGGAGCAAGCGCAGCCATCATTGCCTCATGCACCTGCAAGGCAGCCTGCCGCAGCTCGTCTTCCGTAAATGTATATTCATTCATACGCTTATTCCCTCCTCCTCAAGTTTTTTGCGCAGGGCTTCCTTCGCTCTGTAGAGGGTCTTCTGCATGGTGCCCACTTTCATGTCAAGCATTTTGGCTATCTCTTTCGTACTGTATCCGCTTACGTAATGCAGGAGGATAACCGCTCTGTATCGTTCATTCAGCTTAGCAATGGCAGCCGCAAGACCTCCGCCGTCCGGCATCGTTATCTCCACGCCCACAATAGATTCGTCCAGGCCAATATCCGCATAGCTTTTACGCTTTCGCAGTACATCTATAGCTTTCCTCTCAGCTATTATAGCTACATAGTTTTTCGTTCCGGTGCTGTTGACATCGGTAATTTTTGTAATATTCTTCGCAATCGATATAAACGCCATATTTACCGCGTCTTCCGCGTCCTCGTCATTGCCAAGTATCTCCTTAGCGCAGCGGAACATCAGATTTTTATATTTTTCATATACGCGCTCAAATTTCGCGTGCTCCCGCTCATCAGGTATCATTTGCAAATATATCGCCAGCAAAGAATACACCCTCCCGCAAAAAATATTATCACTTGCCGCCGACAAGCAGCAAACAAGACCGCTCAGTAAAGACAAATTATGCTCTATTGGCAATAGAGCATAAGACAGGGTACCCTGTCTTAAAAATTGTAGTTTTAAGCTTCATTATAGTTACACACAAAAATCCAGTAAAGTAAATTCAAAACATTAGCCAACGAAAAAATAATCCAGACATGGGTTTGCCTGGACAAAGAACTCTGTATGGTGTATCATAAAAATCGTTGCAACACAAGGGTTTTTATCGCTTACATTAAGCGCGCTGAACAGTATCGCGCATTGAAAAGCGAGCTTTGGAGAAGCTGAAAGCCGAATTGGAGAAGGCATAGGCAAAAAAAGAACTGACCCTTGACCGTCTTACTTTTCTTGACAGTCAAGGGTCAGTTCTCTGATATCTTGTTATCTAACATCCTTGGTTACCTCTCTTTCTTCAGAATGGCTGTTTACCTGTACATTGGTATCACCCTTTCTGGTTATAATATAGCACACTGTGCCGTTTTTTGCAACGGATAATACACCATAATGTTGCAACAAAATCAGCTATAAAGTTTGGTTATAACACAGATTTGTAACAGAATTCGTCTTTTTGCCTTGACTGCAGGGACGAAATTTGGTATATTTGATATGTTGAGGGTCGCTGAAGGCGACCCTTGTATCTTATCCGGAGGTGGAGAAAATGGACGTAAGGCTTACACGGGCAGGCGGGCTGCGCCAATGGCTGAAAATACGCCGCCTTTACTGCATTTCCTTCCCCCGTGAAGAACGCAAGCCCTTCTCCGCAATTCTCGACATACACCGCAACGACCGGGGCGACGTATGGTACTGCACCGTTGGCGGACGCTTCGCCGGCTTCGCTTCCACCGTAAGGGGCGGCGAGTTCGTTCTTGTGGACTATCTGGCGGTTTCCCCCGCCATGCGCGACGGCGGCATCGGCTCAGGCATACTGGGCGCGCTGCGGCGGCAGTATACCAACCGTCATCTCTTCCTCGAAATAGAGAGCGTATGGGAGGACGTGCCCGACCGGGACGCCCGCCTGCGCCGCAAGGCCTTTTATCTCCGCAACGGCTTTACACCCATGAACCTGATGATATGGCTTTTCGGCGTGAAGATGGAGGTGCTGGGCATAGACTGCAAAATGGACTACGCGCAGTATCTCGATTTCTATACCATATACCTTTCTCCATGGACGGCAAAGCACATATCCGAAGATGTACACCCCGAGGCGGAAAAATAATTTATACATATTAATGACCGAAGGTCGCACCCTTTGACAAGGGAGGAAATAAATTGTCAATACCATAGCCTGAACGCTACATGTGCACCATAATTTTTACATACATCAAGGGCGACGCAGCATCGGCTGCGCCGCCCTCTTTTTTACGCTTTTGCATATTCCCCTATAAACTCCAGCACACAGTCTTTCAGCTTGCGTATGCTGTCGGTTTCTTTTCTGCGCACGTGGGTGCCCATTCCAAGCTCACGGATTGCAGCGGGACTTATGGGCACGCACAGCACGTCGTCCGTTCTGCCGCGTATCATCAGCTCTGTCATCATAGACACACCCAGTCCGCGCCCCACCATGCGGATAACGGTCTCATCGTCCACACGGCATATCTGCGAATTCAGCCGCACGCCCGCAGGCTCAATGACCGCCTTGACGTCTATATCAAATCTTCCGTAGGGCATCAGGAATTCCTGCCCCTCGAATTCCTCCAGCGGAAACGACTTCCGCTCCCCTATAGGATAGCTTTTGGGCAGGATAGCGTACATCTTCTCATTATAAAGAGGTATCCAATCGCAGCTGCCGTAGCTCTGCCGGCTGGCGAAGATAACGTCGGTTTCGCCGCCCTCCAGCAGTTCAAATGGCTCAAGGGCGTGGTCAACCATGCGGAGGTCAACGTTGACCTCCGGGCACAGGCGCTTGAAGCGATAAAGTATCTCCGGCATCCAGTGCATTGCTATGCTGGAATAGGCCGCAATGCGTATTACCTCCGTTTTCTTCTCGGCGATAATGCGTATCTGATTTTCCAAATTGGCGTTGGCCTGCAGGAACTCCCGTATGGCGGGCATAAGCTGCGCCCCCTGCGCCGTGAGCTGGATACCGTTATGATTGCGCTGCAGCAGCGGAAAGCCTATCTCCTTTTCCAGCGCATCCATCATGTGGGTAAGGCCCGATTGGGTATAGCCCACCACCTCGGACGCCTTGGTGAAGCTGCCCAGATCTGCCGCCGTCATAAATATTTCAAGCTTTTTGCTGTTCACTCTCCCGCTCCTCCATTCCATATCTATTACGTTTTCTCATACCCCTATTATAAACAGGCGTTTCACAGATTGCAAGAGCGGTGGTAAAATAACATCAAACAACAGGAGGGTGAAACTGCATGAAAAAACGACTTGACCTCAAGCAGAGAATACTTGTCGCCACAACGCTGTTCGGCATGTTCTTCGGAGCGGGAAATCTGATTTTCCCCGTACACCTCGGTCAGCTTGCCGGACGCAACGTTATTCCGGCAATGATCGGCTTCGTAATCACCGCCGTGGGAATTCCAATTCTCGGCGTTGCCGCCATCGGCAGTACTCATTCCGACGGTCTGCAGGCGCTGGCGAACAAGGTCGGCAAACGCTACGGCTATGTCCTCACCTGCCTGCTGTACCTTACCATCGGCCCCTTCTTCGCCATTCCCAGATGCGCCACCACTTCCTTTTCCACGGGCATCGCGCCCATGCTTGGGGGTAATATCCCCGAGGCTCCTATACTGCTGATATTCTCTCTCATTTTCTTTGCCCTCGTTCTCTTCTTCTCACTGCGTCCCGCCAACATTACGGTATGGATAGGCAAGATAATCAATCCCCTGTTCCTGCTTTTCTTCGCAATACTTGTCATCGCGGCGCTGATTTCGCCCGGCGCAAGGGTATCAACGGTCGAGCCCGCCGAGGCCTATCGCAGCGGCGCGCTGTTCTCCGCTTTCATCGAGGGCTACGGAACCATGGATGCCATTGCGGGACTTGCTTTCGGCATTGTTGTTATCGACATTATCCGCTCCATGGGCGTTACGGACGACTCCGCCGTTGCCAAGGACGTGCTTCACTCCGGCGTGCTGACCGGTCTCCTCATGTCCGTGATATACATCGCCACTATTCTCATGGGTGCCCAGTCCCGTGGTCTGTTTGAAACCTCCGAAAACGGCGGAATTGCGCTGGCGCAGATATCCGGGCACTATCTCGGAGCCTTCGGCAGCATTGTTCTCGCCGTCACCATCACCTGCGCCTGTTTGAAAACCTCCATCGGCCTCGTCACCAGCTGCGCAGACGCATTCGCGAGAATGTTCCCCAAGAGCTGTTCCTACAGAACGTGGGCCATCATCTTTACCGTCTTTTCCTTCTGCGTTTCCAATTTCGGATTATCGAGAATTATTGATTATTCCCTCCCCGTCCTGATGTTCCTCTATCCCCTTTCCATCACGCTTATACTGCTGGCGCTGTGCGGAAAGCTCTTTTCCCACGACAGAGCCGTATACGTAAGCGTTACGGTTTTCACCTGCATTGCCGCTCTGTTTGATTTTATCAAGACCCTGCCTGCCGGTCTGCAGACTGCCCTGCACCTTGACGCGGTTGTTGATTTGGCGGGTAATGTGCTGCCCTTCTTCGATTTGAACCTTGGCTGGGTGGTGCCTGCAGTCATAGGTTTTGTAATTGGACTTATCATTCACCTTACACGTAAGGAAAAGGCGTAAAGACTTTTCTCCCCCATGAGTGTCTCATAGCGACTTATTAAAATTACAACTCCCGAATTCGTGCGAATTCGGGAGTTTCTTCTATGTTTTCGTAGAAAATGCTTCATAGGCGAAGCCGCTTCATGCACTGTCAGGTGCACTTCATGGATTTGCGAAGCAAATCTACTTCATTGCGCATTGGGTATATCCCAATGCGCTAATGCGTCGGGGGTTTTCGTTTACAGCAAATTCTTGCGAAGCTCCTCGCCGGACTTGGGCGAATAGTAAGCGGGGGGAACATCGAAAATAGTCTTGCAGCCGGTCATTCCGACGGCGTTCATCTTATACACCGCGCGGGCGCAGCAAACGAGCACGCTGGAGGTGAATTCGGGATTGGAGTCCAGCTTCAGAGCGTACTCCATCATCTGCTTGGTCTCGCCCTTTTCGCCGGTAACGCCGGTACGGATCACGAAGCCGCCGTGAGGCATGCCGCCATGCTCCCGCTCCAGCTCCTCGGCGGAGATGAAGTTGACGGTGGTATCGTAATCGGCGAAGTAATTGGGCATATTCTTTATCTCTTCTTCAATGCGAGCCTTATCCGTGCCGGGCTCGGCAACAACGAAGCACTCGCGGGTATGCTTCTCGCGAGTGGTCAGTTCGGGATTCTCGCCGCTGCGCACGCGCTCAAGCGCCTCGGCAACGGGTACGGTATACTGCTTTGCGCCCGCTACGCCCTCAATACGCCTTACCGCGTCGGAGTGACCTTGGCTTACGCCCTTGCCCCAGAAGGTGTAATCGTGTCCGTCTGGCAGCACACAGTTGCCCAGCAGGCGCTGGAGACTGAACAGACCGGGATCCCAGCCTGCGGAAATAAGGGCGGTCTTGCCGCTCTCCGCCGCGCTCTTGTCCACGGCGGCGAAATGCTCGGGAATTTTGGCGTGGGTATCGAAGCTGTCAACTATATTGAAATACTTTGCGTACTCGGGGCTCTGCACGGGCAGATCGGTGGCGCTGCCGCCGCAGAGAATAAGTACGTCGATATCGTCCTTCATTTCTATGGCCTTGCTTACATTATATACAGGCACGGTGGGGGTCAGGGTCTTGAGTGCGGAGGGATCGCGGCGGGTAAAAAACGCCGTCAGCTCCATGTCGGGGTTCTGACGGATAGCCAGCTCCACACCTCTGCCCAGGTTTCCGTAGCCGAGAATTGCAATTCTGATGCGCTCGCTCATGTGTATCATCCTTTCGCTGAAAACTTTTGCAATTTAGTGTAGCACAAAAGCGTGGGTTTTACAATCTTTATTTTGACGTTTCTGTGTTGAATTTCCTCTACTCGCTTTATATATGTTGCGTCAGTGAACAGCGAGTGGTAAAATGGCATAGAAAGGGGCGAATAGTGCGAAAAATCACACTATCGCATGGAGGATTTTTATGGAACTGACCGTCAAGAGATTTGAAGAGCTGAACACCGTCGAGCTTTACGAAATACTGAAGCTGCGGGTGGACGTATTCGTTGTGGAACAGAACTGCCCCTATCCCGAGCTGGACAACAAGGACAAAGCCGCCTGGCACGTTTATTTCCGAGAAAACGGCGATATAACTGCCTATCTGCGTGTGCTCGACCCCGGTGTTTCCTTCGATACCGCCGCAATAGGCCGGGTAATCTCCACCCGCCGCCGCTGCGGACTTGGCACCAAGCTGATGCGTGAGGGTATCCGCGTTGCCCGCGAGCGCATGAACGCAGGCGCAATAAAAATCGAGGCGCAGACCTACGCCCGTGCGTTCTATGAACAGCTTGGCTTCCGCCAGACCTCCGAGGAGTTCCTCGAGGACGGGATACCTCATATTGAAATGACTTTGGAGCTGTGAAACTATGGAATTAAAGAGAGCTACCATTAAAGATTGCAAAACAATTTGGCAAATGCAAAGAGTTGCCTTTGCTGAATTATTGGAAAAATACCAAGACTTCGATACAAGTCCGGGTAATGAACCCATATCCCGCATAGAGCAAAAGCTCCTGCACCCACATACATATTTTTACTATATTCTTGTTGACGATGTCACTGTTGGTGCGATAAGAGTTGTTGATGCAAAAGTTGGCGCTCGCAAAAGAATTGCGCCTATTTTCATCATGGCCGAACATAGAAACAAGGGTTACGCACAAGCGGCCATGCTTGAAGCTGAAAAAATCCATGGAGGCGATAATTGGCAGTTGGATACTATTCTTCAAGAACCCGCTAATTGTTATCTATACGAAAAAATGGGGTATCACCAAACCGGAGAAACGGAAATCATAAATGAAAAAATGACTATTGTGTACTACGAAAAGGGTTAGGCTTCCCCCTGGAGGGGAAGCTGGCGGCGGAGCCGACTGATGAGGGGAATCCGCGCAGCGGATAAGATATAATCTCGTCGCAGTTCGATACAAAGCTGCCTTCAACAGACCCTCATCCGTCAGCTTCGCTGACACCTTCTCCTCAAGGGAGAAGGCTATCCTTACGTCATGGTTTTCCAAATTCAAAAGCGGCGCTCGATATGAGCGCCGCTTTGCCTTATTTATCAAAGGACGGATTGACTACATACACATTCTTCTGGTTGAGCTTTTCGGTGGCAAGTCTGAGTCCCTCGCCGAAGCGCTGGAAGTGGACTATCTCACGCTCGCGCAGGTAGCGGATAACGTTGTTTACGTCGGGGTCGTCGGAAAGACGCAGGATATTGTCGTAGGTGACGCGAGCCTTCTGCTCGGCAGCCATATCCTCGGTAAGGTCGGCGATAAGGTCGCCCTTCACCTGCATGCTTGCGGCAGTCCAGGGGAAGCCGGAGGCTGCGGTGGGATAAACTCCCGCGGTATGGTCTACGAAATAAGCGTCGAAACCCGCCGCTTTTATCTGTGATTCCGTAAGATTGCGGGTAAGCTGATGTACGATGGTGCCTATCATCTCGAGGTGACTGAGCTCCTCCGTGCCTATGTCGGTCAGGAGCCCTTTCAGCTCGTCGAAGGGCATGGAATAACGCTGGCTGAGATAGCGCAGCGAGGCGCCCAATTCACCGTCGGGACCGCCGTACTGACTGATTATGATGGCAGCCAGCCTGGGATTGGTATTTGTAATCTTTACCGGATACTGCAGCTTCTTTTCATATACAAACATTATTTCATACCTCCCCCGTATTCCCAGGGCCAGGGCGCGCACAGCCAGGTATATTCCTCGCCGCCCGCCTGCATCTGTCTGATGGGCCCGTATTTTTCCACGTAACGTTTCTCGCCGGTCTTATACAACTCCACGTATCTGTTGAACAGCTCCAGCGCCTCGGCGTCGTCGCAGTGGGTGTCAAGATACAGCGCCAACTCATGAACTACAAAGCCCAGCGCCATCAGCTCGCCCAGCGGCGTATCCGGCGCGCCGGTCTGATTGACCACATTCTTCCAGGGAAGGTCAAGGCCGGGGAACAGAGTACCTCTCGCCAGTGCCTCGGCGGGCTTATACTGCGGGGTGCTCTCCTGCTGCATGGGCACGTAGGAAACGGCAAGAGGCGCGCATTCCGGCAGAGTTCCGCATTTATATCCACAATCATTATCGGGGTGATTGTTTGGCTTATTCATTTAATTCCTCCTAACAAGAGCACCTTTCATGTGCTTTCAGAACATTCTATTCAATAATGCCCCCGTCGGTGCAAAAAAGCATTGACAAAAGCCTTGATTTTAGGTATTCTATGGACAAAGAATGCCTTTTTGCCGGCACAATTTAGCCCGAGAGTGCAGAAATCAGCCTCGAGCTGATGTTTTTGTGCGTTATTGTACGGAAAAAAGTCAATAAAAGTGTTGTTAAAGCAAGGACACTTTGTTATAATTATTTATAATTCAAAGGAAGATAGCTATGAACATCAAAGAAGAACTGAAAGTAGTTGGCGAGCTCGAAGGCGTAAGCTTCGGCAGAATGTACATGGGCAAGGCTCCCAAACACAACACCCCCATCACCCCCAAGGAGAACTTCGTCCGCTTCATGAAGGGCGAGGATTACATGTGGACTCCTTGCAGCGATGACTTCATCACCGTTATCCCCAGAGAGATCCCCGACACCGTAGCAAGAGATTTCGCTTTCGATATCGACATTCCTGAAGAACTCATCAACAAGGGCGGCAAGGATATGTTCGGCATTGAGTGGGAGTACGTTCACTCCGCAGGCGGCTCCATGGTTCGCCCCGGCAACCCCCTCCTCATCAACGACATCACCGAGTGGGAAAAGGAAGTTACCTTCCCCGACATCGATTCTTGGGATTGGGAAGGCGCTGAGAAGAGACTGGCTTGCGTAACCAACGACGACCGAGTTGTTGTTACCTGGTTCTTCACCGGCCTGTTTGAGCGTCTTATCTCCATGATGGAGTTTGAGAACGCTGCTCTCGCTTTCGTTGACGAAGACGAGCAGGAAGGCGTACATAGACTGTTCGATAAGCTCTGCGATCTTTACGATGCTATCTTCGAGAAGATGAAGAAGCACCTGCACACCGACGTTGTTTACTTCCATGACGACTGGGGTTCTCAGAGAGCGCCCTTCTTCTCCAAGGCTGTTTGCGACGAGATGCTCGTTCCCTACCTCAAGAGAGTCTGCGAATCCGCTCACAAGAGAGGCATGTACATTGACTTCCACTCCTGCGGTCAGGTTGAGCTCCTCGTTCCCTGCATGATCGAAGCAGGCTGCGACATTTGGTCCGGTCAGACCATGAACGATCGTGTTATGCTCCTTGAGAAGTATGGCGACAAGATCAAGCTGAACCTCGCTCCCAACGCTCCCATGATATTCCCCACCTCCCCCGAGGAAGCAGAAGCCGCCGCAAAGGCATACGACGCAGCTCTCGATGAGTTCATGGGCACCTATGGCCGCTTCATGAAGAGCATCGTAGTTTCTGCTATGAACGCTGGCAATCCGAAGCTTTACGAGAGAATCTACACCGAGACTCGCGAAGCATTTGCAAAATAAATAAACATTAATTTTATCAAAGAGGGTTAAGAAACATGATCATTATTGGCGAAAAAATCAATGGTTCCATTCCTTCCGTCGCTAAGGCTATCGCCGAGAGAGACGAAGCTTTCCTGCGCGACCTCGCTGTTAGACAGGCTGAGGCCGGCTCCACTTACATCGACGTTTGCGCTTCCGTAGAGCCCGAGTTCGAGTATGACACTCTCGCTTGGATGCTCAACCTGGTTCAGGACGCTGTTGACACCCCCATCGCTGTCGACTCCCCCGATGCTAACTGCATCGTAAAGTGCCTGCCCCTGGTTAAGAAGCCCGGTCTGGTCAACTCCGTCTCCATGGAAGGCGACAAGGTTGACGTTGTATTCCCCGTCATCGCTGACACCAAGTGGGAATGCGTTGCTCTTCTCTGCGACGACACCGGTATCCCCAAGAGCGCTGCCGACAGACTGAGAGTTTTCGACAACCTCATGAAGAAGGCTGAAGAGTACAAGATCGATCCCAGCCGTCTGCACATCGACCCCCTGGTTGAGATGCTCTGCACCTCCGAGGATGGTATCGCTATGGTTATCGAGGTTATCACCGAGATCAAGAAGCGTTATCCCACCATCCACATCACCGGCGCAGTTTCCAACATCTCCTTCAACCTGCCCGCACGTAAGCTCATCAACATGGGCTTCGTAACCCTGGCTATGAACGCCGGTATGGACAGCGCCATCTTCGATCCCCTGGATAAGCAGCTCCTCGGCATCATCTATGCCACCGAGGCTCTTCTCGGTCTTGACGACTTCTGCATGGAGTACATCACCGCTTTCCGTGAGGACCGCATCGCTGCTGTCAACAAGAAGAAATAATTTAGCGTTCCCTTAATTTGTTTTCCAAATTTATCAATATATTTTCAGGAGGAATTTATTATGTCTAAGGTACAGGAAATTGCAACCGCCGTTGAAAACGGTAAGGTTAAGATCGTTGCTGGTCTCGTTCAGGAAGCTCTCGACGAGGGCATCGCTGCTGGCGAAATCCTCAACGTTGGTATGATCGGCGCCATGGCTGTTGTTGGCGAGAAGTTCAAGAACAACGAGATCTTCGTTCCCGAGATGCTGATCGCTGCTCGCGCAATGAAGAAGGGCATCGAAGTCCTCACCCCCGCTCTGAAGGCTGCCGGCACTGAGTCCGTTGGCAAGCTCATCCTCGGCACCGTTGCTGGTGACCTCCACGATATCGGCAAGAACCTCGTTGGCATGATGATCGAAGGCGCTGGCTTCGACGTTATCGACCTCGGCGTTGACGTTCCCGCTGACAAGTTCATCGAGGCTATGAAGGCTAACCCCGATTGCAAGATCGTTGCTCTCTCCGCTCTTCTGACCACCACCATGCCCGCTATCAAGAACACCATCGACGCTATCGTTGCTTCCGGCCTGCGTGACACCGTTAAGATCATGATCGGTGGCGCACCTGTAACCCAGGCTTTCGCTGACGAAGTTGGCGCTGACGGTTACTCTGAGGACGCTGCTTCCGCTGCTGAGCTCGCTAAGAAGCTCCTCGGCTAATTTGCAGCCCCTTTAAGCTTAACTTAAAGCTACATAACCCCGCTTCCTCCGGGAAGCGGGGTTATTTTTATTTGCTTCATGCTATTTTCCCGGAGTGCCTGGGACGGCGCTCGGGAAAAATAACAAAAGAGCCACTGTCGCAGGACAGTGGCTCTTCCCTTTTATCTTTATAAACGCTTAGTGGATAGTTACGGGTAGGTCGTACTCCTCCATGATGCGCTTGAGCTTCTTCATAAACTCATCGCTGGGAGTAGTGGCCTCAGCAACAGGCTCGTCGCTGATACGCAGATACTTGGTAACGCCCATATTGTGATAAGGCAGAAGCTGAATAACTTCAACCGCGTCGCCCAGCTCCTTGCAGAACTCAGCGGTCTTGCGGATATTTTCCTCATCGTTGTTGAACATGGGGATAACGGGAATTCTTACCTGCATCTTACCGCCGGCAGCCGCGATCTTCCTGGCATTCTCCAGAATAGGCTCGTTGGGAACGGCAACAACAGCCTTATGCTTTGCGCTGTCCATGTGCTTCAGGTCGTAGAGGAAGAGGTCAACGTAAGGCAGAACCTTTTCCACGGTCTCCCATGAAGCGAAGCCGGTGGTATCGAGAGCGGTATGTATTCCCTCTGCCTTCAGGCGCTTGAGAACCTCCAGCACGAACTCGGGCTGGCAGAGAGCCTCGCCGCCGGAGATGGTAACGCCGCCGCCGGAGCGTTCATAGAAGCGCTTATCCTGCAGAAGACGCTTAACCAGCTCGTCAACGGTATAGTCCTTACCGCAGATGAAGAGAGCGCCGGGATAGCAGACCTCGGCACAGTCGCCGCAGTTGTCGCAAAGGTCACGCTTTACGTGAACCATCTGCAGGGTTGCGCCGCTTACGGCATCCTCGCGGGTGTCGCCCAGTTCGAGAGCACCCTTGGTGCAGGCCTCAAGACAGCGGGACTTGCACAGTTCGGTACCCTGACAGCGCATGGATATCCAGCTCAGCTGGGGGTAAAACGCCTGAGATTCGGGGCTGTGGCACCAGGGGCAGCGCAGAGGGCAGCCCTTCAGGAAGGCGGTGGTTCTTACGCCGGGGCCGTCCTGAACGGAGAAGCCCTGAATATCATAAAGCTTACCGGTCAATACTTTTTCTTCCATTTTTATAAACCTCAATCATAGGTTAGTTTGCGTGCGCCGCCGAAGCAGCGCACGCAAATCTGCATTGTGATATAAGTAAATAAGCCTATCTTACAGACCCATTTCGGTTCTGCGGATAAGGTCGTCCTGGCAGCCCTTGAATACTTCTACGAAGTATGCGGAGAAGCCTGCTACGCGGACAACAAGATCCTTGTAGTTTTCAGGATGAGCCTGGGCGTCGCGGAGAGTGTCGCTGGAAACGACGTTGAGCTGGAGCTCCATGCCGCCGCCATCAAAGTAGGACTGCATTACTGCTCTGAGCTTGGCGTTGCCGCCCTCGCCTCTGAGCGCAGTGGGATGGAACTTCATGTTGCAGAGAGTACCGTTGCCGTACTCGCTCTGGTCGAAGTTGAGAACGGAGTTGATGAAGGAAACGGGGCCGTTCTTATCCATACCCTGAACGTTGGAGATACCGTCGGTGAGGGCGTCGCCGAACTTACGTCCGTCGGGAGTTGCCCAGGTGAACCAACCGAAGATAACGTTAGCGGTTACGGGGTAGCAGCCTGCGCTGAAGCGGCCACGAGGACCGGTACCGCGGTTGATAGCGTTAGCGTAGGTGGAAGCGGTGAAGTCAACATACTTGTCAGCCTCGGGATCGCCGTTGCCGTAACGAGGTACTCTGCCGTTGATAATCTGGCGCAGCTCTTCGTAGCCTTCCCAGTTTGCCATGATGGCATCGTAAAGCTCGCGGGTGGTAGCGATCTTCTCGCGGAAGCAGACGTAGTCGATGATGTTAAGGCTGTCTGCTACGTTGCCAAGACCGATGCAGGAGTTACCGGTGGAGTTGTACTTTGCGCCGCCGGCCTGGCAGTCCTTGCCGTTCTCCATGCAGCCCTCGAGGGTTGCTGAAACCATGGGCAGAGGATTGTGGAAGGCAGCCATGGACTCCCATGCGTTGATGCAGCTGATCTGCCACTTGCAGAAGAAGTCGAACTGAGTCTTTACAGCCTCGAGAACCTGATCCATGCTGGTCATCTCATAGAGATAGCCGGTAGCGGGGCCGGTCTGCTTGGGTTCGGGACCGCCGGGGAAGCGCATGGGGTTGGCGCCGTTGTTGATTGCCAGAAGGAATGCGTTGGCAATGTTCAGGTAGGACTCGGTGCCGGTACCGCCGGGCTGAGCCCACTCATAACCGCCGACGGAAGGCTCAACGCAGCCGTTCAGGCAGTAGTTTCTTGCGTCCTCAAGAGGAATACCGCGCTTCATAAGTGCGGGAATGATGACCTTGTCGCTCTCGAAGGTGGGAACACCGCCGCAGAGCTTGGTGGTCTCGATAGCAGCCTCCCACAGCTCGTCGGGAGTGCCATCGTGGATACGGAGAGCCTGCGGAGGATCGTGGAGAACCAGACGACCTGCAGACTGGAGCATCATGTAGGTAACAGCGTTGGTGGCATCGTTGCCTTCCTTGTCTACGCCGCCCATGGTCATGAGCTGACCGCTGGTGTAGCCCGGGCCGGACTTGGTTGCGCCCTCGGACCAGATCTTGTTGCACTCTGCGACCTTGAGGTAGAACATATCCATGATCTCCTGAGCGTACTCGGGAGTGATGGTGCCGTTGGCGATGTCCTGCTCATAGTAGTGACCAAGGTACTGGTCAACACGGCCGTAGCTGATACCATGCTGCTGACCGTCCATGCACATGGAGAGCTGATACAGGTAGATGCACTGAACTGCATCGTGGAAGTTACGGCAGGGGTTCTTCATGATCCAGTTGAGAGTGTCAGCCATTCTCAGAAGCTCAGCCTTACGCTCGGGATTGGTTTCCTTCTCGGCAAGACGCTCGCACTCTGCGCCGTATCTCTCGGACCAGTGGATAATACCCTCGCTGACGATGGAGACAGCGCGGTAGAAGTTATACTTATAAATGGAATCGCCGAAGATGCCGTCCTCTTCCAGCTGACGCATCTTGTCCTCGGCTTCCTTCTGGATAGCGCCGAAGCCCTTCTGGGTAGCAGTCCAGAAGTTAGCTACGAAGTGGCCAACGGGAGACTGGCAGTTGTCCTTGGGGCCGAAGAAGAGAACGCCGTTGCCGCCCATGTGGTCACGATGGTAGCGGGGCATATACTCGTCGGTCATAGCGCTCATGCTGTTCTTGTCCCAAAAATCGCCGGTCTCGAGGAGGTACTTCTCGTCCTCGGGGTCGATGTCATAGGGATCCTGCTCACGCTTGGGAATAGTACCGTCGCGCAGTTCCTTCATGAACCAGTTAAAGGAGGTTTCGGGATAGAGAGCGCAGCAGCGATAGCTGGCACCCTGCCAACCGACAATGACCTCGTCCTCGTTGATGTGAACAGGCATGTTCTCAAAGAGGTTGCGCAGGTTCTTTGCGCGCTTGAGGATACCGGTAAGCTGGGGGTTGTTCATATAGAACTCGGTAACCAGGCGATAACGATGGATATCAACCTTGGGTCTGGTGTTACGATACTTCTCGCGAATTTTCTTAACGCGATCAGTCATGGGCTTAAGCTCATACATAGATTTTTGCTCCTTTCTTAAAAGAAAACCTGTAATTATGGTATGTAATTTGTTTCCTTTGAAAAATTCTCGGTTTTATCCTGCTTACATGATATCATAAACTTCTGCAAAGGTCAAACACAACCGTTAAGCCAAAACGGATTTGCATAGTATCATACACTTTTCGTATGAAAAACCTTTTCAATCGATTGCCGCTATGCTAAAATAAGAAAAACAAACTTTACAGGAGGATATCAAGATGTATACTGTGGCAGAATTCAACGAAATCGGCAAGGAAATGGAGGATCTTCTCTATCTCAGAAGCGCCCCCATAGCAATAAAGGTGCTCTACAGCGAGGACGAGATCCCCGAGGGCTGCTATGTTCCCTCCAAAGACAGAGATGAGCGCCCCGCTCTGTGTCAGGCATTCGCTCAGGTTCGCCGCAACCGCCGTTCCATGGTTATGCTCAAGGGCGACCACTGGTGCCTGTGGCCTCTTATCTCCTTCAAGCTTGGCCCCGTTGATGAGGACGATATCAAGTACGTGGGCAGCGGCTATTTCATCAAGGGTCGCGAGGCCAGCGAGGCCTACTGGCGCGCCAACTTCCCCTTTATCCGCGAGGATAAGCAGAACATAGGTCTTGCCATCGCTCCTCTCGCAAGCTGCACCTTCCAGCCCGACGCGGTAATGGTATATTGCGCTCCCGACCAGCTCCGTCAGCTGCTCATGGCTGTCAAGTACAGCACCGCAAAAATCGCAGGCACCGCCATGGATACCGTCGGCTCCTGCATCAATGCTCTTATTCCCGTTCTCAACGGCGATCAGGATTTCTGCATGACCATTCCCGACCCCGGCGAGTATGAGCGCGCGCTGGCAGGCGACAATGAGATGATTTTCGTTTTCCGCGGCGACAAGACCGATGTTCTTATCGGCGGCATGCGCGAAATAAACGACATGGGCTTCGGCTACAAGAAGCTGGCAATGGATATGAACATTGAATATCCCCGCGCCGAGTTCTACAACGTAATGTTCGCAAAATGGGGTCTCAAGACCGGCGAGCAGTGGGGCTTCGACAGATAAGTACATAAAGCCAAAATCACCCGTTCAGTGAACGGGTGATTTTTATCAATATTTCACTTCCCAAAGAGTGAGGCCGCAGGCCGGTGTGGTCTGTCCTGTCTGCTGACGGTCAAGGGTTTCAAAGGCTGCGTCTATTGTGGATATGTCACGCTCGCCGAGACCGACTTCCACAAGAGTACCCACGATTATGCGCACCATGTTATACAGGAAGCCGTCGCTGGTGACACTGAATCGCAGCTCGTCGCCGATACGGTCGATTTTTATCTCCTTAACATAGCGCACGGTGGATTTATTGAACTTCTTCAGTGAGCAGAATGCTCGAAAATCGTGCCTGCCGCATATCTTTCCCGCCGCAAGGCTCATTTTATGCATATCCAGCTCGTGCGGCATATTCCAAAGGTACTTGCGCTCAAACACATTGGGAGCTTCGCTGTTCCAGATACGGTAAACGTAGGTCTTTTCCACGCAGTTGAGGCGGGCATGGAAGCGGGGAGCTGCCTCCGTCAGCGCAAGTGCGCCTATATCCTCCGGCAGGTAGGCGCGCATCTGCCGCAGCAGCTCCTCGCAGCTTATATCCGTGTCGGCACGGAAGGAGGCCACCTGCATACGGGCGTGAGCGCCCGCGTCGGTGCGTCCGGAACCGTTCACCTCAACGTTCTGCTCAAGCAGGCGGGAAAGCAGGGTCTCCAGCTTGCCCTGTATGGTATTAGGGGTGTTTCCCTGCTTCTGCCAGCCCTTGTAGCGGCTGCCGTCGTATGCAAGGGTAAGCTGAAAATTTCTCATAGGTTTCTCCTTTGTTATTCCAAAATACCTCGGAAATAATATTTATCCTCCGCCCATTTGCCCGGATTATCGTCAATATATTGCCATGCCGCCCTATACGCCTCGTCGCTGCGTATGATGCTTTCGTAGTACGATTCCTGCCATATTGAACGCCCCAGTTCACGTGTAATCATGGCTTTCGTGGAGCGCACTACGGTAAACAGGGTAGGGCGGGATGCCCTCATCCCGCCGCTCTTCGGCAGTGGTTCTATTATGATTATCATATGAACATGATTCGGCATTATAACATACTTATCAACCTTGACATTTTCGTATGAAGACTTAATGTTTTCTATGTATTTCTGCGTCACCAATCCTGCTCTGCTAAGTCGGACAGACGGCGGGACGAAGGCATCCCGCCCTACCTCGACCTTACCTAAAATCTGCCGCATTTCATCTACACACATGGTAACGAAGCAATAGCCTTCACTGCCGTAATCATAGTCTTTCAAACGTGGATGCTTTCGCACAGGAAATTTATTTTCCATCATTCGGCAATAATCTCTTTTTCCAGCGGTATCAGATTTACATAGGTCTTGCCGCGGCCCAGCTCAAGGGTGCTGCCGTCCTCGGTGTAATACCTGAAGGGTGCGTACTTGTCGCCCTTTTCCCACTTGATGGGGATCATCCTGCCACCGCAGGCATACCAACCGCTGCCGCTGTCAAGGGTGACGATCATGTGGCCGTAGCTGTCGCCGCTGTTATAGCAGGATATCTGCAGGGTTATTACGTTGGTAACGCTGACCTGAGTTCCATCGTTGCCGTCTATGTAGGGCTTGCCGTATTCATTAACCATGTAAAGACCGGTTTCCGCATCGTAGGTAAACACGCCTGTCTTGTAATCGGAGTAAGGCACTGTGACCACGTTTGCGCTCACACCGTCAACGGGAGTACCGTCATCGGTGAAGCTGAGTTCCTGCTGAAAATCGTCTTTTAGCGTGGTGCGAACACCATAATACTCCACGGCCTCCATAATGCGCTCGCCGGAGGTCATAAGGCTGTGCTCATAATCGTACTTTTTGCTGTCACCCATGCGATAGCGGTCACGGTAGAACACGCCTCCGGGGATATAGCTGTAGTGTCCGTTCACGCCGTCTATGTAGTCAACGTCCCAGCTGCGCAGGTCGGAATACGCCTCCTCGCTGCCGCCCGCGTGGACGAATACAGCATCGTGACCCAGCGCCAGCTCGATATAGTAGCGGCGGGCGGAGCGCACGGAACCAAGCACCTCCACGTCCTCAACGGACTGGTACACGCCCAGCATACGGGTGATGCCGCCCTCGGCGATGACCTCGTAAATGATATCAGCCTGACTGTTACCCTGCTGGGGCAGCGCGTCCTTAAGATTATTGAGCATTACCGCAATGGGACGCACTCTGCTCACGTCCTCCGCTACCGGCTCGCCGGTAAGGGGATTTACGGGGCCGGAATAAGGGGTGGGCGTAGGCTCCGGGGTATGCTCGGGCGTGGGAGTTGGAGTAGGTTCAGGGGTAGGCGTGGGCGCAGGCGTCGCGGTGGGTGTAGGGGTGGGTGCGGGAGTTTCCTCGGGTGCGCCGCAGGCAGCCATGGACATCAGCATCAGCAGCGCCAGCATAATTGCAAAAAGCTTCTTTATCATATATTTCCCCTCTTGAAAACATTGTAGGAGCCGACATTTTTCGACATCATATATTTTACGTTTTCGGGGAAAGATTGTCAACTATGCAAACACCACCGGTAAACAATGGCAAAACGCGTGGCGCATCAAAAGATGTGCCACGCGTGATTTTTACTCGAAATAGCTCTTGAAAACATCGGCCGCGGCTTCTGCGTTTTCCGCTACGGCGAAGAAGATATAATTATCGGCGGTCTCCAGCACATAAGCCTCAACCAGCTTCAGCTGCTCGGGAAGATACTGCTTCCACTGCTCAACAAGGGCGGCCTGATGGGCCATTACCTCTTCCTTTACGCTCTCCAGCTGTCCCTCCTTGCACTTGGCAATAAAGAACTCGGAGGCACTGACGTTCATCATGGGGAACTGGAACACGAAGCTCTCCAGCTTCTCGGGGTCTATACCCGCAATATCCTTAAGCATATCCTCGGGCACGGCCTCGGTCACCGGGAAGGTGTCGCCGTACTTCTCGTAAATTGCCTCCCATATAGCTTCGGGAGAGGTTTCACCCTGTCCCTGCTCGTTCCCGCTCTGCTGTTCACCTCCTTCAGGAGATGCCGCAGGAGTGGTAGTGGGAGAGGCGGACGGTGAGGGTTCCGTAGTGGCGGGCACCGTGGTATTGGTGCCGGGCACGTCCGTGGGAGAGGACGCATTATCGTTGGTTTTATTGGCGCAGGCGGTGAAGCCGAGCAGCATTACCGCAGCCAGCGCGAGAGCAATTATGTTTTTCATATAAATCCTCCATGCGACACAAGCGCACAAATAGTTATTAAAGATCCTCGCGTATGGAGGATTTTTTGCCATCAACGCCGGTTGCCCGCAGGGTGAGGCGTTGGGCTTTTCAATAATGTTAGTGTGTTTTTTCACACTAATCCTCCTTTCGCAAAATCTTTGCAAGGTATAATTTGCCCGCAGCACATCATTTTTATTCGCTGCATGAACTTATGAAATTATAGTATCGGTTTTCCGGCAAATGATTATGGACAGTTAAAATCTTTTTGTGTAAAATAAAACCAAGACTAAAACGAAACTGCGAAAGGAGCAATTTTCATGTATACCTTCAAGCCCGCCACCGACCGAATTCTTCACATGCGCCAGCTTATCCGCGACAGGTGCATAAGAACCGATTCTGAGAGAACCATTCTCACCACCGAGGCTCACAAGAAATACGCTCACGTTGTTCCCATTATCCAGCGTCCCCTTATTTTCAAATATGTATGCGAAAACATTACCTGTCCCGTTGAGGACTTTGAAATAATTGTCGGCTCCCGCAGCAAGTACTTCTGCGGTTCCACCAGCGACCCCATGTGGATGGGCGCAGGCTTTATGCACAAGGTTGCCGAGCAGGGCTGGACTATCCGCGAGGACGGCCTGTATCACAATAACGAGAAAGAGGACGGCATTGCCCTCTGCATCAGCCCCGAGGACATCGAGGCTTTCAAGAGTGTCGAAGCCTACTGGGAGGATAAGGGCATCTCCAAGATGGCCGAGGCATGGCAGCCCGACGGCTATCAGGAGTTCGCCGAGCTTCTCGCTTCCGACTACGGTCAGGGCATGGGTCTTATGATGATACCCGTAGGCCACCTGGTCGCAGGCTATAAGAAGATAATCAACGTGGGCTACGGCGCTATCCGCGCTCAGGCTCAGGCTTTCATCGACGCTCACCATGGCAACATCATGGGCGAGGATATGGACAAGTATATGTTCTACAAGTCCGCCGTTCTCGCCTGCGACGCAGGATCCGCTCTCTGCCGCCGCTACGGCGAGACCTGTGCGGCCAAGGCAACCGTTGAGACTGACCCCAAGCGCAAGGCCGAGCTTGAAAAGATGGCTGAGGGTCTTGCGTGGATCACCGACAAGCCCGCCCGCACCTTCTGGGAGGCCTGCCAGCTGACCATGATGTATCAGGTACTGCTGCAGCTTGCCGGCGGCTATCCCTCCCCCTCCTTCGGTCGTTTTGACCAGTACACATGGCCCTTCCTGAAGAAGGATCTTGAAGAGGGCCGCATCACTATGGAGGAGGCACAGGAGATCGTTGATGCGTTCTTCCTCAAGGCCAACTGCTTCTACGGCGGCGGTCTCGGCAGACTTGCTCAGACCACCGGCATTGGCAACACTTATCAGCACACCACCATCGGCGGCGTTGACCCCGAAACCGGTGAGGACGCCACCAATCCCGTAACCTTTATGGTTCTCGAGACCGTAGGCCGTCTGCTGCTCCACGACCCCACCATTTCCCTGCGTATCAACAAGAACACTCCCAAGGAGCTGTGGGACTGCGCCATTGAAACCAGCAAGCTGGTTGGCGGACTGCCCCTGTTCCAGAATGACGAGGTCATTATCCCCGGCCTTATCAAGGAGCTGAACTTCGAGCTGAAGGACGCCCGTGATTACGGCGTTATCGGTTGTCAGGAGATCGTAGGCTGCGGCACCGACTACCCCGCTCCCAACGGCGTTCACGCTCCCCACGCCAGCATTCACTACGGCGTTGTGCTGGACATGGCGCTCAACAACGGTATCAACCCATATAACGGCAAGCAGGCTCCCCTGCACACCGGCTATCTCTATGAGATGAACTCCATTGAGGAAGTCCGCGACGCCATCGAGCAGATGACCCGCTACATACTCAAGTGGTTTGTCACCGTCAACAACTACACCGAGTACATTTCCACCTGGCTTTGCACCCACGCCGACCTTTCCATCTCCATGGAGGGCTGCATGGAAAAGGGCAAGGACGCTGTACAGGGCGGCTGCAAGTACAATTCCTACGGCGGCACCGCCACCGGTCTTGCCACCATAGCCGACTCCATCACCACCATCAAGTACATGTGCTTCGACAAGAAGCTTTGCACCACCCGCGAGCTTTATGACGCTTTCATCGCCAACTGGGAGGGCTACGAGGAGCTGCGTCAGCGCATTCTCGCTGAGGTTCCCCACTTCGGCAACGGCGATCCCTACGCCGACATTGAGATGAAGTGGATATGCGACCTCTATTACGATATCTGCGGCGAATGCTACTCCAAGCGTTCTCCCTATTACAAGTCCGGTCTTTACGGCGCTGCCGACCACGTGGCTCAGGGGTACACCACATGGGCAACTCCCGACGGTCGCAAGTTCGGTGAGCCTATTGCCGACGCCGCCTCTCCCGCTCAGGGTCGTGATAAGAACGGCCCCACCGCCGTGTTCAACTCCGCTCTCGTCTACGATCAGGGTCACTACATGGACGGTATCGCCCTGAACCTGCGTATCCACCCCTCCGCGGTGAATACCGAAGCCGCCAAGGACTCCCTTATTGAGATGACCAAGACCTATTTTGAGGAAGGCGGTCTGGAGGTTCAGTACAACATCGTTTCCGCCGACACCATGCGCGCGGCGCAGAAGGACCCCGAGACCTACCGAGACCTCGTCGTCCGTATCGCGGGCTACTCCGCATACTTCATCGAGCTTGGCGAGGATATGCAGAACGACCTTATCAGCAGAACCGAAAATTCTTTGGGATAAATAATTACGGCGGCAGTCCTGCGACTGCCGCCGTAATTATTTATATCAGTTTTTAACTTTCGTCCTTTCCGGGAGCTGGGTTATGATAATCGCCGCGAACATGATAACGCAGCCGATGGCCTCACGGGCGGTGGGTACTTCGCTGAGTATCACCATGCCCGCCAGCACGGCGAACACGGATTCAAGGCTCATAAGCAAAGACGCCACGGTGGGGCGGGTGTACTTCTGTCCCACTATCTGCAGAGTATAGGCCACACCGCAGGACATGATGCCCGCATAGAGAATGGGTACGGCAGCTTTCAGCAGGCCGCTCATTTCCGGCTCTTCAAAAATGAACATCATCACGGAGGACAGCACGCCGCATACGAGGAACTGTATGCAGGAGAGCTTCACGCCGTCAACAATGGCTGCGTAGTGGTCAACCACAACTATATGGAACGCGAAGGCTACCGCGCACAGCAGCACCAGCGTATCGCCTGTAGAGAGCCGGAAGCCCTCGGTCATACTCAGCAGATAAAGACCTACCAGCGCCATTGCGATACAAAGCCATATACGCAGGGAGGATTTTTTGCCCATGAACAGGCCCAGCACGGGCACGATGACTATGTAAAGAGCGGTGATGAAGCCCGCCTTTCCGGCGGTGGTATACTGCATGCCTGCCTGCTGCAGGTTGGAGGCAACGGTCATGATAATGCCGCAGATAATGCCCGCCTTCCAAAGCTGCGCCTTATCCTGCTTTGTGGGCTTTACATATTCGCCCTTTTTCTTCTTCATTGCGCTGATGACAAGTATCACCGGCACCAACACCGCCGAGCCGATAAGGGAGCGCACACCCTGAAAGGTGAAAGCGCCTATATGGTCCATGCTGACGCTTTGGGCGACGAATGCGCTGCCCCATATCAAGGCGGTTATGATAAGAAGGATATTACCCTTCATCTCTCCGTTTTTCATTTTTTCGTTTCCTTTCATGCCACGGGATTTGCTTGGAATTATATACCCTGCCGCCGCTTCCGTCAATCCGCAAAATGTGAATATGTTCACTTTTTCTTTTATCTCTTCTCTGCGCCCAAAAGTGCCGTTTTTTATGCTTTTCAGGGAGATTTTTCGCCTCTGTATGCTCAAAAAATATCAATTTGATATTGCACATAATTTTATTTCATATTATAATACCTTATATTGAGTAACTATGTTTATTATAAATACCCAACGTACTCAAGGTATACGGAAAGGAGACAAATAATGAATCTTCAGAGAATGCGCATAGACATTAACGGCGTTGAAAGACCTGTTGTCTATGACCCCGAGAAGGACACTCTTGCAACCGTGCTTCGCCGCATGGGTCTTACCGGTGTTAAGGTAGGCTGCGGCGTTGGTGTTTGCGGCGCCTGCTCCATCCTTTATAATGGCGAGGTTATCCGCTCCTGCACCAAGAAGATGAAGAACGTTGAAGAGCACTCCAAAATCATCACCATCGAGGCCCTCGGCACCGCTGCCAACCTCCATCCCCTCCAGCAGGCATGGATCACCTACGGCGGCGTACAGTGCGGCTTCTGCACCCCCGGCTTCATCGTTTCCGCTTACGGTCTGCTCCAGACCAACCCCAACCCCACCCGTGAGGAAGTCCGTGAGTGGTTCCGCGTTCACAAGAACCTCTGCCGCTGCACCGGCTACAAGCCCATCGTAGACGCTGTTATGGCCGCTGCCGCTGTTATGCGCGGCGAAAAGACCATGGCTGACATCACCTACGATTTCGACGGCGAGAAGGACATCTATGGTTCCAACCATCCCCGTCCCGCTGCCCTGTCCAAGGTTCTCGGCGTAGCTGACTATGGTAACGACGTTATCATGCAGGCTCCCGCAGGCACCGTTCACCTGGCAGTTGTTCTCTCCGACGCTATCCACGCCAAGATCATCAACATTGATACCACCGAGGCTGAGAAGGCTCCCGGCGTTATCAAGGTTCTCACCGCTAAGGATGTCCCCGGCGACAACAACATGGAAGTCCCCGCTATCGTTCCCCGTCAGAAGGGTAACGCTCTCACCCGCTTCCCCGTAATCTGTGACGAGAAGGTTCTCCGCAAGGGCGACGTAGTCGCTGTTGTCTGCGCTGACACCCGCGAGCACGCACGCGAGGCTGCAAAGCTTGTTAAGCAGGAGCTCGAGCCCCTGCCCGCTTACACCACCCTGCCCGAGGCTGCAGCTCCCAACGCTGTTCAGCTCTTCGACGCAATGCCCAACTTCTACATGACTCAGCCCGTTTACAAGGGCACCGATCCCGAAGAGATTTTCGAGGACGCTCCTCACGTAGTAGGCGGCAGCTTCCACTCTCAGCATGAGCCCCACCTGCCCATTGAGTCCGACAGCGTTCTTTCTTACTTCGATCCCGACGGAATGCTGACCCTCCAGTGCAAGGTTCAGGCTATCACCGAGTGTATCGACACCATCTCCCTTGGTCTTAACTATCCCAAGGAAAACATCCGCATGATCCAGAACCCCACCGGCGCTGCTTTCGGTTACGCTATCACTCCCAACACCTACGTGCTCTGCGCACTGGCTACCCTCGTTCTGGGCTGCCCCTGCTCTCTGGAGCTGAGCTGGGATGAGTTCAACCACATGACCGGTAAGCGTTCCGCTACCTACACCAACGGTAAGCTCGCCGTTGACGATGAGGGTAACATTCTTGCTGCTGAGTATGACTGTGGTCTTGACCACGGCGCATACGCAGTCACCGCAGGTAAGATCTTCAACAACCTGGTAAGCGTTGGCTTCCACGGCTACAACATCCCCAGCTTCAAGGGCCTGGTTCGCGGCGTTGCCACCAACCACGCCTTCAACACCGCATACCGCGGCTTCGGCGCTCCTCAGATCTACACCACCACCGAGGCTCTCATCGACATGGCAGCCGAGGAGATCGGCATGGATCCCTGGGAGTTCCGTTACAAGAACTGCGCTCGCGAAGGTTCTATGACCATCAACAGCCGTCCCTACAAGGCTCATCCCTATCCCACTCTGCTCGAGATGGTAAAGCCCTACTACGATGAGTACAAGGCTCTGGCCGAAAAGGGCAAGGCTGAAGGCAAGAAGGTCGGCGTAGGTATCTCCCTTGGCGGCTTCCTGTGCACCATCGGCTTCATCGATTCTTCCGACTGCGCTATCGAGCTCAATCCCGACGGCACCATCACCAACTACAACACTTGGGAAGATGTTGGCCAGGGCGGCGACATCGGCGCTCTCACCCACACCGTTAAGGCTCTTGAGCCCATGGGCATCAAGGCTTCCCAGGTTCGCCTCGTTATGAACGAGCGTCCTCTGTGCCCCGACTCCGGCCTCTCCGCCGCAAGCCGCCAGCACTACATGACCGGTAACGCTATCATCGACGGCTGCAACAAATTGATGGATGCTATGCGCAAGGCCGACGGCACCTATCGCACCTATGACGAGATGGTAGCCGAGGGTATCCCCACCAAGTACATTGGTCACTACGACCAGTTCGGCCTGGGTCTGCCTCCCGGACTCGATCCCAACACCGGTGAAGGCGACAAGGACGCTGAGTTCATGTACGCTGTCAACACCTGCCTGGTTGAGGTTGACGACAACGGCAAGACCACCGTTCTCAAGTACACCTGCGCCTGCGATGTCGGCGTAGTCGGCAACAAGCTGGCTGTTGACGGTCAGGCATACGGCGGTCTCTCTCACTCCATCGGCTTCGCACTTACCGAGGACTACGAGCAGACCAAGAAGTTCAACACCATCGTTGGCTCCGGTATCCCCACCATTGATGCCATCCCCGACGATTACAACGTTCTCTACTACGAGCGTCCCAGACCCCTTGGTCCTCAGGGCTCCGCAGGCTGCTCCGAGTGCTTCCAGAGCTCCGGTCACATGGCTGTTATCAACGCCATCAACAACGCTGCCGGTGTTCGTATCTACGCTCTGCCCGCAACTCCCGAGAAGGTCAAGGAAGCTATGGACAAGAAGGCTCGCGGCGAGGATCTCACTCCCGAACCCTATTGGCTGGGCTCCGAACTCAACGAAGAGCTCGACCTCATCAAGGCTAACCCCCTGTGATTGGCTGAATAGGAAAGCTTCTTAATAAGTTTCTAAGTTAACGATAAGCAGGGTATGCCAGACATACCCTGCTTATCTCCTGTTTGCACCAATGTAATTTCACCTGAATAGGAGGTATCTTCTTTATGAATCAGGAAGAAGCAACAGTATTAACAGAACGATGTTTTAATGGCGAGCCCGCCTCCTGCTCCTTCGCCTGCCCTTTCCATCTCGACCTGCGCAATTTCCTCGATAAGGCCGCCAACGGCAAATGGTCCGCTGCATACAAGGCTCTGCGCAGCGCAGTCGTTTTCCCCGTGGTGGTTTCCAAACTCTGCCCCCGTCCATGCGAGGGTGCGTGTCAGCGCTGCGCCACCGGCGACGAGCCTGTGGCCGTGGGCAAAATCGAGGAAGCCTGCCTCACTTACGTAAAGTCCCGCAAGGCCGACTCCTACGCCCTCCCTCCCAAGAGCGAGAAGATCGCCGTTATCGGCGCGGGCATGGCCGGTCTTTCCTGCGCGCTGCACCTTGCCCAGAAGAAATTCGGCGTAACTGTATTCGATAAAGCCGAAGGCTGGGGCGGTCAGCTCCGCAGCCACCCGGATTTTGAACTTTTCGACGCGGATATCGCCCTGCAGTTCTCTGCAACCAAGGCCGAATTCCACTATAACACTGAAATCAAGAGTCTTGACGAGCTCAGCGAGTTCGACGCGGTCTATGTAGCAACAGGCCGCGGCGGCGAGGGCTTCGGACTTACAGATAGCTGGGACAGCACCCTGATGACCAGCTCCAACCCCAAGGTATTCATGGGCGGCGAGCTTTGCGGCGTCAGCCTCATGGAGGGCATCGCTCAGGGCGCCGAGGCCGCCAAGGTCATGGAGGTTTATCTTCAGATCGGCAAGGCCACTCTTCCCGCAGGCGCATACGCTAAAAACTACTGCGGTCATACCATCGACCACAGCGACAAGGAAAGCGTTCCCCGCATTCAGCCCGCCTCCGGCGACGCTTACAGTGAGGACGAAGCCAAGGCAGAGGCAGCCCGCTGTCTCAAGTGCGATTGCGACCGCTGCTTGACCGCCTGTGAAATGCTGAAAATGTACCGCAAAAAGCCGGTGAAGCTGGCTGTGGAGGTCTACGCCGACTCCAAGGCAAAGCCGCCCATCGCCCCTTGCTCCATGACTCGCCAGACCTTCTCCTGCAATGACTGCGGTTACTGCAAGTCCATCTGCCCCGAGGGCGTGGACATCGGCGCTCTTCTCAGCCTGGGCAGAACCGTCCGCGTTGCAGCCAACACCCAGCCCAAGGCTCTGCATCATTTCTGGCTGGGCGAAATGGACTTCGCCACCGGCGAAGCCTCCTACGCCTCCCCCGCACAGTACAAGTACATGTTCTTCCCCGGCTGTCAGCTTTCCGCATCCAGCCCCGAGCTGGTTGAAAAGGCTTACGCCTACCTTTCCGAAAAGTATGATGCCGGTATCTACCTTGGCTGCTGCGGCGCTCCCGCCCACTGGGCAGGCGAGGCCGAGCGCATGAGCGAAAATGTGGCGAAGATACGCAAGGTTTGGGAGGACGCAGGAAAGCCTGCTTTCGTATTCGCCTGTGCAAGCTGCGCCAAGCTTTTCGCGGCGTTTATGCCCGATATCCCCCGCTTGACCATTTATCAGCTGCTGGCTGAGGACGAAGCTCTCGCACCCGCGGCCAAGTTCACTGAAGCCTCCATATTCGACCCCTGTGCAGCCCGTGACTTCGACGAGATGCAGCAGAGTGTCCGCCGCCTTGCGGAGAAATCCGGCGCGGATCTTGAGGAGCTCAAGGAAAAGAATCGCTGCTGCGGCTACGGTGGACAGATGAAGACCGCCAACCCCAAGCTTTACAACGAAATTGCCGAAAACCGCTCCGCTCTCAGCGAGAAGCCCTATATCGTCTATTGCGCCAACTGCCGGGAGGTATTCCTCTCCAAGGGCAAGGAGTGCGCCCACATTCTGGACATGGTATTCGGCGACGGCGCCGTCAAGGCAGTTCCGTCGCTGCAGGAAAAGAGGGATAATGTTATCATGCTCAAGAAAAAGTTTATGAAGGACATCGAAGGCAAGGAATTCGTTCCCACCGCCAATGAGTGGGACGCTCTCACCCTCATCGTTCCCGACGAAGTCACCGCCGCCATGAATGAAAAGCTCATCACTCTCAGCGATATTAAGGAAGCCATTTGGCGCGCCGAAAAGGATAACGACAAGTTCGTGGACGAAAACGGCGTGTGCCTGTGCAGCATGGTAACTCCCGTGATAACCTATTGGGCCGAATACACCCCCAACGCCGACGGCACCTACAGCGTCATCAGCGCTTACAGCCACCGCATCCACTTCAAGGAGGAGGTATGACCATGAGCGAGGAAAGAATCTGGAAATGTGCCAAGTGCGGCGTAGAGCTCAAGACCCGCAAAACCATCTTCAACTACATGGAGCGCACCGTTTCCCACGAAGTTCCCGTCTGCCCCAAGTGCGGCAAGGTATTCATTACCCGCGCACTGGCCGAGGGCAGAATGGCTGAGGTCGAGGAACAGCTGGAAGATAAATAATAATTTGAAAAAATTATTTGGAGGATATGGAAAATGACTATTGCTGAATACAACACTCTCGGCAAGGAGCTGGAAGAGCTTCTTATTCTGCGTTACTCCCCCATCGCCCTTAAGCTCATCTACTCCGAGGACGAAATTCCCGAAGGCTCCCTGCGTCCCTACAAGGACCGCGGCGACCGACTGGCAATGTGTCAGGCTTACGCACTGGTGCGCCGCAACCGCACTGCCCTGACCATGCTCAAGGAAGACCACTGGTGCGTATGGCCCCTGGTTTCCTACGGCCTCGTAGACCTTGACGACGATGACTACGAATACATGGGCGACAAGTTCTTCATCAGAGATAAGGAACGCAGCAAGAAGTTCCTCCGCGAGGAATATCCCATGCTGGCAGCCGAGAAGAAGCCCATCGGCTTCACCCTCGCTCCCCTGCGCTCCTGCAACTTCGAGCCCGACATAATCACCATCTACTGCCGCCCCGCTCAGATCCGCAGCATTCTCATGGGCGCCAAGTTCGGCAGCGGCGAGATGCTCAAGGTCACTCTCGACCCCGTTGACTCCTGCGTACATTCCAGCATTCCTGTTCTCAACGGTCAGGACTACAACATCACCTTCCCGGATCCCGGCGAGTACGAGCGCGCCATGACCGACGAGGACGAGGTAATGTTCACTCTCCGCGCCGAGAAACTGCCCGAGTTGGCTGAATGCATAAGAGGCATTTCCATGTTCGGCTTCGGCTATCAGGGTCTGCAGATGGATATGCCCATGAACTTCCCCCGCCCCGAGTTCTACAACGTAATGTTCGAGAAGTGGGGTCTGGACTCCGGCGAAGTCTGGCGCAAGTAAGCCCATCAATGTTTTACCGCTCATTTTCAAATGAAATACGCCGCCGCTTCGGGGAAAAGCTATATAAGCTTTCCCTGGACGGCGGCATGAGCTGCCCCAACCGGGACGGCACTCTCGGTTACGGAGGTTGTATCTTCTGCTCCGGCGGCTCCGGCGAATTCGCCGCGGGGCAGCGCCCCTCCATCGAGGAGCAGCTGGAAAACGCCCGCCGCCGTGTGGCTTTCAAAGCTGGCAGCAGCGGACGATATATCGCCTACTTTCAAAGCTATACAAACACCTACGCACCCGCTCAGCGGCTGCGTGAGCTTTTTATGCCCATCATTACCCGCCCTGACATAGCCGTGCTCGACATCGCAACTCGTCCGGATTGTCTGGGCGATGATATTTTAGAGCTGCTTGGCGAGCTTAACGGGATAAAGCCCGTTTGGGTGGAGCTTGGCCTGCAGACTATACACCCAAGCACTGCCGAATACATTCGCCGCAGCTACGCCCTGCCCGTATACGACGAGGCCGTGCGTCGGCTAAAGGCACTTGGCATCGAAGTGATAGTCCACATGATACTGGGGCTTCCCGGCGAAACAGACGAAATGATATACGAAACCACCTCCTACATTGCTAAAAGCGGAGCTGACGGCATAAAGCTGCAGCTTTTGCACGTACTGCGCGGCACCGACCTTGCCGCGGATTACGAGGCGGGCAAATTTGAAACTCTCACTCTTGAACATTACACCCGGCTTCTTGAAGGCTGCATAAGCCGCCTGCGTCCGGACATGACCGTTCACCGCATCACCGGCGACGGAGCAAAGCGTGAGCTTATAGCGCCCATGTGGAGCGCCGACAAGAAGAAGGTTCTCAGCTATATAAACAGCGCTTTTGAGCGCGACGGGCTCGAGCAGGGCTCGCTTTACGAATGACAATTACGGGAAAGGAGCGGCAGCATGGCAAAATCACAGAACCAGAAGGCAAAGCTTCTCTATTTGATGAAGTATCTGCTGGAGGAAACCGACGAGACCCACGGCGTAAGTGGGGCGCAAATCATGGCGCATCTTGAATCTCTGGGTATCTCCGTTGAGCGCAAGAGCCTTTACAACGACCTTGACATTCTGCGAGATTTCGGGCTTGACATTATCAAGCTCGGCGGCCGTCCGCCCCTTTACGCGGTGGCCAGCCGTGATTTTGAGCTGGCCGAGCTGAAGCTATTGGTGGATGTTGTCCAGTCCTCCCGCTTCATTACCGAGAAAAAGTCCCTTTCTCTGATACATAAGCTTGAAAATCTTGCCGGACGACATGGCGCACGACAGCTTCAGCGTCAGGTTTTCGTGCGAAACCGCATAAAATCCATGAACGAGTCCATTTATTACAATGTGGACAAAATCCATGAAGCCATAACCTACGACAAGCAGATAAGCTTCCGCTACTTCGACTTCTCCATTATGAAGGATAAGCTTTACCGCCGCCACGGTGCCCGATATATGGTCAGCCCCTACGCCCTCACATGGGACGACGAGAACTATTACCTCATTGCCCACGAGGAGGAAAGCGGGCTGGTGAAGCATTACCGAGTGGACAAGATGAGTGATATTGAATTGGAAAAGCAGCCCCGCAACAAAAACGAAGATTTCGACGGCAGCAAGCTGGCGGAATACGCAGGCAAGGTCTTTGGAATGTTCGCCGGTCAGGAGCGTAAGGTGCGCCTGCGCTTCGTAAATCACCTTGCCGGTGCGGTGATAGACCGCTTCGGGCGGGACGTTATCATCAACTCCAAGGACGACGGCAGCTTCACCGTTACGGTGAATGTGGTGGTCAGCCCCCAGTTCTACGGCTGGCTCTGCGGCTTTGGTGACGAGGTGCAGCTGCTTTGGCCCGAGGACGTACGCAACGATTTTGTAGATTACGTGAAGAAGCTTATTGATAAATACTGATAAGATCCCTCGGTATCATCTGCCACAAATTTTATTTGAAGTGAGGCGTTTTCCGTGACCCAACCCGAAAGACTTGAATACCTTATAAAACACCTTTTGGCAGAACGCGGCCTTGACCAGCCGCTGCCCGCAGATGAGGGTGAGCGCTTCCGTCTGTTCCGCGCCCTTGTGAACACCCGCGACCCTATGGAGGACGAGGGCGAGTTCATCACCGTTCAGGACGAATACCTCTCCGGCTATATAGTCGAGCAGGGCGTTACCAAGGCCGCCGAGCTGCCCCGCTGCCCCGCCGATGAGCGTATCAGCATATGGCAGGGTGACATCACCCTGCTGGAGGTTGACGCAATAGTCAACGCCGCCAACAGCGCAATGCTGGGCTGCTGGGTACCCAACCACGCCTGCATCGATAACTGCATTCACACCTTCGCGGGAGTTCAGCTCCGCCGTGACTGCAGCCGCATAATGCGCGCCCAGGGTCACGAGGAGCCTACAGGCACGGCGAAGATAACCCCCGCCTATTCCCTGCCCTCCCGCTGGGTACTGCACACCGTCGGCCCCATCATTTCCGGCCCCGTAACCGAGCGCGACAAGGAGCTGCTCGCTTCCAGCTACCGCTCCTGCTTTGAGCTCGCCGAGGAAAAGGGGCTTGAAAGCATCGCCTACTGCTGCATATCCACCGGCGTTTTCCGTTTCCCCAACGACCTTGCCGCCGAGGTGGCGGTAAAAACCGTCCGTGAGTGCCTTGACAACGCCAAAAGCGTGAAGCACGTTGTTTTCAGCGTATTCAAGGACATGGACAAAATGCTCTATGAGCGCTTGCTTGGTTAAAAAGGAACAGCCCACCGTGTACGGTGGGCTGTTGTTATATCAATATCCCAACTCTTCGTTTATCAGCACGACTTCCGTTTCGCCGATGCCGAACATGGGGCGCAGCAGAGTGGAAACACCGCCGCAGATTCGCTGGGGACAGCTGCAGTCATGGCATTTCAATTCACCGGTGGCGCAGGGCGTTTTCATATTAAGGCGGCGGGCATTAAGGGGCGAGGCCACGTTGCGGGCACGGTGAAGCGCCGCGGCGCCGTCGGGCGCTATCTTATTCACGCCTGCCACGATGATAAGCTTTTCGTGGCCGAACATAGTGGATGCGACGCGGTTGCCGTTGCCGTCGATATTCACTATCTCGCCCGTTTCGGCGATACCGTTGGCGGAGGACAGATAAACCTGCGCTGTAGCTGCCTTGCGGCGTATCTCGTCCTGGGGCTGCTGGAACCAGTGCCACCAGACGGTATTGTTCTCCATAAGGCGCTCATGCACGCCCAGCGCCTCCACGGTCTTGCTGCCGCCGATGCCTACGGTCTTGCCGCTTATCTCCGACACGATATAGTCAGCCGCAGCCTCCTTATTTTCAAAGAAACTGACCTTGAAGCCATTCTTTTTCAGAGTCTCGATAGTCTTTTTCACGTTCATTTTCTCACACTCCCGATATATAATCTATTGCCCGCGCCATTCGCAGGGGTGCGTCCTTGAAATGATTTCCCTCGTTAATTTCAAACTTCGCCGACAGCAGCCGTGCGGTAAGGCGGGAATTTTCCTCCACCATGCGCATGCGCGGGTCGCGAGCGTTCTTCTCACGGTCGCCAAGGGATATATACACCCGCTCCGGCTGAATTTTCAGTACGTTTGCCTGAATATAGTCCGTCCAGCCGTCAAACCACAATGAGCCGGAAGCCGAGGCTGCAAGGCTGAACAACTCCGTATTGTATACGCTCCACAGGGCAAAAAGGCCACCCAGTGAATAACCGGCAATGCCACGTTTCACCGGTGTGAAACCCAGCAGTTTCTCCACCTCGGGTACAATATCGCTTTCAAGCTGCCGCAGATACTCACCTGCTTTGCCCGCAAAATCCTCGCCGCCCTTGAAGGCTCGCGCCGCAGGCCACGGTGACATATCCGTGTTCCAATCGATGCCCGAAACGCAGACCAACGTGGCTGCTTTTGCCGACGCGGCAAATATCTCCGCGCATTCTTCGGCGGCGGTATGGAGATAGATCAGCGGGCGTTCCTCCGTTTTTTCGGCTTTGAACACATTGGCAGCATACCTGCTCAGCTCTATTTTTTCCATACCCTCACCTCCGTTTTTTTCATTGTATCACGCCGACTTTAAAGTTTCAATACGCCGAGTTGACAGGGCAGCGGTTTTGAATTACACTCAATACGGTGATAATTATGACTAACACAAAAAACTACGACGTTTCTATAACCCCCTGCTCCGATTACGCCGAGGCCGAGGCCGCTCTCATTCGTGTACTTGAACCCATCGGCGGCCTTGATTGGGTACAGCCGGGTATGAAAATCGCGGTAAAGGTCAATCTTGTGACCGCCATGAAGCCCGACACCGCCGGCACCACCCACCCTGCGCTGGTCTGCGCGCTCACTAAGCTGCTCACTCAGCGGGGCGCCGAGGTCATAATCGGCGACAGCCCCGGCGGCATATACAGCAGCGTGTACCTCAACCGTGTCTATAGCGTCACCGGCATGCGCGACGCCATCGAATACGGTGCAAAGCTCAACGACAACTTCGGGCAAAGCGAGGTGAGCTTTCCCGAGGCCAAGGTGCTCAAAAGCTTCACCTGTACCTCATGGCTGCTGGAGGCCGACGCCATCATTGATTTCTGCAAGCTGAAGTCCCACGGCATGATGGGTATGTCCGGTGCGGTGAAGAATATGTTCGGCGCCATACCCGGCACCATGAAGCCGGAGTATCACTACAAATACCCCAACTACCCGGATTTCGCCGATATGCTGGTTGACCTGAACGAATATTTCAAGCCCCGGCTGGCTATTGCCGACGCCATAGTGGGCATGGAGGGCAACGGTCCCACCGCCGGCAAGCCCCGTCAAATTGGCGCGCTGCTGGCCTCCTTCTCCACCTATAAGCTGGACGTTGCCTGCGCCGCCCTCATTGGTCTGAGCAAGGACGATGTGCCCACGCTTGAAGCCGCCCAGCGTCGGGGTCTTGCTCCCGCCGACCATGGAGAGCTTAGCATCTGCGGCCCCTTCGATGAGCTGACCGTCAGCGATTTCGACCACGTGGCCGTTCACAACAGCCTGCTTTTCTCCGGCAACGGCACAAACCCCGTTCTCCGCGCGTTCAGCGCTTTCGCAGGCAAGTTGCTCATTTCCCGTCCCAAGCTGAAATCCTCCGAATGTGTAGGCTGCGGAGTATGCGCGGGCATCTGCCCCGCCAAGGCCATAGTTATCGAAAACAAGCTGGCAGTCATCGACAAGGACAAATGTATCCGCTGCTTCTGCTGCCAGGAATTCTGTCCCAAGGGTGCCATGAAGGTAAAACGTCCGTTAGCGGCAAGAATAGCGGCAAAACTTTAAGAAAAGCAAAAAATCCCCTTGGGTCAGGTATTGCTTGTGACGCTGCGTAATACTGTATTATTGCAGCATAAGGAGGTGAAAGCTATGTCAATATACACAACCGGAGAAGTTGCGAAGCAGTGCGGCGTATCCGTGCGCACCGTTCAATACTACGACACCCGCGGCATTCTCACTCCCAGCCAACTCAGCGAGGGCGGCAGGCGGCTGTATTCCGAGGACGACCTGCGGCAGATGAAGGTAATATGCTTCCTGCGGGAATTGGGTCTGCCAATAAGCAGTATCGGTCAACTGCTGAGCGAGGCGGATCCGGGCAGCGTTATTTCCCTGCTGCTGCAACAGCAGGAGCAGCTGCTGCAGGAGGAGATATCCCAGCAGCAGGCTCAGTTGGCTCGCATCGCCGAGCTTGCAAAGGGCCTGAAACACGTGGAAAACTTCTCCGTTGAATCCATCAATGATATAGCTCACATTATGGAAAACAAAAAGAAAATAAGAAAGCTGCGCGCGCTCATTATCACCATCGGCATAATTATGGACATCATCGAAATCGGCACTATTATTCTTTGGGTGACCAAAGGAATATGGTGGCCTTTCGCAGTGGGTATGTGCATCGTGGTCGCTCTCGGCATCTGGATATCCTCGGTTTACTTTAAAAAGACCGCCTACATCTGCCCCCAGTGCCACAAGGTATTCAAGCCCCGCTTCAGGGAGGCCTTTTGGGCTGTGCACACGCCCCGCACCCGCCGCCTGACCTGCCCCGACTGCGGTCACAAGGGTTTCTGCGTGGAAACCTACGGTGAATAATCCCATCAAACGAAATACCGGAAAGCCGCTGGCTTTCCGGTATTGTTGTTTTTATTCACCTTCGATGTGGTTGCAGCGGATAAGTATTTTCGGCCACTTGCCGGAAATCTGTGCCTCAAAGGCAGCCTCGGCATCGTCAATGTCGAACACCTTCTGAGTGAAGTCCTCAAGCTGCATTCTGGGCATGAGCTGGAGGGCGCGGGGGAATGCGTAGGGCGCAACGTAGAGTCCGGTGATCTCAAGCTCGTTGTAGTAGCAGAACTTATAGAGGTTGAGAGGCATCTCGAAATCGTTGGGATACATTGCGGCGTAAATGAGCTTGCCTCCCTTGGCAGTGATGAAGGGCAGAGGATAAACCGCGTGAACGGAGCCGGAGCAGTCGATGACAACGTCGTATCCGATGCCGTCGGTAAGGCGCATCGCCTCTTCCTTAACGTCCTGAGTGGTGGGGTCGATAACGTACTGGGCGCCGTACTTCTTCGCCAGCTCACGGCGCTCGGCGATAGGCTCGATGAGCGTCAGGGAAGTAGCGCCGGACATGTGGATAGCCTGCAGGATAAGCAGACCGATGGGGCCGCCGCCGCTGATGGCTACTCGCTGGCCTGCCTTCATGCCGACCTTATCCATGGCACGCACGGCAATAGCGGTAGGCTCGAGAAGGCAGCCGGTCTTGAGGCTGACATCGTCAGGCAGCTTATAGACCTGAGATTCGTGCCATACTACATACTCAGCCATGCCGGGGTTATTGGACTCATCAGCGTGAATACAGAACTGCTGCTGACCGTTCTGGCAGTAGTAGCAGGTGCCGCAGAAGTGGAGGAAGTTGCCGGCAACGCGGTCGCCGACCTTAAGTCCCTTCTTGGTGGCCTTGGGGCCAAGCTCTACGATAACGCCGGAGACCTCATGGCCAATGCCGAAGGGAGGCTCCCAGCCAAAAATATTTTCAACCAGATGGGGATCGGAACCGCAGATGGAGCAGTAAGCTACCTTAATTCTTACGTCCTCGTCGCCCAAGGGCTGCTGAGGAATATCGAGAACCTCTACCTTGCCGCGGGTCTCGGGATTGGGGTCTCTGAGGCTGCCGACCTTAACAACGTGGATACATTTCATGGTATTACCTCCGTAATCAGTTTGTATGCAATAAGTATACCACGCTGGCGGCGAAAATGCTATACGATTATGCGAAATTCATCGCTTCCGCTATTGCCACCGCCTCTTCGATGGTGGTGGCGGGAGCGGAAACTACTTTACCTTTCCACAGATCAATCCCCGTCCCCGCTCCACTGAGGAAAATCAGCATACTATCAAATTCGTCCTGCGTATAAAGAGAGCCTAAATCAACGGTCTTGTAGTGAACCCTGCTAAAGTAATATATTGATGCTATCTTCATACCGTGGCTTTTCGCCACACGCAATTCCATTTCCAGTTCTTCCTCATAATCGTTCACCTCGGAAATGCGTATGCTGCCTATAAAGCGGTCATCCTTGATAAGGTAATCGTAATATCTACCCTTTATAGCTATTCCCTCAGGTTCACCCACGGTAGGGTCATTCTTATCCCATATCACGCAGGGCATACTAATATCCACATCTCGTCCGATTGGGATATAATACAAAGCCACGAAAATAACACCCAATATCAGCAGAACTGTAATTATTCGGTTTATATACTTCACAGTCTCACCTGCCTTTCAGCGATTACGTTAAATGCATGTTTTCCGCGATTGCAACCGCCTCTTCGACGGTAGCTGCGGGGGCGGAAATGTATTTGCCGTCAAATTGATAGTATTTTTCATTGTCCACAAATATACAGACCTTATCAAAGAGCCCGTCCATGAACAGTGAACCGACGTAATATATTTTTTGATATTTGCTGCTGAAATAATGTAGCAGACATTGCTTGCCGCCGACGATTTTCACATCATTTAACAGCAGCTTAAAATCGGACACTTCGGCTTCGGAATTCAGGTCGGAAATGGTCACCGTTCCCATAAAGTAGTCATCATCCCTCAGGAGGTAATCGTAGTATTTGCCTTTTATCGCTATGCCCTCAGCATCACCGACAGTGGGGTTTTCAACATCCCACGCCACGCAAGGCATACTCTTATCAACATTGCGGCGCAGTGGGATAAAGTACAAGGCTGCGAAAATCACAGCTAATATTATTACGCCTGCAATTATTCGGTTTCTGTACTTCACAGGCTCGCCTACTTTACAATGCTTATGGTAAATTCTTCTCTATACAGCGACTTAACATTGTCCTTCGCTACCAGCATACCGCCCACATCGTAATAGCCGCTGTATTCAATGTCGCGGTTTATGCTTATACCGCTCACCTTGAAGCTGCAATCCCTGAAAGGCTCGTTGCGCAGCTTGCGCTCTATAAAGGAGCGGTTGCTGTTCACTACGCCCATCTCCTTGCGGGCACCGCCAAATGCCAACGCTATCACCAGCTGTTCATTTACGCAGTCAGCGGCAAAATCAGCATCACGCACTTCGCCGTGGGCGACAATTTGGGTTATAACTCCGTTCTCCAAGGTGTACTCAAACTCAAGACGGGGCTTCTTCTCGAAGCTTATCACCACGGCTCCCTGCTCGCTTATTTCACCGATAGAACCATCACTGCCGTCCACCTCCGACACATAAAGCTGACCTTCCTCTGTCATGTGACGCATATTCAGGTCATAAATCTCGATCATTGCATTATAGTTCTCTGCAAACTGCGCCACGGTCAAATCGCCCCGATTGGGCGGCAGCTGAGAGCAGTACACCGTAATCACTATCGTCACTATCCACAGCACTATCGCCGTGGGAATGGCTACCGCGTTCTTCCAGTTCATCGGGCGGGGGACTACGTTTGAGTAGTCCTCCCAGTACAGGGAAAGCCCCTCGTCGGCACGCTTGTAGCTTTTCCAGTTCATTATCCACTCCACTATGGGAATGGTGAAGCCCATGCCGTATATAAGGACATATTTCGTGCGCTGCCAGCCCACACCGTAGCTAAGACGACCTCCGTCATTATTGGTGACACGCAGACTGAAAAGGAATTTGCCCAGCGTTGTTCCGAAAATTCTCAGCAGCAGCGGTTCAACAAGGAGCATCACCACAACGGTAAGCACGGAAAGGAGCAAATTGGACTTCGTTGCACCCCGCAGCGTAAAGGAAAATATAGTTACCAGTACCAGGCGGTACAGCAGCAGGTCAGCGGCACGGGCGAAATATCTGCGCCACTGGCAGGGCGGGTACTGAGGCATTCCCGGCCCTATAACTATCACCGGCTCATCTTCCGGCAGGGCGTTCTTGTACTTTGCGGCATTGAGTGTGGCGTAGCTTTCCCCCGCTCCGCGCATAGCGCGGCAGAGGTTCTTGGCTTCTTCAAGAGCTTTCGCTTCGCTTTCCAGCTCACGGAGGCGGCGGGACAGAACGGCGCTCAGCTCGTCCTCACCCTTCTGCAGGGCGCGGATATCCTCCAAAGAAACACCCACGCCGCGCAGCAGCTTTATTTTCTCCAGCACCGCCAGTTCCTCCTCGGAATAGGTGCGGTAGCCGTTGGGCAGGCGCTTGGGGTCGATAAGTCCCTCCTGCTCATAATAGCGTATATTCGCTCTCGGTATGCCCGAAAGATTTTCTATCTCCTTTATGGTCATTTGCAAGCCTCCTTTGAGCTCAGCATAAGCTATAAAGTTGCTTTACAGTCAAGAGTTTTTTCTCTGTTTATTGATATTTTATCATATACAGCCTTGCTGCGCCACCATATTGGCATAAAAAAGCTCGGGGCGCCATAAAGGCGCCCCGAACAAAAATTAGGTTGTGTTATGCGTTCTCAGCCATGTAAGCGTCGAATGCAGTCTGGTAAATCTCAAGGATCTTAGCCATACCGAGGTCCATTGCACCCTGAACATAAGCGTCCCACTCGTCCATAGACTTCTCGCCTACGAAGAATGCTGCATAGTTCTCGTTGATATAGGTTGCAACGTCGCTGGAGTAAGCGCTGACTTCCTCGCTCTCGTCATCGGACAGACGGAAGCCGGTGGGAACGTCATACTCACCCTCGTAGCCCTCTATAACCCATCTCTCGGTCATTTCGAGGAGCTCGTTGCCGCCGGGATATGCATACTGACGAGCCTGAGAGAAGAGGGTTGCGTCGCCGAGGTTGTTAGCGGAGTACATGAGCAGTGCCCACTGGGCGCCCATTCCTTCGGGATGATTGTTGATGAAATCGGTGAGCATTCTCTCGCCGTTTTCGTCATAATCCCAAACAACACCCTGGGGACCCCAGCTGGAGTACTCGGAGCCTGCGGGGCTGTAGAACCAGTCACACCAGGTAACTGCAAGAGGAATGTTCTCGCACTTTGCGCTGATGTTAACGTAACCATAGGTCAGATAAGAGAGTTCCTGACCGTACATGAGCTTCTGACCCTCATACTTTACGGGACGGGTAAGGGAGGTCCACTTTGCATCGGGGTCGGGAGTCTGGGTGATATAGTCGTTGATCTGGCTGGGAGTCATGGAAACGTAAGCAGTAGCACCGGTGGTGATCTGGTTTACCATTTCGTTATTGCCGATGTAGCCGGGCCAGCCGGGATCGATAAGGCCTTCCTTATACCACTGAGCCATCATGGCGGTAATATCCTTGTCGTCCTGAGTAGTCAGGGTGTACTGGATCTTGCCGTCCACAACCTTGCTGAAAGGCATACCGTAGGAGTTGAGGAGAATAGCGGTGTTGTAGCCGGATGCGAAGTAGCCGGGAACCATTTCGATGGTCTGGAACACTTCCATGGGCCACTCTATGCCCAGTTCATTCTTGAAGCGATAAAGCATATCGTGGATATCGTCATAGGTAACGATGTCCTGCCAGGTGAGACCCAAGTCTTCAAGGAAGTCTTCACGTACGCACCAGCCGGTGGTGGGGGTGGGGTCGGAGAGGATACCGTAGAACCAGCCTACGATGCCTTCCTTATAATAAACAGTGTTGGTAAGGCCGTCCTTATCAATAGCCTTTACCTGATAGAAGTAGTTGGGAGCATAATCTCTGTAATCCCAAATGTTTATAAACCAACCTTCGTTGATGGCGTCCTCTGCAGACTTGCCGTAATAGGTAAGGCCGAGGGACATGATGTCGGGCAGGTCATCAGAAGCCAGCATAACCGCAAAGTTCTGGCTCTTGGTTTCTACGGGAGTAACCACATACTCGATGTTAACACCGGTCATTTCGGCGAGTTCACGCTGGTACTCCATGCTGCCAAAGCCATCAGCGGGAATGTACTGAGGAGTATAGCAGGTGTTCCAATAGGTAATGACCTCGTCGGTGGTGCAGAAGGGCTGCTCATACTCGTAGGGAGCATTGGCTATACCCTTTTCATCAGCCTCGAAGTTTCCGGCGGCGAGCTTATAAGGAGAATCTTCCTGAACGTCTTCGCCACCCTGGCTGTCGTTGGGAGTGGTGGTGCTTGTGCCGGGGGTAGTGGTAGGTTGGTCGGGAGCGTCCTTGGGAGCACAACCTGCAAACATAGCCACTACGAGCAGCAGAGCAAGCATCAGCGAAAGCAGTTTCTTAACTTTCATTTGACAATCTTCCTTTCCAAATTTTGACATAGTCAACAAATCGAACATTTCCTTCACACATTTTTTGACCTGTTGCACACATTCTACCACAGCACAGCAAAAGCGAATGTTTTCGCCAAGACATTACTTTTTAAATTCTTAATATTTTTGAGTGTTTTTCATCATTTTTTATTAATATTTTGTAACACTTTTATGTTCACCTGTCCGGTTGTATTGAATTCGGTGTTTTTTTCCGCAGCGCCGCAGGGCAAAAAATTTCCTCCGCAGGCATACACCTGCGGAGGAAATCTAAAAATTATACCGTAAATTGCGGCTGTGCCTTATGCTGCCATGTATGCGTCGTATGCTTCCTGATACAGTTCGAGGATCTTATCCATACCAAGAGTGTTTGCCTGAGCAACATATTCATCCCACTCGCTGATGGGCTTATCGCCTACGAAGAATGCGGAGAACTGCTCGTTGATATAGGTTGCAACGTCGCCGCTGAGCTCGTTGAGCTCTGCATTCTGATCATCGGTCAGTCTGAAGCCGGTGGGAATGTCGTACTCACCCTTGTAGCCTTCGATAACCCATCTCTCGGTCATTTCGAAGAGCTCACGGCCGCCCTCATAAGCGTAGGAACGAGCCTGAGAGAAGTAAGTAGCGTCGCCAAGGTTGTTGGCGGAGTACATGAGCAGTGCCCACTGGGCACCCATGCCTTCGGGATGATGGAGAATGAAATCGGTGAGGATCTTCTCACCGTTCTCGTCATACTCCCAAACAATGCCTTCGGGACCCCAACTGGAGTACTCGGAACCTGCGGGGCTGTAGAACCAGTCACACCAGGTAACTACAAGAGGAATGTTCTCGCACTTTGCGCTGATGGAGGAAGTACCGTAAGTCAGATAAGAGAGCTGCTGGCCGTACTTGAGTTCCTGGCCTTCATAGAGAAGAGGACGGGTAAGAGAAGTCCATCTGCAGTCGGGATCATCGGTAGCAGAGATATAGTCGTTGATCTGGCTGGGAGTCATGGAAACGTAAGCGGTCTCGCCGGTGGTGATAAAGTTCATCATATCGTCGTTACCCATGTAGCCGGGCCAGCCGGGATCGATGAGGCCTTCCTTGTACCACTTTGCCATCATTTCGACGAGGTTCTTATCGTCTTCGGTGGTAGAGGTGTACTGGATCTTACCATCGATAACCTTGGTATAGGGCATACCTGCAGAGTTAAGGAAGAGAGCGGTGTTGTAGCCGGATGCAAAGTAACCGGGAACCATTTCAAGGCTCTGGAAAACTTCCATGGGCCAATCTACGCCCAGCTCGTTCTTCATGCGGGTGAGCATATCATAGATATCGTCATAGGTAACGATGTCCTGCCAAGTGAGGCCCAGCTTATCAAGGTAGTCCTCACGTACGCACCAGCCGGTGGTGGGGGTGGGATCCTTCAGGATGCCGTAGAACCATGCGCAGACATTTTCGTTGTAGTAAACGGTATCGCGGAGGGTCTGCTGGTCGATATACTCTACAGCGTAGAAATAGTTGGGAGCATAATCCTTGTAATCAAGGATGTTTACCAGCCACTCTTCATCAACTGCGTCCTGAGCGGACTTACCATAGTAGATAAGGCCGTGGGCCATGATGTCAGGCAGATCGTCGGCTGCCAGAAGAACTGCGAAGTTCGCCTGAAGAGACTCAACGGGAGGACAGAGATACTCAATGTGAACGCCGGTCTTCTGATCCAGCTCCAGCTGGTAGGGCATGCTGCCGAAGCCTTCTGCAGGAATATACTGGGGAGTCCAGCACATGTTCCAGAAGGAGAAAACCTCGTCAGTGGTGGAGAGAGGCAGCTCATACTCATAGAAATCAAGAGCAAGACCATTCTCGCCGGTTTCGAAATTGCCTGCTGCGAAGTTGTAAGGAGAATCTTCCTCAACTTTTTCGCCGCCCTGGCTGTCATCGGGAGTGTTGGTGCTTGTGCCAGGGGTGGTGGAAGGAGTGGAGGGAGTGTCCTTGGGAGCACAACCTGCAAACATAGCCACTACGAGCAGCAGAGCAAGCATCAGAGAAAGCAGTTTCTTTACTTTCATTTTCATCTTCCTTTCTACATTTTGACAGAGTCAACAAATCAAACATTTCCCTCGCATAATTTTTTGACCTGTTGCACATATTCTACCACAGTCGCTTAGTTTTGAAATGTTTTAGCCAAGACACTTCGTGCACAATTTTTAAGAAAGTTTTAAGTGTGTTTCACTCATTGTTAAAATTATCATACATATTTGTAACGCAAACAGCACCCCGCAGAAAATCTGCGGGGTGCTGTTTTTCAAGTTGTCAATTCTGCGCTTTCAGCTTTTCCACGGCGGCGGCGATCTCCGGCTGAGCCTCGATCATCATATCCTCCCATTCGCCCACATAATCGTAGGTAACTTCGCCCTCGCTCATGCGCTTCACATAGCCTTCGAGCATGGGGAAATCCTTCTCATAGCAGTGGAAGCTGTTGGCGCGGTGGGTGTAGCTGCCCATGGGCACGCCTACTTCGTCGGCAATGCGCTTCTGCAGCATTATGAGCGCAAAGGCATTCATAAAGGTCGCCTTGCAGGCGTCGTTGGAGCGGAAAAGCACCTTGCTGTGGAGCTTGCCTGCGCGGATAAAGAACTGGATATGCTGCAGGCAGGCCGGGTCGTCGCTGGCGGCGTCCTTTTCCCAATCGCGTACGTCGATGACCGCGCGGCGGGAGTCGGGATTGCGGCGCAGCTCCTGCGCAATGAAGGGAAACTGCTTTTCCATTCGGGAATGATAGGTATATGCCCAGTTGCCGCGCTCTATCTCGAAGTCAAGGATACCATCCAGCATTTCCTGACGGTACTGCTCCAGCTCACGGTAGCCGCCGATGAACAGCTTGGATATCATGGGTTCGGCAAGAGGCTCCTCCACCACCATAGTCATGGAAAGCTCCTTCTGATTGGTATTGTAATCCGGGCAGGGAGAAATCTCGCCGAATTCCTCCAGCTCCTTCAGCGCGTTATGGTATGCCTCGGGCAGGGTTCTTCCTTTAACAAGACGTTCTTCCATGATTATTCTCCCCTTCTTTTTTATCGAAGCCGCCAACGCAGCGGCTTATAGCCCCGGTGGGACAGCTGCCTATACATTCGCCGCAGCGTATGCATTCGGCTGAGTTTATGTTCTTTCGTATTTCAACGCCCATCTTGCAGCTCTTTTCGCAGGCGCCGCAAAGGGTACATTTTTCTTTATCCACCTTCATGCGGAATATGCTCACCCGGCTGAACAGGCCGTAGAATGCGCCAAGCGGGCAAAGGTATTTGCAGAAGGGTCTGTAAACGAACACGGAGGACAGCACTATCACTATGAGCACCGCCAGTTTCCATATAAACAGTCCGCCTGCCGCCTGCCGGAGGTTTTCGCTTGCCGCCAACAGCGGAAGTCCGCCCTCCAGCGTTCCCGCAGGGCACAGCCACTTGCAGAACCACGGCTCACCGATACCGAACTGATTTGAAACAAAGGTGGGCAGAATTACCACCAGCACCAGCAGCACAAGGTATTTGAGCCATCGCAGCAGCTTATCCGCTTTTTCCGGTACTTTCAGCTTAGGTACGGGTATTTTGTACAGCAAATCCTGCACAAGCCCGAACAGGCAAAGGAAAGCACAAATAAGGCGTCCCAACACTACGCCGAAGAATATGAGTATACCGATAACGTAGAAGCTGAAATTATGCTTTCTCCCGCTCAGCACCGCCTGCAGGGAGCCGATGGGGCAGGATCCGAGAGCGCCCGGACAGGAATAGCAGTTAAGTCCGGGCAGGCACATTGTTTTCAGCTTGCCTGTATATATCCGGCCCTCCGCAAAGCCCCGGAAATTGGCATTGAAAAGCAGGGCGGAAATGATTTGTATGATAAGTCTTTTGGAAATTTTTCTTTTCATCCGATACCTATACATTCAAGGCAGATGTTAACTGCTTTCTGCAGCACTACCGCCGCTTCCTCCCGCACTATACCGATAACCACGAAGGCTGCCGCCAGCAGCAGAAGTCCGGCTCTTATCAATGTCGTTCTGGACATATCATTTCTCCATGGAGGCGAGAATTTCTTCCAGCCTGCCGATATACATAGCCTTGGGGTCAACGGGTGCACCCACTATGGGCTGACCGATGATATTTCCGCTGCTGTCCACGAAATAGGTGGCGGGCACAGCCTCGGTGTAGCGCAGGACGTTATTCTCAATGCTTGCGTCGGGAATGATCACCTTGAATTCAAGGCCGTAGGTATCCACTATCTCCAGCGCCAGCTCCATGTCGGTATTGGCGTCGAGACAGATGGAAATGACGTTTGCGCCCTCGGGCAGTTCGTCCATCATATCCTGAATAGCGGGCAGCTCCTCGATGCAGGGACTGCACCATGTCGCCCATATATTCACCATTGTGACCTTACTTTCGGCGAAAATATCCTGAGTTACAGCTTCACCGGTAAGGGCGGTGGTATCAAAGGACGCGAAGGACACGCCCTGAGCGACCTCCGGCTGAAACGCGATTATATTATCCTTGAGGGTTGCTATTTCGGCAATGAGGGCGGCAACGTCCTCTCGCTCGCTGTCGCTGAGGTCAGGGTCGTCGTAAGAATCATTATAGAAGTAGATATACTCCACGCCCTCCAGCTTGGCGGCGCTGACCTCGTTTTTATAAAGCTCCCGCAGCTGGGGCAGCAGGCTCTTGCCCTCGTCGCCAACCTCGTCCATGACGCGGACAATGGCAAAGCACTGATAGTAGCGGGAATATGCCTCCTGCAGCTGAGCCTCAGTGGCGTCGGCATCGCTTATTATCTCAATAAGCACATCGGGCACGTACATGGCAAGGACGGTGCTGCTGCCCACAACGGAAAAGCCAAAGTTATCGGGAATGAGGCTCTTCATGGTTTCGGGATAGAGCAGACCAAAGCCCAGCGTTGGCTCGGCAAAGCCGTTGCTGCCGTCTATTATCACGGTCTCGCCGCCTACCGTGACCATTCCGTCGGCGCTGAACTTCTGACCTTCTGCGGTAACGGTCTGAGTGGGTGTGTCGGGTGCCGCGGTATCCGTGGGTGAGGTTTTATTGCAGCCGCCGAAAAGCATAGTCAAGGCGGCAATGAACGCGAATATTTTAAGATAACGTGTCACTGCGGGTCTCCTTAAGCTGTTGTTTCTACTCATTATACATTCTATCGCATCGCATTTCAACAAGCAATTATTTGTTTTCCCTTTACTCCAAGTTGATACAATGATTTGACATTGCGGGAAATATGAAGTACAATTCATATATACTTATATTATACATCAATAGAAAGAGGTATCATCATGCCCTGTGATTTTTCTGTAAAAGCTCCCGTACTTTACGGTGTAGGCGCTATTCATCAGCTCGGCGAAAAGGTCAAGGCCTTCGGCGCAAAGAAGCCCATGCTTATCTGCGACCCCAACCTTGCTCCCGAGACCTATGAGAAGGCCACTGCCAGCATAAAGGCTGCCGGCCTTGACTATGTAATGTTCGACAAGACCCGCCGCGATGCTCCCATCGAAGTCATCGACGAATGCGGCGAGATCGCTCTGCGCGAGAAGGCCGACTGCCTGATAGGCATCGGCGGCGGCAGCACCCTTGACACTGCCAAGGCTACCTCCATTCTGCTCAGCCACCCCGGCCCCATCAAGCAGTACATTCTCGCCCAGCCTGTTCAGATGGAAGTACACGTACCCATCATTCTCGTTCCCACCACTGCCGGTACCGGCTCCGAGACCACCAAGGTCGCCGTTGTAAACCGCACCGACCTGAACATGAAGTGGAGCGTTTTTGTAACCATCTCCCTGGCCATCATCGACCCCGAGCTTACCCTCTCCCTGCCTCCCTATGAAACCGCATACACCGGCATGGACGCACTTTCTCACGCTATCGAGGGTCTTACCAGCAACAATCCCCATCCCCTTTCTCACGCCGCCGGTCTCGACGCCGTAAGAAAGATCACCCGCAACATCACCAAGGCTTACCACAACGGTTCCGACCTGAATGCCCGCATTCAGATGGCCGAGGCCGCTTATCTTGCAGGTATCGCCTTTGATGACCCCCTCACCCACATCGGTCACGCTACCGCCGACGGTATGTCCATCAACTTCCATACTCCTCACGGTCTCGGCTGCGCTCTTGCTCTGCCCGAAGTATGCGCCCTCTGCGGCGAAGCTGTTCCCGAAGCAATGCGCGAGATAGCTGAGGCTATGGAGCTGCCCCTCACCGGCAATGAGACCGGCAAGGAGCTGGGCGAAATGTGCGCCGCCAAGTGCCGCGAGATCATGCGCGAGACCAAGCTGCCCTCCGTCAAGGAGCTGGGTCACACCCGCGAGGAAATGCTCACCGTTGCCAACGAAGGCGCTACCAGCCACCTGAGCGATTTCTGCCCCGTAAAGGTCACCAGAGAATTCGCCGAAAAGTTTGCTCTCGCTGTTTACGACAACTATCAGTAATCGAATAATACAGGCGGCGTGGGTGCTCGCCCACGCCGCTTTTTTGTGGAGGCCATCATGTTTTTGAAAAAATACATCGGCGATAAGGCGTTTTACCAAAAGGTGCTGACAATCACCATTCCCATTCTTATTCAGAATGTTATCACCAACTTCGTCAGCCTGCTGGACAACGTCATGGTCGGTCGCCTCGGTACCGAGCCTATGTCCGGCGTCGCCATAGTAAACCAGCTTCTCTTCATCTTCAATCTCTGCATTTTCGGCGGAATTTCCGGCGCAGGTATCTTCACCGCCCAATACCACGGCAAGGGCGACGAGGAGGGTATCCGCAACACCTTCCGCATGAAGGCCATGATCGTCACGGCCATCACCGCAGTGGCTTTGGTCATTTTTGCTTTCTTTGGTCCCGATCTTATCAGCATGTTTCTCCATGAGGGCGAGGAGAACCTTGACCTCGCCGCAACTCTCGTACACGGCAGACAATACATGTACGTAATGCTCGTCAGCCTTCTGCCTTTCGCTCTCTGTCAGATTTACTCCGGCACTCTCAAGGAGACCGGTGAGACCATGCTGCCCATGAAGGCCGGCATCATTGCCGTTCTCGTAAACCTCTGCGGCAACTACATACTCATTTACGGCAAGTTCGGTGCGCCCGCGATGGGCGTTGTAGGTGCGGCTATCGCCACCCTTATCGCCCGCGTGGTTGAGTGTCTTATAGTTGCGGTATGGACTCACAAACATAAGGATCGAGCCCCCTACATAAAGGGCATTTACAAAAACTTCCGCGTCCCTAAGGAACTGGCGGTCAAGGTTCTGCGCAAGGGTCTGCCCCTTATGGTAAACGAGGGTCTTTGGTCTCTTGGCATGACCGCTCTCACTCAGTGCTACTCCCTGCGCGGTCTCGAGGCAATTTCCGCCTCCAATATCAGCTCCACCGTATCCAACCTCTTCTTCTGCGCGGTCTTCGCCTTCGCCAATGCAATTTCCATTATCGTAGGACATCTGCTGGGCTCCGGTGACATCGAGCGCGCAAAGGACGAGGACAGCAAGCTGATTTTCATCGCCATTGTTATCTGCACCGTGATCGGCGGCGCACTGGCTATCTGTTCGCCCTTCATTCCTCAGATTTACAACACCAGCGACAGCATCCGTGACCTTGCCACCAAGTTCCTGCTGGTAAGCGCCGCTATGATGCCCTTCAACTGCTTCATTCACGCTACCTACTTCACCTTCCGCGCAGGCGGACAGACGGTGCTGACCTTCGTGTTTGACAGCGTGTTCATCTGGTGCATTTGCTATCCCGTAGCCTTTGTACTCTCCCGCTACACCGATATGCCCATCTTCCCGCTCTTCCTCACCATAAACCTGGTTGAGCTTATCAAGGTTGTACTTGGCGCGGTGCTTCTCAAGAAAGGCACATGGGCGAAAAATCTCGTCAACGACTAAACTACCACAAAACTTTCAGCCGCCCCCCGATTTCGGGTTGGGCGGCTGTTTTCATGCTTGCAAATTATTGGTAATTAGTATATAATCGCTGTTGTGTCTGCAAATACATAGAAATACAGGAGGACCGTATGGTACTGAAAAAATTCATCGGCGATAAGGCATTTTACCAAAAGGTGATGACCATAACCATACCGATACTCATTCAGAACGTTATCACAAACTTCGTCAACCTCATCGACAACGTCATGGTAGGCCGCCTCGGCACCGAGCCCATGTCCGGCGTTGCCATAGTGAACCAGCTTCTCTTTATCTTCAACCTCTGCATTTTCGGCGCCATTTCCGGCGCGGGTATTTTTACCGCGCAGTATCACGGCAAGGGCGACCAGGAGGGTATCCGCTATACCTTCCGCATCAAGATAATCGTTTCCGTGGCTGTCACCGTGCTGTTCTCTTTGGCGTTCATCTTCTTCGGCCCCCAGCTGATAAGCCTTTTCCTTCACGAGGGTCAGGAAAGCCTTGATTTGGCCGCTACCCTCACTTACGGCAGAGAGTACTTCTACATTATGCTTATTGGTCTGTTGCCCTTCGCCATAAGTCAGTGCTACGCAGGCACTCTCAAGGAGACCGGCGAGACCATGCTGCCCATGAAGGCCGGCATCGCCGCGGTTCTTGTAAACCTCTGCGGTAACTACATACTTATTTACGGCAAGTTCGGCGCACCTGCTCTTGGTGTTTCCGGCGCAGCTATCGCCACTGTTATCTCCCGTATCGTTGAGTGCCTGATAGTTCTTATCTGGACACACAAGCACAAGGCTGCCTGTGGCTTCATCGTGGGCGCATACCGCAGCCTGCGTGTTCCCAAGGAGCTGGTCATCAGCGTAGCCAAAAAGGGTCTGCCCCTTATGGCAAACGAGGTTCTTTGGTCTGTGGGTATGACTACTCTTTCCCAGTGCTACTCCGTCCGCGGTCTTGAGGCTATTTCCGCAAGCAACATAAGCTCCACCGTATCTCACCTTTTCTTCTGCGCCATGTTCGCCTTCGGCAACGCCATCTCCATCATCGTAGGCCATCTGCTGGGCTCCGGCGACCTGAAGCGCGCCAAGGACGAGGACAACAAGCTCATTTTCTGCGCCATTGTCGTCTGCATCGGCGTAGGCATCGTGATGGGCGTTCTCTCTCCCCTTATCCCCAACCTTTACAATACCACCGACCTTGTAAAGGAGCTTGCCACCAAGTTCCTGCTGGTCAGCTCCGTGCTGCTGCCCTTTAACGCTTTTGCAAACTCCACCTACTTCACTCTCCGCTCCGGCGGTCAGACCGGCGTTACCTTCATTTTCGACAGTGGCTACATTTGGGTCATCTGCGTTCCCGTGGCCTTTATCCTTTCCCGCTTCACCGAACTGCCCATCTTCCCCCTCTATGCCATCGTATCCGCTTTGGACATTCTCAAGTGCTTCATCGGCGCATACCTGCTCAAGAAAGGCACATGGCTGCGCAGCCTCGTAAACAACTAAATGAAGCGCTCTACCTTTTATCTGCTGTCCTTTACCTGGGGATTGCTGCTTTCCTTAGGGGGAGTTCTGCATTTTATCATACTTCTCATTTTGGGAAAGAAGCCCAAGCGTTTCGGACACTGCCTGCACTTCGAGGTGGGCAAAGACTGGGGCGGATTCAATTTCGGCTGGCTGATCATCACCTGCAAGGACCCCAGCCGTCACCTTTTGGAGCACGAGCACGGACACGGCTATCAGAACATCATGCTGGGGCCGCTGATGCCCTTCGTAGTCTGTCTGCCCTCCAGCCTGCGCTACCACGCCCGCAACATTATAAAAAAGCTGCGTCCCAAAACTCAGCTCAAGCCCTATGACAGTATATGGTTCGAGGGTTGGGCAACCAGCCTCGGCGAAAAATTCTGCCGCGATATATAAAAAGCGACCTCCCTGCGTTTTGAACGCAGGGAGGTTTTGTATATGAAATGATCAAATTCTGCCGATATTACGGGCAATGGTGAAGGCTTCCTGAGTGGCGCTGAAAATATTTCTCGGCTCAAAGCAGTCGCCCAGCTGATAGAACTCGGGGGCGCAATCGTGGAGGGCAATGGCCTCGTCCCAAAGAGGACGCTGACCGGTGGCGTAAATGACGGTATCCGCACCGTAAAGGGTATCGCCCGCACGGACGCCCTCGGCGGTTATCTCGTCTACTTTTACGTTTAGGTGCATTGCCATACCGCGTTTGGGCATCTCCTGCATGATGGCGAGAGTGTGCATATTGCCGGGATCTACGTTGGGGCCGCTCTGGGCTTCGAGAACTGTGACCTCACGTTCCATGCCCGCAAGGAACAGACCCAGCTCAATGCCTACAAGACCCGCGCCGAGAATTACGACCTTTTTGCCTACCTTTTCAGGCTCAACATAGGCTTCCTCCGCGCCCATTGCGTGCTCGATGCCCTTGATAGGAGGCACAGCGGGGCGCGCGCCAACGGCGGCGATAAGTACGTCTGCTCCCACGCTCTTTGCGTATTCGGGGGTCACTTCGGTATTGAGGCGAATTTCAACGCCGGCACGCTCGGTGAGCATGGCCTGACGCTCGAGATATGCGGCAAGATTTTTCTTGAACGGCACCTTATCCTCGCAGAGCAGCACGCCGCCCAGTCGGTCACTCTTCTCGCAGAGAATTACCTCGTGGCCACGCTTTGCGGCAGTGATAGCGGCCTGCATACCGCCGGGGCCGCCGCCTGCGACCAGAACCTTCTTCTTGTTCTCAACGGGCGGGGTCATTCTCACCAGCAGCTCACGGCCGATTTCCGGATTGATGGCGCACTGGAGTATCTGATGGCGGCCGTTGCCCGCAAAGCAGGTGTTGCAGCGCAGGCACTTGTTTATCTCGTCCTCACGACCGGTGCGAGCCTTGATGGGGAAATCGGGGTCGGCAAGGCTCTGTCTGCCAAGCTGCACAACATCGGCAACGCCGGAGGCTATTATCTCTTCCATGTGGGCAGGGTCGGTAAACGCGCCGACGGTAGCCACGGGAGTTTTCACGTGCTTCTTTATTTCGCCTGCGAGGTAGGAGTTGCAGCCATCGGCGAGGAACATGGAGGGGTGGGTGATGCACATGGACTCCAGCACCTCATGGTTGCCAGCAGAAACGTGGATAAGGTCAACCTTGCCGTCAAGAGCCTTGGCAAGCTCGATACCCTCGTCGATATCATAGCCGACGGAATTGCGCTCGCTGCCGCTCATGCGGAACTCGATGGGGAATTTAGGGCCGACTTCCTTGCGGATAGCGTCGATGACTGCCAAAGGCAGGCGCATACGGTTTTCAAGGCTGCCGCCCCACTTATCGGTGCGGGTATTTACCTTGGAGGACATGAACTGAGCCAGCAGCCAGCCGTGACCGCCGTGAATGGTGACCATGCCGAAGCCTGCCTGCTTTGCGCGGGCGGCGCACTTTGCGTACTGAGCCAGCACGCGCTCTATTTCGGCTTCGTCCATCTGACTAACGTGGCCGTACTGATTTTCCATCTCAACGGGGCCATACAGCGGAAAGCCCTTATCGTGACTTGCGTGGGCATACATACCCGCATGGGAAAGCTCTGCGGAAGCAATGCAGCCGTGGCGGGCTACGGAGCAGGCAACTGTAGAGAAACCGGGTAGAGAGTCGGGATCCTCCAGACGGAACAGAAAGCCGTAATGCTTGCCGCGCTCTTCGTCAACTATGCAGTCGCCTACGCTGACGGACGCAAAACCGCCCATTGCCTTGCGCTCGTAATAAGCGGCTGTGTCGGCATTGGGGAAGCAGTCCTTGCCTACATTATAAAAGCCCTGAGGAGAGGCAAATATGCGGTTGCGGAACAGAGTGCCGCCCAGCTTCAGAGGCTCGAAAAGATGAGGATATTTCATCGTAGTTTCTCCCTTCGTTTTATCGGTATACATATATAATACATTGCCGCCTAATCTTTCGCAAGCTTTTTTGCGTCGGGGGCTACCATTCGGCTTCACTTGGTGGTATATTAAAGAAAAAAAACGCAGCGAGGTACACTGCCATGATGATTCAGGATATATTCCCCAGCATTTACGATAACACCTATACGCCTCTGCGCCCACCAACGCCCAATGACTATCTGCTTATCTGCGACGGCCCCATGATAGTCAGCCGCACAGGTGACTCCCCCGCCCTGCCCGTCTTTTCCGACTTCAGCGGCGACGTTTCCGCGGCCTTTCCCCTTTTCGCCATCGACGACAGATATATCTATTACGCCGCCAAGGGTGAAATAGAGCCGCCCGTCGGCTTTGAGCCTCACCACGTTGGCGAGCTTATGCACGTTATGCCTTCTCCGCTCAACTTCGCCGCCGTCACGGCATTCCATCTCTCCGGTTGGTACGGCGACAACCGCTACTGCGGTCGATGCGGCAAGGAGATGGAGCGGGGCGCCACCGAGCGCAGCCTCGTCTGCCCCCACTGCAAGAACACCGTCTATCCCAAGATTTCCCCCGTTGTCATCGTCTGCGTCACCGACGGCGACCGTATGCTGCTGACTCATTACGCAGGCCGTGATTACACCAATTACGCCCTCATTGCAGGCTTCTGCGAGATCGGTGAGAGCCCCGAGGACAGCGTACGCCGGGAGGTAATGGAGGAAACGGGCATCAAGGTAAAGAATATCCGCTATTACGGCAGCCAGCCCTGGGGGCTTTCCTCCAGTATGCTCCTTGGTTTCTTCGCCGAGCTGGACGGCAGCGACGTCGTCACAGTTGACCGCACAGAGCTCAGCGACGCAAGCTGGTTCCATCGTGACGAAGTCCACCTTCCCGACGACCGCATCAGCTTGACAAGGGATATGATTCTGCATTTTGTGAATAGCAAGGATTAAATGATATAAAAAACGAAGGGATCCCTTATGACTCGTGATAGCTTTTTCCAGAGTATAAATAGATTTGGTAATACAGCCGCAGAAGTTTGCCTCAATACCTTAGGTCTTTCTTTGGATAAAATTCAGAAAGATGTAGTCATATCCCCGGGCTGGTTTCCCGAGAAACTATATGCCTCAAACGAAATAGAAGAATTAGTACAATCCAGCCCACTATTCCAATATAAAATTTGGAATATAACCCACAATAACACAAGTTTTACTTATGTCAAAACAGGCTTTGGTTCTTCTGTTGTAATGGATTTCATATTGCTATTGGGTATAACGGAAAAATGCGAAAGACTTGTTTTTCTAAGTTCTGTGGGTGCGCTATCCGACGAGTTTAACATAGGCGATATAGTAATCCCCCAATATGCTATCAGTGGTACGGGTGCAGAACGCTACTTGTCCCATAATCCTTTTGACGATTGTTTTTATTCAAAACACTATCCTCATCCCCTATTATTTAACAATCTCGTTGAAGCCACTAATGGTATCTGTCAAAAGCATAATATCCGGTGGCATTATGGCAAAACATTTTGTGTTGATACAATAGTCGCCCAATATAATCACCTTAACAGCATAATCAACGCAGGGTGCGATAGCATTGATATGGAAAGCTCAACTGCCTTTAACACATCAACTATGTTGGGTATACCCTGCGTTGCAATTTTAAATGTATCAGATAGCCCTAACCGCAAAAACAAATCTCTTATGCAAAAGCGTCAAAGAGGTGAAACCTTGCGCAGAAGATTTGTAACGAAAGAAATAATCCCTTTGATTATAGACCGTCTCTTTGGCACTACCGGCAGCTGACCGCAGGTCGCCCCCTTGTTAAAGGGGGCTGGCGGCAAAGCCGACTGGGGGATTCCTTTAAACTAATAAGTAAAAGTGAATAGTTAATAGGTGAATAAAAACTATAGTCCACTTCTTCACTTTTCACTATTACTTTTTACCTCAATCCGAATCCCTCCACCGCAAGCGGTCCCTCTCCCTTTAACAAGGTAGGAAACGGGTGCGCACTTTTCTTTGTATCAGTGTAAAACATAGCTAACTAAAATGGACAGGTCTTTGACCTGTCCATTTTCCTTATTTAATATTCGCAATACAGTTCTTCGATACGTTCTTCATCAGGAATACGCCAACTACCAGTGCGGCGGCTTCCGCTATGGGGAAGGCCAGCCATACAAGGCTCTCCGCGTTTGCGAAAACAGTGAACAGCAGAGCCAGCGGCAGGTTTACCACGATAAGGCGCATCAGGGAAACCACCAGCGACTTAACGCCGCTGCCGAGCGCCTGAAAAATTCCCTGAAAGGCGATATTGGCTCCCGCAAAGGCGTAGCCAAGAGTGACTATGCGTATAGCCTTTATGCACAGCGCCTGCGTTTCGCCGGAAATAGCGAACAGGCCGCAGACCGGACGGGCAAAAAGCTGCAGCACCAGCATACCCAAAAGCATAAGAAGCACGGTATAGAGCATTCCGTATTTTATGCCGTCATTGACGCGGCTGCGGCTGCCCATACCGTAATTGAAAGCAATAATGGGTATCATGGCGTTATTCAGTCCGAATGCCGCAAAGAACACGAACTGCTGTATCTTATAATAAATACCGAAGGCGGTCACAACGGCTGCGGAAACAAGGCCGAAGATGACGTTGATGCCGTAGGCCATTATGGACATAAGCGCCTGCATGACGATGGCGGGAGCGCCCACGGCGTAGATGGCGCCGATGATTTCCTTACAAGGCTTTAAGTATTTCAGACTGCCGTCTATCTCCTTGTTCATTGTATAGTGGAAAACGAGGCCCATTGCCATTGTGACTATCTGTCCAATGACAGTTGCCACGGCGGCGCCGGTGGCGCCCATGGCGGGCAGTCCCCACCAGCCGAAGATAAACGCCGGGTCAAGAATAATATTCAGTACAGCGCCCACAAGCTGAGCTATGGTGGAAAGCATGGTCTTGCCCGTGCCCTGCAGCAGCTTTTCGACTATCATGGAGATGATAGCGCCAAAGGAGAGGGTCATGCACACGGTAAGATACTCCTTGCCCATCTCCAGCACCACCGTATCGGAGGTTTGGGAGCGGAGGTAAATATCCACGCCGAAAATGCCGAAGATAAGGAAAACAACATAGGTACAGATACCGATGAACAGTGCGTTGCCTGCGACTCGGCCTGCCTTTTCCCTGTTGCCCTCGCCCAGATAGCGGGAGAGAATGGAGTTGACGCCCACGCCGGTGCCTACGCCCACGGCTATCATAAGCATCTGCACCGGAAAAGCCAGCGTAAGGGCGTTCATGGCGCTGTCGCCCATTCCGGGTATGGCGGCGACAAAATAGCTGTCCACTATATTATAGAAAGCCTGCACCATCATGGACAGTATCATGGGCAGGCCCATGGAAAGCATAAGCTTTTTTATGGGCGCAACGCCCATTTTGTTGAGTGACTGTTCTTTTTCCATTTTCGTTCTCCGTTTCTTGAAATTTGCACAAAAAAAGAGTGCGTAAATCCATTTACCTGGATTTACGCACTTATGCTACTCGGTGATTATTATAATAACACATTTTCAAAAAATATCAATCGGCGTTTTCACCTATTTTCCTCCGCCACGGCTTATATATAGTAAGAAAAATCACCGCAGCCAGTGGAATTGCCGTGAAAACGTCCAATATGGAATGCTGCTTCACAAGCACAGTGGACGCGCTTATGAGCGCCGCGAGAGCTATGGCCGCCGCTTTCACCCATTTGTTTTTCACCTTGGGTGACATACACCATGCCGCTGCGGCAGCGCAGGAGCCGAGCACGTGCATACTGGGCAGCACGTTTTGATTATCGTCCGCCTTATAAAGCCCCGACAGCATCACCGTAAATATATTGCTGTGTGTGAACTCCGTAGGGCGCAGATCCTGCCCGTTGGGGAAAAGCGCACAGAACAGCAGTGTCACGCCAAAGGCGATGCCGATAAAGCTCATATATCGCCGGAACCCGTCGTGATCCTTTATCAGCAGGAACAGACCTGTGCCGAACATGAATGGATACCACAGCACATAAGGCAGCACGAAGTACTCGCAGAAGGGTATTTTATCGTCCAGCGGGATATAGGATACCCAGTAGCTTTCCGAGCCGAACCGTTCCAGCAGGAAAAAGCAAATCAAAAATGCGGGCAGCACAAGAATGTACCACAGATATCCGTTTTCGGGTCGCCTTATATCCGGCAGCCGCTTCAACCAATTTTTCATTAAGCGCCTCTTTTATGCAAAACAACCAAAAAACAATCGCCGAACATTTGTTCCGCTTTATCTATCGAACAAAAATTCGCAAACCGCTCAAAAAGTACTTTTTTTTGGACACAAAAAGGTTTATACTGCAAGCAGAAAACGAAAAGCAATGCGCGCAAGCGCTCACACTGAAAGGAGTTTTCAACATGCGTAAAACCAAGTCTGCTATTATGGGATATCTCAAGGTCATCAGCTTCATCGTTCTCATCGGCATGGCTGAGCCCGTCGCTTCCCTGCTTATAAGATAAGCGCTTTTTGTGAATTTTATTTCAACGCGGCAGTAAATTCTTCGAAATCTTCAAGATTTTTCTTCAGCAGCGCGGGAGTGTCCAGCGAATAGGGACACTTTGACTTGCACTGGCCGCACTCCAGGCATTCCTTTATCTTCGCCATCTTTTCGTGCCATGCGGAAGTTGTGTACTCCCGAACAGGCGCGCGGCGCAGCATAAGGGACATGCGGGCGCAGTTATTTATCTCGATGCCGGCCGGACAGGGCATGCAGTAGCCGCACCCACGGCAGAAGTCACCCGCCAGCTCCGCCTTGTCGTGCTCGATAAGTTCCTGCAGCTCGCCGGAAAGCTGAGGAGCGTTATCCTGATAGGACAGGAACTCGTCCAGCTCACGCTCACGCTGAATGCCCCAAATGGGCAGCACATTGTCATACTGAGCCATATACGCGTAGGCTGCGGCAGAATTGGTGATAAGGCCGCCGGAAAGCGCCTTCATGGCGATGAAGCCTACGTTTTTCTCCCTGCACTTTTCCACAAGTGCTACTTCCCTTTCCGAGGCAAGATAGGAGAAGGGGAACTGCAGCGTGTCATAAAGGCCGCTGTCCACCGCCTGCTCCGCAAGGGCTATTCTGTGGTTGGTGATACCGATGAAGCGTATCTTCCCCTGCTTCTTTGCCTCCAGCATGGCTTCGTAGAGGCCCGTTCCGTCACCGGGCATGGGTACAAAAGAGGGATTATGGAACTGATATATGTCCACATGGTCTGTTCTGAGATTGGCAAGGCTGGTTTCAAGATCCTTCCAGAAGTCCTCGGCGTTCTGTGCGCCGGTCTTGGTGGCGATGATAATGCGGTCGCGGATATGCTCAAAGGCCGCGCCCAGCTTTACCTCACTGTCGGTGTAATAGCGGGCGGTATCGAAAAAGTCCACGCCGTTATAAAAGGCCTTCTGCAGAAGATAGGCTGCCTCACTTACGCTCACTCGCTGCACGGGCAGCGCACCGAAGCCATTGGCGTTCACGTTTATTCCGGTTCTTCCAAGTGTTATTCTTCGCATAATAATCCTCCATGCGGCTCTGCCGCGCAAGTAGTAATCAAAATCCTCACATTTGGCCATCATCGCCGGTTGTCCAAAGGACGAGGCGATGGGCATTAAATCATATTAGTGTGATCTTCACACTAATCCTCCTGAAATGTTTATTTTCTATAATCATAGCAGTATATTCCCCGTTTCGCAATAAAAAGCTGGAAATTGCAGTCTCGCGGGTATACAATCAGCTTATACAACATTCAAAGGAGAGTCCCCATGAAAGAAACCATCAACCGCGCCGAGGCGCTGGCACTTCTCAAAAAATATAACAGCGAGGCCTTTCACCTCCAGCACGCCTACACCGTCGAGGGTGTAATGCGCTGGTTCGCCGCTCAGTTGGGCTACGGCGAGGACGCCGACTTTTGGGCAACCGTAGGTCTGCTGCACGATATAGATTACGAGCTTTATCCCGACGAGCACTGTCAGAGGGCTCCCGATATGCTCCGGGAGGACGGCTGCTCCGAGGAATTTATCCACGCCGTCTGTTCCCACGGCTACGGCATCTGCTGCGACGTTGAGCCTGAGCATGAAATGGAAAAGGTGCTTTTCGCCTGCGATGAGCTTACCGGCCTTATCGGCGCGGCGGCTCGCATGCGCCCCTCCAGGAGCTGCAAGGACATGGAGCTTTCCAGCCTCAAGAAGAAATACAAGGACAAGAAGTTTGCCGCCGGCTGCTCCCGCGACATTATTTCGCAGGGTGCGGAGCGCCTCGGTTGGGAGCTTGACCGCCTGCTGGGCGACACTCTCGAAGCCATGAAGAGCTGTGAGGACGAGGTTGCCGCCGCCATGGAGGCTTAATTCAGCATAAATTACCACCCGCCTGTATCTGTTGCACCCAACAGATACAGGCTTTTTTGCTCGCTCACCTCTTGTCTTGTTTTGTCCTTTTGCAAGGCGTTGAAAGGAACTGCAAAATATGATAAAGTAGGCAAAAAGTAAGTTTAAATTTAAGGAGGTGCCAAAATGCTGGTTTTATGCTCAAATGGATTATCAAGCAAAACAATTATGTCGTACATCAGGGATAAGTTGAGTTCTTGCAGAACGGCAGCCCTGGTGGTCACCGCAGACAATGAATATAAAGAACGCAATTATCATGTACCCAGGGGTATTGCCGAATTAGAATCATTAAACCTTAGAGTAGATATTTTTGACTTGGACACACAATCTGCTGATTTACTACTGGACTATGATGTTGTAGCATTTATCGGGGGAAATCCATATTACTTATTGCACTCAATCAGAGAGAACGGTGCAGCAAAAGTATTAAGAGATATCGCTATAAATAGAGTGCTGATTGGTTGGAGTGCGGCTGCATTTGTTTTTAGTCCTACGCTTGAATTGGTGAATTGCTATTCTCCCGAAATGAATTTTTTAGGATTAACGGATTTAAGCGGTCTATCATTAACGGATATTCAAGTGTTACCGCATTATAGTAGGTTCCTCGCAAAATATGAGCGGTTTGAAGAAAAGTGCTGTGCTTACGAAAAAGAACACAATATTAATGTTATCCGTTTAAATGACGGTGACGGAGTGTTTATTGACGGAGAAGTTCATATTTGCAAAGTGTAAATTCGATTTTGTCAGCCCGTTAAACGGCCTCCACCTAAGAAATGTGGAGGCCGTTTTACTGTTCCACCTCGAAAAACCATAAAAATAGTAAATTGAAATGCCATGCTCACCTCTTTACAAACCGCCTGCGTTCTATTATAATGGATTATTACAAATGGT
>CAYYLZ010000007.1:62640-67140 GCA_964472725.1 uncultured Oscillospiraceae bacterium
GCTCACCTCTTTACAAACCGCCTGCGTTCTATTATAATGGATTATTACAAATGGTATTATTTTCTGAAAAGCAGGTGAGTTCCGTGGCTGAACGCTTCAACGAAATATTGTCCCGCCTGCGCCGGGAAAAAGGCGTAAGCCAGCGCGAAGCGGCTGCAGCCTTGGGCATATCTCAGGCGCTCCTGTCTCACTACGAAAAGGGCGTTCGCGAGCCCGGCCTTGTTTTCCTCGCTCAGGCCTGCGAATACTACGGGGTATCCGCCGACTACATTCTCGGCCGCAGCGCATACCGGCAGAAGGTTGGGTTCAGCAAGGAGCAGATAAACGGCGGCAAGCTGTTCTTCGATGGCGTGACGGAGCTTGCGCAGGCCGCATTCACTTTGGATAACGAGCAGGATCAGCGCAGAATGGGTTCTCTCCTTTCCGCTATGCTCTACAGCCTTTCAGAAACCGACTCTGCCGACAGCGAAGCCCACACGGAGCTGCTCAGCGCTCTTATCTCCCTGCGCCGCGCCCAGCTTTCCCAGGCTTTGGCGAAAACCGGCTTCACTCTTCCCGAGGCCCTGCGCCGCCGCACCGAAGAAGAACTTTCCATGCTTTTCGATAAATGAGGTAAACACACGATGATAGAACAGTCCAAAATAAGAAACTTCTCCATTATCGCGCATATTGACCACGGCAAGAGCACGCTGGCAGACCGTCTGCTGGAAAAGTGCGACGCCGTCGACCCCCGCCTTATGGAAAACCAGCTCCTTGACAACATGGATCTGGAACGCGAGCGCGGTATCACCATAAAGGCTCGCGCCGTTGGCCTGAGCTATAAGGCCAATGACGGCGAGTTCTACACGCTCAACCTTATCGACACCCCCGGTCACGTTGACTTCAACTACGAGGTTTCCCGCAGCCTCGCCGCCTGCGAAGGCGCGGTGCTGGTAGTTGACGCCCGTCAGGGTACCGAGGCGCAGACCCTCGCCAACGCATACCTCGCGCTGGACAACAACCTTGAAATACTGCCCGTTGTCAACAAGATCGACCTGCCCGGTGCTGACCCCGAAAAGGTAAAGCGCGAGATCGAGGATATTATCGGAATCCCCGCTATGGACTCCCCCGAAATTTCCGCAAAACTTGGCCTCAACATCGAAGATGTGCTGGAGGATATAGTCAAGAACGTGCCCGCACCCAAGGGCGACCCCAAGGCGCCCCTAAAGGCACTCATCTTTGACAGCCAGTATGACAGTTTCGTTGGCGTTATCGTCTACCTGCGAGTTAAGGACGGCACTATCCGCCCCGGCATGGAAGTTAAGATGATGGCTACCGGCGCGGTCTACAAGGTAGTTGAAGTCGGTCATCTGCGCCCCATCGGCATGGAGCCCTGCAAGGCGCTTTCCGCAGGCGACGTTGGCTACTTCACCGCCAGCATAAAGAACGTATCCGACACGCAGCCCGGCGACACAGTTACCGGCAACGACAATCCCGCCGCTGAGCCTCTGCCCGGCTATCGCCCCGCTCAGCCCATGGTATATTCCGGTATCTATCCCGCCGACGGCGCACGCTATCCCGACCTGCGCGACGCTCTCGACAAGCTCAAGCTTAACGACGCGGCTCTCTCCTTTGAGCCTGAGTCCTCCGCGGCTCTCGGCTTCGGCTTCCGCTGTGGCTTCCTCGGTCTGCTCCACATGGAGATAATTCAGGAGCGCCTTGAGCGAGAGTTCAATCTCGACCTCATCACCACCGCACCCAGCGTTATCTATAAGGTCGTCAAGACAGACGGCGAGACCGTGATGATCGATAACCCCCTCAATTACCCCGACCCCTCCGTTATCGAGTGGGCGGAGGAGCCTTTTGTAAAGGCTTCCATAATGTCCCCCACCGAGTACGTGGGCAACATTATGGATCTGTGTCAGGATCGCCGCGGCGAGTTCAAGGACATGGTTTACCTTGACTCCGAGCGCGTTGAGCTGCACTACCACATGCCCCTCAACGAGATAATCTACGACTTCTTCGACGCGCTCAAGTCCCGCACCAAGGGTTACGCCTCTCTGGACTACGAGCTTGAAGAATACCGCCAGTCCGAGCTGGTGAAGTTGGATATTCTCCTCAACGGCGACGTTGTGGACGCCCTCTCCTTCATCGTTCACAAAGAAAAGGCCTACGCCCGCGGCCGCCGCATTGCCGAAAAGCTCAAGGAGCACATTCCCCGCCAGCTTTTCGAGGTTCCCGTTCAGGCAGCCATCGGCGGCAAGGTCATCGCCCGCGAGACCATCAAGGCCATGCGCAAGGACGTTCTCGCCAAGTGCTACGGCGGCGACATCACCAGAAAGAAGAAGCTGCTGGAAAAGCAGAAGGAAGGCAAGAAGCGTATGCGCAGCCTCGGCAGCGTTTCCGTTCCTCAGGAAGCCTTCATGGCAGTTCTTCGTTTGGACGAGTAAAATTGAGTATATGCAGAAAGCCGGATACCCAGTGGGTATCCGGCTTTAGTGTTATTTTCTTCTGCCTTTGGGCGCTCCGAGTATTTCGTAGAGGACTATGGCCCGCTTCCAGCTGATGCTGCCGCTTTCCTCCTTACGGGACGCGGGACGCTTCTCCGCTTCTGCAAGAGCGTCGCTCAGTTCCCTTTCGTGGGCCTTGACCTTTTCAAGCTCTTCTCTGGTCTTGCGCATTTCTTCCTTCAGCCGCTCATAGTCGCGGTGCTCCACATGAGGGTCGTAGCCCTCCTCATTCTCGGCAGGGCGGTCGGCAAAGCTTCGCACTGCCTGCACCGCCTGCCGCAGCTCAGTCACCGCAATACGGGGGTACATGTCTGCACGTTTCATTACTGCCTATCCTCGTCTTTGGCAATGGCCTTGCGCATATCGGTATCAGAGATGACATTCTGCATATTGTAATAGTCCATCACGCCCAGCTTGCCGCCGCGGAGAGCCTCCGCCATTGCACGGGGAACGTCAGCCTCGGCCTCGACGACCTTGGCGCGCATTTCCTGAACGGCAGCCTTCATTTCTTGCTCGCGGGCAACTGCCATTGCGCGCAGTTCCTCGGCCTTCGCCTGAGCGATACGCTTATCGGCCTCGGCCTGGTCGGTCTGCAGCTGAGCGCCTACGTTGCGGCCTACGTCGATATCGGCGATGTCTATGGAGAGAATTTCAAAAGCGGTGCCTGCCTCAAGGCCCTTACTGAGAACAGTACGGGATATCTTATCGGGGTTCTCCAGAACCTCCTTATGGCTTTCGGCAGAACCAATGGTAGTAACGATACCCTCGCCAACACGGGCGATAATGGTCTGCTCACCTGCGCCGCCAACCAGTCGGTCGATATTGGCGCGGACGGTTACCTTGGCCTTGGCGCGCAGCTCAATGCCGTCCTTGGCGACAGCTGCTACGACGGGAGTTTCGATAACCTTGGGGTTAACGCTCATCTGCACTGCTTCGAGAACGTCGCGGCCTGCAAGGTCAATGGCGGCTGCGCGCTCAAACTCGAGGCCGATATCGGCTCTCTGAGCCGCGATGAGGGAATTTACCACACGGTCCACATTGCCGCCGGCCAGATAGTGAGCTTCCAGCTTGTTGATGGAAATATCAAGACCTGCCTTGCTGGCCTTTATCATGGCGGTGACTATTCTTGCGGGGACTACGCGGCGCATGCGCATACCGACGAGAGTCCACACGCTGATTCGCACATTTGCTGCCAATGCGCTTATCCACAGGGTTACGGGAACAAAATGGAAGAACAACGCAAGAAACACAACTATGATGGCGATAACAACAACAATTCCGTAAAATTCCATACTACATTTTCCTTTCTACCTTTATATTTATACTGCCTTAACCACTATTCTGTTGCCGCTGACCTCAATAACCTCAACGTCCACCCCGGCCTCAATGAAGCCGCCCTGAGATACAACGTCCAGCCGTTCTCCGTCAAGCTCGGCAGCGCCCGCGGGACGCAGTTCCGTGACGGTCTTGCCGGTTTTTCCAAGATATACGCTCTTATCGGAGCCGCCGGTATATCCGGAGGCCTTATCCGTGGCGTCCTTGAGCATGAGGCTGGCGGGCATTTTGCCCTTGGACACCAGCACGATGGAAACCACAGCCAGTATCACAACTATCACGGCGACTACGCCTGTCATGATAAGTCCCTGAGTAAAGGTCTTGGCGGTAATGAATATATCAGCCACCAAACAGACAAGTCCCAGCGTACCCGCTACGCCAAAACCGGGGGTGCACATTTCCACGATGAGCAGGATAACGCCCACCACGAAAATGATTATGGACAGCGCAGACATACTTTGAATAAGTGCCAACAGTTCCATAAATACCAATCCTCCTTATATTTTGCAAAAAGGGCAGGGTGCCGCTGCGCCCCGCCCTTTAATTGTCAATGTTCGTGATGATGATGCTCATGCCCGTGGTCGTGGCAGCCGCATTCGCAGTGCTCATCATAGTGATGGTGATGCTCGTGCTCATGGTCGTGGCAGCCGCATTCGCAGTGCTCATCATGGTGATG
>CAYYLZ010000008.1:0-55171 GCA_964472725.1 uncultured Oscillospiraceae bacterium
CACGTAACGACATCGACGTTCTCAAGTATGGCCGTCTGGACGACACCACCTGGCCCGCAATGTACGGTATGGTAGTAGATCCCATGCCTGCTATGGGTTACATGCTCCGTCAGGACTGGATGGACGAGATGGGTCTCGGCGAAGCTATTGACGTTGTTACCCTCGACGATTGGCACAACGTTCTCACCGCATTCAAGAACAACGGCATCAAGTGGCCTCTCGCCATTTACAAGACCGTTGATATGTGCTCTGCATTCAGCATGTTCGACACCTCCGTTCTCGTTTCCGATGCAGCTCTTCCTGCTACCAAGGTTGTAGATGGCGAGATCCAGTATGCCCTGACCACTCAGGACGACCTTGCTGCCGTTACCATGCTCAGCCAGTGGTACGCAGAAGGCCTCATCGATCCCAACTACGCTTCCTATTCCGACAACAACGCATTCTCCAACCAGATCACCACCGATGTAGTTGGCTGCGTTGCCTTCACTCCCTCCGAGGTTGGTGCTTGGGAAGCTTCCGGCCAGGATCCCGACACCGAGTGGAAGCCCACTCCCTATGTCAAGAAGACTGAGGATCAGATTTTCAAGTATGGTCACAAGTCCAGCCACTTCCACATGGGTGCTGCCTCTATCAGCGCAAAGTGTGAGAACATTCCTCTGGTCTGCACCTGGCTTGACTGGAAGTGGTCTCCCGAAGGCTATGAGATCGACAACTGGGGTCTCGAAGGCTTCACCTACACCGTTGACGAGAACGGCAACAAGATGCTCACCGAGTTCGTTACCAATCATCCCGATGGTCTCGGCGCAGCTTGGGTCATGGTTCTTTACACCAACGACGGTCTCCGTCAGCCCTGCCTCAACGGCCACCTGAAGATGTATGCATATCCCGGCGGCGAAGTATTCCTCGAAATGTTCGACGCCTGGAGACTTGACGAGTACTCCGGCGAGTACGACGTTCCCACCGGCATCAGCTACACCTCCGAACAGACCGAAGAGCTCAACCAGTACTCCAACGATATTGCAACCTACATCGCAGAGAACTGGTTCGCATTCCTCGATGGCTCCAAGCCTCTCACCGAGTGGGAAGCATACGTTGCTGATATCTACTCTCTCGGCCTGCAGAACTGCATCGATGTAGTTCAGGAAGCTTACGACGCCTACGTCGGTGCTTGATCCCGAGCGAACAGTAAAAGCAATAACTACATAGCTTGATAAACCCAGCCGCCCTCCGGAACACCGGAGGGCGGCTTTTTGGCTCTTCCAACAAAATGATAGGCAAATATATTGAGCAATATTATATTTGAACCTATAAGTGTGAAAATATGACATAATTGTTAACGGAAACGCGCGACGCGGGACGGCCGTGAAAATTTGCCGCTGTGCAGCGGGAGATGTCAAAAGAACGAAAAAACACACGCGTACACGCTCCGAAATGCCGCGAACGGCGGCGAAAATGCGAAAAATCACATGACACATAAAGCTTACGTGTGCGGCGAGGTTGGGGAAGGTAAAAATATGCGGGTTGATAAAAAGAATATATTGACAAAATGTTAATAAAGTTTTATATTATATCTGTACTTTTATTTAGGATACGTCAATTGCGTATCGAAGGAAAGGAGCAGAAACCTATGAAAAAAGCATTGGCGCTTATTTTGGCGTTGGTTCTTGTCGTAGCCATGTTCGCTGGTTGCGCTCCCAAGGAGACCAACACCCCCGGCACCAACACTCCTTCTTCTTCTACTCCCACCACTCCCGGCGATGATGTCGGCGGCGGAGAGACTCCCGTAGAAGATGATGGTCCCTACAATTTTGCAAAGGGTAAGTTTGAGTTCAACGAGGACGGCTATGCCACCTCCACCTATGATTATGAACTGCCCCTGAGCACCACCGACGAAGTGTTCACCTATTGGACCACCTGCTGGACTCCCCAGTATCTGCCCGAAGGCGGCTGGCAGGAGCTTGAGACTCTCGCTTACATTGAAGATCTCACCGGCGTACATATGGAGTACGAGGCAGTTTCTTCCGAGAGCAGAAGCACCAACTTCTCCGTGCTGATGGCAGCTGATGACCTCCGCGACCTTATGGATCAGGCAACCTATTTCTACACTGGCGATGCCTACTCCATGATCGAGGATGAATGGGTCGTCAACCTCTATGACTACAGAGATTACATGCCCAACTACCTCTATGAGCTCTATGCCACCAACGACATAGACGTTCTCAAGTATGGTCGTCTGGACGACACCACCTGGCCTGCAATCTATGGTATCAACAGAGATCCCATGGCTGCTATCGGCTACATGCTCCGTCAGGACTGGATGGATGATCTTGGCCTCGGCGAAGCCATCGACGTTAAGACCGTTGACCAGTGGCACACCGTCCTCACCGCTTTCAAGAATAACGGAATGCAGTGGCCTCTCGCCATTTATCAGACCGTTGACATCTGCGGCGGTTTCAGCATGTTCAACACCTCCGTTCTCGTTTCCGATGCCGGTCTGCCTGCAGCCAAGGCTATCGACGGTGTTATCTACTACTCCCTGACCACTCAGGACGACCTTGATGCGGTTACCATGCTCAACCAGTGGTATTCTGAAGGCCTTATCGAACCCAACTATGCTACCTACACTGATAACAATTCCATGGCTAACCCCATTACCACTGATGTCATTGGTTGCGTAGCATTCACTCCCTCTGAAGTAGCTGCATGGGAAGCTTCCGGTCAGGATCCTGATACCGAGTGGAAGCCCACTCCCTATGTAAGAAAGACTGAAGATCAGGTTCTCCAGTATGGCCATAAGCTGGGTTACTTCCACTTCGGTTGCGCTTCCATTAGCGCAAAGTGCGAGAACATTCCTCTGGTCTGCACCTGGCTTGACTGGAAGTGGTCTCCCGAAGGTTCCCTCGTTGACAACTGGGGCGTTGAAGGTCTTACCTATTACATCGACGAAGATGGCGACAGAATGCTCTCCGACTTTGTTCTGAACCACCCCGATGGTCTCGGCGCAGCATGGGTCATGGTTCTCTATACCAACGACGGTCTCCGTCAGCCCTGTCTGAATATGCACCTGAAGAACTATGCATATCCCGGCGGCGAGGTATTCCTTGAGATGTTCAATGCATGGAAGATCGCTGACTACGGCGGAGAATATGATATCCCCACCGGCATCTCCTACTCTGCGGAGCAGTATGAGATACTCAATACCTATTCCAACGACATCGGTACTTACATCGCTGAGAACTGGTTTGCATTCCTTGAAGGCTCCAAGCCTCTCTCCGAGTGGGACGCTTATGTTGCTGACATTTACTCCCTCGGCCTGCAGAACTGCATCGATGTAGTTCAGGAAGCTTACGACGCCTACGTCGGCGCTTGATCCCGAGCGGACAGTCGAACGCAATAACTGCATAGCTTAATAAAGCTGCAGCCGCCCTCCGTAATTTCGGAGGGCGGCTTTTTGTATTTCCGGGTCGGGAAATAACGCGCGAAAACAAAATGTTCACAACATGCTGCGCTTGCAAATGAAATGTTAACAAAAAAATATGGGAATTAAACGCGTTATGTCAGTGGAGATGAAATGCTGCATGCATTGAAAATTGTCATATCGTGCATAGAACGGCAATATAAATATCTTGAAATACAATAAAATGGCGAAGAATGATGCAAAAAGAAGGAAAAACGCGAATTGGGGTATAGATGTAAGTTATGGACTGGTGTCGAGATAAGAGGAAATTATATAGCAAAACACGAGGGGGATGTTGACAAAATGTTAACAAAGTCTTATATTGTATCTGTATTTTGATTTGTGATACGCCCATTGCGTGTCAAAGGAAAGGAGCAAAACCCTATGAAAAAAGCATTGGCGCTCGTTTTGGCGGTTCTTTTGGTCGTAGCTATGTTCGCAGGCTGCGGTAAGGACAATACCACCACTCCCGGCACCAACACTCCTTCTTCTTCTACTCCTACCACTCCCGGCGATAACGCCGGCGGTGAAGAGGCACCCGTAGAAGAGGACAGCCCCTACAACTTTGCAAAGGGTAAGTTCGAGTACAACGAAGCTGGCTACGTTGACGAGAGCTTCAGCTATGAGCTGCCCCTGAGCACCACCGACGAGATCTTCACCTATTGGACCACCTTCTGGCTGCCCCAGTACATTCCCGATGGCGGCATGCAGGAGCTGGAGACCCTCGCTTACATGGAAGATATCACCGGCGTTCACATCGAGTATGAAATCATTTCCTCCGAGCAGAGAAGCACCAACTTCTCCGTTCTGCTGGCATCTGATGACCTGCGCGATATCAGCGACGGCGCAACCTACTTCTATACCGGCGAGATCAGAACCATGACCGAGGACGGTTGGTTTATCAACTTCTATGATTACAGAGATTACATGCCCAACTACCTCTACGAGCTTTATGCACGTAACGACATTGACGTTCTCAAGTATGGTCGTGTAGACGACACCACCTGGCCCGCAATGTACGGCATGGTCGTTGACCCCATGCCCGCTATGGGTTACATGCTCCGTCAGGACTGGCTGGATGATCTGGGTCTTGGCAAGGCTATCGACGTTGTTACTCTCGACGATTGGCACAACGTCCTCACTGCGTTCAAGAACAATGGCGTTCAGTGGCCTCTGTGCATCTACTCCACCATTGACCTCTGCTCCGCATTCAGCATGTTCGACACCTCTGTTGCCGTTTCCGATGCAGGTCTGCCCGCAGCAAAGGTTGTTGACGGCAAGATCCAGTACTCCCTGACCACTCAGGATGACCTTGATGCCGTTACCCTGCTCAGCACTTGGTATGCAGAAGGCCTCATTGACCCCAACTACGCTGCTTACACCAACAACACCGAGGCTTCCAATCCCATCACCACCGATATCCTTGGCTGCGTAGCATTCACTCCCTCTGAGGTTGCTGGTTGGGAAGCATCCGGCGTCGACCCCGACACCACCTGGAGACCCACCCCCTATGTAAAGAAGACTGAAGATCAGGTCTTCAAGTATGGCCACAAGTCCGGTAACTTCCACTTCGGTTCTGCCTCCATCAGCGCAAAGTGCGAGAACGTTCCTCTGGTTTGCACTTGGCTTGACTGGAAGTGGTCTCCCGAAGGCTACATCGTTGATAACTGGGGCCTCGAAGGCTTCACCTATTACATCGACGAGAACGGCAACTACATGCTCACCGACTTCGTTATCAACCATCCCGCAGGTATCGCATGGTGCATGGTTCTCTACACCGGTGACGGCCTCCGCAACCCCTGCCTCAACGGCCACCTGAAGAGCTACGCATATCCCGGCGGCGAAGTATTCCTCGAGATGTTCGACGCATGGAGACTTGACGAGTACTACAACGAGTACGACCTGCCCACTGGCATCCAGTATACTCCCGAGCAGTCTGAGACCATCAACGCTTATTCTAACGATATCGGCACCTACATTGCCGAGACTTGGTTCGGCTTCTTCGATGGTTCTAGACCTCTCTCCGAGTGGGATGCATACGTAGATACCATCTACTCCCTCGGCCTGCAGAACTGCATCGATGCAGTTCAGGAAGCTTACGACACCTACGTCGGCGCTTGATCCCGAGCGGACAGTCATAACTACATAGCGTTGATATAAAGCTTTTGCCGCCCTCCGGTATTCCGGAGGGCGGTTTTTTTCCCATGACCAAAAGTGCGATTAACCTTTTTGCACAGACAGTGGGTGGTTGAAGCTGCGCACGGCTACAAAAACGATAAGATAATGAACAAATATGACAAAAGAGAATGGAAATGATTAAAAATTTGTTGACATTTTCCTAATGCTGCCGTATAGTAGGCTTGTCGCTTTGCCGTAAGGCGACGGTTTGTTTACTTACAGCGCAATTTTTGAAAGGAGCAATAACAACTATGAAGAAAAGTTTGGCACTTATTCTTGCGGTTCTCATGGTCGTAGCCCTGTTCGCAGGCTGCGGTCCCAAGGAAACCTCCGATACCCCTAATACCAATACTTCTACTCCCGGTAATAGTGGCGATACGGCAACCACCCCCAACGAGGGCGAAGAAGTTGAGGATAATGGTCCCTACAACATGGCTTATGGCAAGTTCGAGTTCAACGAAGCCGGTTATACCGATGAAGCTTTCGAGTACACTCTGCCCCTGAGCACCACCGACGAAGTTTTCGTATACTGGACTACCTGCTGGACTCCTCAGTACATTCCTGAGGGCGGTCTGGAGGAGCTTGAAACTCTGGCTTACATCGAAGAGCTCACCGGCGTGCATATCGAGTACGAAGCTGTTTCTTCCGAGAACAGAATGACCAACTTCTCCGTTCTGCTTGCAGCTGACGACCTCCGCGACATCATGGACCAGGCTAACTACTTCTACACCGGTTCTCCCCGTTCCATGATCGATGACGAGTGGGTTATCAACTTCTATGATTACAGAGAGTATATGCCCAACTACCTGTACAACCTGTGGGATCGCAATGACATCGACGTCCTCAAGTATGGCCGTCTCGATGACACCACCTGGCCCGCAATGTACGGCATGCTGATCGATCCCGCCCCCGGTTCCGGCTACATGCTCCGTCAGGACATCATGGACGATCTGGGTCTGGGCAAGGCTGAGGACGTTAAGACCTTCGATCAGTGGTACAACGTTCTCACCGCTATGAAGAATAACGGCACCAAGTTCCCCCTGGCTGTTTATCAGACCATCGAGCTGACTGCCGGCTCCTCCTTCTCTGGCTACAACACCGCTCTCCTCATCAGCGAGAACGGCATGCCTGCTGTTAAGGTTATTGACGGTCAGGTTCAGTACTCCCTCACCACCAAGGACGACCTTGACCTCGTTACCATGGTAAACCAGTGGTACACCGAAGGTCTCATCGATCCTAACTACAATGCATACGGCGACAACACCATGATGTCCAACGCCATCACCAACGGTGAGGTTGCTTGCGTCATCTTCAACCCCTCCGAAGTTTCTGCTTGGGAAGCCACCTGTGCTGATCCCGACGCTACCTTCATGCCCACCCCCAGAATCAAGAAGACTGAGGATCAGATCCTGCAGTACGGCCAGAAGCAGAGCAACTTCCACCTGGGCGCTGCCTGCGTAAGCGCAAAGTGTGAGAACATTCCTCTGGTTTGCACCTGGCTTGACTGGAAGTGGTCTCCCGAAGGCATCCTCGTTGACAACTGGGGTACCGAAGGCCTCATCTACACCGTTAACGAGAACGGCGAGCGTCAGCTCTCCGACTTCGTTCTGAATCATCCCGATGGTCTTGGCACCGCTTGGGTTATGGTTCTTTACACCAACGACGGTCTCCGTCAGCCCTGCCTGAATATGCACAGAAGAATGTATGCATATCCCGGCGGCGAGATCTTCCTGCAGATGTTCGACACTTGGGCCGTTGAGAACTACGGCGGCGAGTATGACTTCCCCACCGGCGTTACCTACACCGATGACCAGTCTGAAGAACTCAACACCTACACCAACGACCTGACCACCTACATCAGCGAGACCTACTATGCATTCATCGATGGCTCCAAGCCCCTCACCGAGTGGGATGCTTACATCGCACAGCTCGAGACCATGGGCATCGGCAGATGCAGAGAGATCGTTCAGGAAGCCTACGAGGCATACATTGCCTGATTTTCGGTTTATCTGATCTTGGCAGAGTCTCCTTAAATGACTTGAAAAATCCCGCAGTCACCCTTTGGTGGATGCGGGATTTTTGCACCTTGCGATGGATAATTATGCAATATAAAAAGAATAAATATGCATAATGTGAAGTTGACAGCCATGTCCGACAGCGGGTATAATTAAAATAAAACAGATGAAATGACACGGAAATGACAAATCCGACTGGTATGCTTAAGACAACGGGGAAACTCCCGTTGCCTTAGTGCAGAAAGGAGGGGCGGAATGAACAACAGAATACTTATCGTGGAGGACGAAGCGCGGCTGCGTGAGGTGCTCTGCGACTATTTCAGAAGCAGGGGAGAGGAACCCTTCGAGGCGGCGGACGGCGCCGCGGCGCTGGTGCTGGCGGCGGAGCAGGAGTTCGATGCGGTGCTGCTGGATATCATGATGCCCGGGCTGGACGGCTACTCAGTATGCCGCCTGCTGCGTCAGAAAAGCGATGTGCCCATAATCTTCCTTACCGCCCTGTCGGAAGAGGAGGATAAGCTCTACGGCTACGAGCTGGGCGCGGACGACTATATCACCAAGCCGTTCTCTTTGTCGGTTCTCTATGCCAAGACCGCCGCCCTTATTCGCCGCAGCCGTGGCAGCATGAACGAGGGCGACAGCATTCGGGTGGGAGAGATCCGCATCGACATTGCTTCGCGCAAGGTCTACGTTAAGGGACGCGAGCTGGCGCTGACTCCCAAGGAGTATGCACTGCTGCTCTGCCTTGCCCAAAACAGGGGAGTGGTAATGTCCCGTGAGCAACTTTTGGTCAAGTGCTGGGGCTACGATTTCGAGGGCGACTCCCGGGCGGTGGATACCCAGATAAAGCGCCTGCGCGAGAAGCTGGGCAAGCACGCGGACTGCATCAAAACGGTGATAAAAGCCGGCTACAGATTGGAGGTGTAGTATGGCGAAAGAAAAGAAACGCATGAGCTCACTCGCGGCGATTACCATACGAATTTCCTCGTCATTACTTGCTTTTTGGCTGTTTTGCATGGTGCTGATAACCATAATAACGGCGCAGTTTGTGTATACGGAGCTGCGGCAAAAAACCGAAAGCTATGTGTTTGCGAAGGACACCGCGTCACGGGGGATAATGCAGCTGCGTATACCTTATGACAATGTGCCGACCGGTGCTATGGAATATGATATGGTTAGATGTGTGCAGGGGTCTGTTTATTACAATGGCGCACAGACTGCCGACAGCCCTCGGTTGCTGCGAGGAATAAATGCGGGAAAGTATATCAAAGAAGCGGCGGCTTTTTACGACGTGAACGGAGAGCTGATCCTTGCCAGCGATGACTATTTGTATTTTGATTATTATAATGACTACGACTTTGAGGGTGCTCCCGCGGGCTATGCCTATATAGACATGGAGCGTTGGGCGCTTACGGTGGATTTTGCAGATGACATTTGGGGGCTGCCGTATATCAAATTTACAGGGCACTTTGAAGGCGCGGAATTTGTGCCGGTGGAAGCGGCGTATGAAGGAAGTAAATACGGCAGCGGCAGATGGAATACCTTTTATGAGTCTGCCGATGACGCTGCTGAGGATTGCGTGACGATATATGCCCATAATGTTCAAATGAGTTTTTATAATGAAGGCGACCCATTGAAATACCGGGGCAAGGAGTACGCGAATCTGCGGGAGCTTATGCTTACCGCGCCTGCCAATACAGTGCCATACTGGGAGGAAGGCACTTTGTATGGCGGTGAATACGGCGACCGTGAATATAAACTTAGCCGTATCCTCGTGTTTGGCTATCAGCCTTTTTTCCACGTTGAAGAGGACGTTGACTATGGCTCTGCAGGCGCGCCGATTATGTTTTATATGACCGCTGCCGTAGTTTGCTACCCCTTGCGCATAGCGATTGATGAATTGAAATTTGTATATTTATTCGCATTTGCGGTTGCTGCGCTCATCGGTGTGCTCCTGCGGCGCAGCGTGAAGAAAAACTTCACCGACCCTGTGAAGCTGGTGTATAAGGGCGTCAGCGACGGTTGGGGCTATGTGACCACATCTCTTGACAGCAAGACCATGTGGCGGGAGCCATATGAGATAAGCCGCCATTATCGCGAAACCCTCGATAAGCTCCGCGCCGACAAAAACGAAATTGCCCGCCTGGCTACTGCCCTTGAATACGCCGAGGAGGCGGAAGAGCAGCGGCGGCAGATGAGCTCCAATATTGCCCATGAGCTGAAAACCCCGCTGGCTGTTATCCGCAGCTATGCCGAGGGCCTGCAGGAGCATATCGCCGAGGAAAAGCGGGATAAATACCTTGAAGTCATCGTCGGCGAGACTGAGCGCATGGACGAGCTGGTTTTGGAAATGCTGGAGCTTAGCCGCCTTGAGGCGGGCAGAGTAAAGCTGGCACACGATGTTTGCGACCTTTCCGCCTTGGCTCACAGCGTTTTTGAAAAGCTCGAGCCCGCCGCCGAGGCCAAGGAACTGACCATCACATATGAGCTGCAAAAGGACTGCCTTTTCAGCGCCGATGAAGCCCGCATACTGCAGGTCATAGGCAACTTCGCCTCAAATGCCCTGCGCTATACCCCTGTCGGCGGGCATATTTGGGTGCGCACAAGCATGGCGCGAGGCTACGTCAGTCTCGCCGTGGAAAATACCTCGCCGCCCCTCAGTGACGAGGTGCTGGGCAAGGTATGGGAACGCTTTTGGCGCGCCGAGGAATCCCGCAGCGAAAAGAGCAGCGGACTTGGACTGGCTATCGCCAAAAGCATAGTGGAACTCCACGGCGGCCGCTGCTCTGCCCGCAACACCGAAAATGGCGTAGAATTTGCATTTACTATATAGTGAAGCCAACGGCGGCTCGCCTGAGCCGCCGCTGTTTTTGTAGGGAGCGCCGCCCTGTCAACAAAACGGCGAAAATTTGAAGGCTATTTCGCAGGGGAGGGTCTCCGCAGCAGGATAACTGCCAATCTGTAATTACTGCGGGTATGCTTCGGCAAAGCCTCAGCATGACAAATATGTGACATACCGCATTAACGAACATTGGCAAAATCGCAAATACCCGGCATGATATCCCTGCCCGTAATGCGCGCCGCACCTTGTGCAATATGTATACAAAAGCTGCGGAATAAAACGAATTCTTGACAAAATGCACATAAAACAATACAATGTTACTGACAAAATGTATAAAACTACCAAAGGAGGGCTTCGCATGAAAAGGAAATTTCGCGTGGGCACCATGCCGATGCTGACGGCGCTGCTGGTGTCGGTGCCCCTTGTTCTATGGCTTGTGTGCATGGCACTGCTGACGGAACACGTTTCCCTGTTGTATACGGAGCTGTTCACGGCGGATATACAAGCGCAGATCGCGCAGCTTTCCGAGCCGCTTGGGTCGAGAGATCTGGCGGAGCGCTACGCCGATAGCCCGGAGAGGGTGCAGGGCATTTTATTATCGAATTTCGAGCATTACTACGGCGCGGAATATAAACGGGAGCGCAGCCTGCGCGGTGTCAGCGGGGCTTTTACGGTGGAACGGGCGGATTATCAGGTTGCGCAGGCGGTGTTCGCCGAGGAGGACGGACTGCTGATAGGCGGCGGGAAGCGGCACATTAGGTTTACCTACGCCGAAAAGGTTTCCAACAGCAACAGCTATACGCAGGGGGCAAAGTACGCCACTATGGAGGTCAGCGCCCTTGGGCTGAGCGCCGAGGCCGAAGCCGTTGTGGACAGATGGGTGAATGGCTCATCGGGGGACTATTGCTATCGGCTTACAGGAGATATTAAAGACACGTTTTTCATACCGCAGAAGATAGAGTGGAGCACCGGCGGCAAAGACCCGGTATGGACAACCATCTATGAAGCCGGGCAGATAGCCGAGGACGCGGATGTGGTCTATTCCCTCAACGCTGATCTCGTTGGCGACGAGGCAAGCCCCGTGAAGTACGGCGGGCTGGAGTTCGACAGCCTGCAGGAGCTTATGGCAAGGCTGTGCGATGAGGCGTTGCAGAGCCGCAATACGGCGTATTTCTTCTCGTCGGGCGCTCGAAGCCTGTTCAGTCAGGAGGATCTGACCATATTCGACTCCCGGACACTCAGAAGCTCTGAACCCGGCAGCGACGCGCAGAACCTCACCGTGGTTACGGCCTTCCATATCCGCCCCCGTGAGATAGCCCAAAAGCAGCTTGCCGGGGTCTATGTGGGCACACTGGTGGTAAGCCTGCTGCTGAGCGCCGCCGCGCTGGTGCTCATATATTTCAAACTGATTTCACCCCTGCGGGCGGCAAGTCAATGCATGGAAAACGGCTGGGCGAGCGTTGCCGCAGGGCGTAAGGAGCCGAGAGGCTGTAAGGAACCCTATGCGATACTTGAAGCGCTGCAAAAGGAACGGGAGGAAGCCTGAGCATTACGCATAAAGGAGTGTTCTGCATGAAAAAGAGATACTACAAAAATCCCGCTTTTGCGGTTTTTCTACGTATCGCGGCTGCCGTGCTGGCAGTGTGGCTTGTGTGCATGACGCTGCTGACGGTTATCACCGCGCGCCTTTACACGGAGCTTTTCGCAGATGATATTCGGGGCAAGCAGGACGAGGCCGGCACACTGGACTGGACGGAAAACAACTCCGCGACCCTCACCGCCCGCCACGGAATGCTTGAGCTGCGGCTGAACGGCCTTCACGCCCGTTACGACAGCGAGAATGTTGGCAGCAAGCTGAAGCCGCTGCTGGAGGAGAATGCGGAATATCAAAGCGGCACGGTGGTTTTCTCACCTGATGGTGAGCCGATGCTGGTTGGCGGTAGCGGCTATATGGCCTTTACATATGTTGTGGAATATGAAAACATAAGGAGAGAGCCGGGATTGGCGGGCTATATCGACCTGACGGCGCTGGATATAGACGCGGAGCTTTGGGCGGAGCTGGATAGCCAGTGGGATACTGCTCTTAAATACAACTGGCCGTATATGTTTGAGCTGACAGGATACTTCACAGGCTATGAATTTATCCCCAGCCGTATAGACTTTGCCTCGGGCAGCAGTAGTCCGGGTAATCGGAAGACCATCTACGAGAGCGACAGAGAGCTGTCCGAAGAAATAACCGTTTGGTCGACAGATGTGTATTATCAGCGCCCCCAGGACGCGGCGTCGGTGGAATACAAGGGCGCGGAATATGCAAATCCGGCTCAGCTGATCGTAAAACAGGGCGAACTCTTTGCCGCCAACGGCGGAAATTTCGGCAGCTTCAATAGTGAGTCGGCAGAGCGTTTCAGCCTGCGGGAAGTGCTGATGTTTGACGCAAGTGCGATGAAGCTGAGTAGGGAGGTTGACCCGCAAAGTCCAACTCTCTGCTATGTTGTAAGCGCCATGCGTACCGAACCCATGCGCACCGCAGTTGGCGCGCTTAAAAAGGTCTATATCCTAAGCTTTGCGCTTGCTGCTCTGCTGATAGCGGTCGTAGCTTTTTGGATAAGCCGCCACTTCATTTATCCCGTGCATATTTCGCGCATGGGTGCCGTGGACGGCTGGGGCTACGTTTCCACCAAGCTGAATAAACCTATAAAATGGAGGGACGCCGCCGAACTGCGGGAGATCCTGCAAAATGAGCGGGAAAAACCTTAAAAAAGTGGTAAATTGCCTTGAATATAAGTAAATAATGTGATATTATACCCTGAGAATATGTCTCGGCATGACCCGCTGTCTGTGCTGCAGAGAGCGGGATGAGAGAATCCGGTGTGAATCCGGAGCTGATACCGTAGCTGTATGTGCGCGAGGCTGTCTTCCGTGGCGTGAGCCGGTCATTGGGGAAACCTGAGAAGGCGGGAGGGCAGGCGAGGCCGATTTTCGGCGGGAGCGCATGAGCCAGAAGACCTATGTCGGGGGAGAATGGGACTTTGGGGTAATCAGGGTCTCCATAAGCTTATGCAGAAAAATCGGCTGCAGTCGCATTGCGACTGCAGCTTTTTATTTTCAGAACGGAATGGTGTAATGCAGAATAAGGATACCTTTTCCTCGTATCATCCTTTAATAAACTTCCTGTATTTCGCCCTTGTGCTGGTGTTTTCCATGTGCTTCATGCACCCCGCCTTCCTGTGCATCTCGCTGGCGGCGGCTGCGGCCTACAACATCTATCTCAAGGGACGAAAGGGACTGCGCTTCGCGGTGGTCTATATGCTGCCCATGATGCTCATGGCGGCTATCGTCAACCCGGCGTTCAACCATGAGGGTGCTACCATAATCACATATCTGCCCACGGGCAACCCTCTTACGCTGGAGAGCATTCTCTACGGCATCGCCGCAGCGGCGATGATGGCAGCCGTAGTTATGTGGTTTTCCTGCTTCAACGAGGTCATAACCACCGATAAATTCGTCTACCTTTTCGGACGTATCATACCCGCACTGAGCCTTGTAATGTCCATGGCCCTCCGCTTTGTGCCCAAGTTCAGAGCGCAGATAAAGGTAGTCAGCGAGGCGCAGCGCTGCGTGGGCCGCGACGTAAGCAACGGCAGCGTTATCCGGCGCGCCCGCCACGGTATAACCATACTTTCCATAATGATAACATGGAGCCTTGAAAACGCCATCGAAACGGCGGACTCCATGAAGAGTCGCGGCTACGGTCTGCCCGGCCGCAGCGCATTTTCAATTTACCGCTTCGACAGCCGCGACCGCTCCGCTCTGCTGTGGCTGCTGTTCTGCGGCGTCTACGTGATATCCGGCTGGATAGCCGGCGGCACCTATTTCCGCTATTACCCCACCATGAAGGGCGTGGAGCTTAATCCCTTCACAGTCAGCTTCATGCTGGTTTATCTGGCACTGTGCCTTACCCCCGTAATTCTTAATGTAAAGGAGGACCGTAAATGGCAGCGTTTGAGATCCGGAACCTGACCTTCTATTACCCGGAACAGGGACGCGAGACCCTGCAGGACGTCAGCTTCACCGTTGAGCCCGGACAGTTCGTTACCCTCTGCGGCCCCTCCGGCTGCGGAAAGTCCACTCTGCTCCGCCAGCTCAAAACCGTTCTCGCGCCCCACGGCGTGCGCTCCGGCGAGATCCTCTTCGAGGGTCGCCCGCTGGACAGCATCGATCGGCGGGAGCAGAGCGCCCGCATCGGCTTTGTTCAGCAAAGCCCCGAAAATCAGATAGTTACCGATAAGGTCTGGCATGAGCTGGCCTTCGGCCTTGAAAGTCTTGGCTACGATACCGCCACCATACGGGGCCGTGTGGCTGAAATGGCAAGCTTTTTCGGCATACAGACATGGTTCTATAAGAACGTAACCGAGCTTTCCGGCGGACAGAAGCAGTTGCTGAACCTTGCCTCCATCATGGCAATGCAGCCCTCGGTGCTCATTCTTGACGAGCCTACCAGCCAGCTTGACCCCATCGCAGCTTCGGACTTCATCGCCACCGTTGGCAAGATAAACCGTGAGCTGGGCACCACCATAATCATGACCGAGCACCGCCTTGAGGACGTTTTCCCCATCTCCGACCGTGTTATCGTCATGGACAAGGGCAGCCTTATCGCTGACGGCAGCCCTGCCGAGGTCGGCGCAATGCTCAAGGGCGAGGGTCACTCCATGTTCCTTGCCATGCCCACCGCCATGCGAGTATGGGCGGCTGTGAAGAACGACGAACCCTGCCCCATAACCGTCCGCGACGGACGTGACTGGCTGTCAAAGTTCAGCGAAGAGCATGAGTTTGCGCCCGTTCCTGCCCCGAAGCCCGTGCGTCATTCCAATGAGAACGCAATCGAACTGGAGGATATATGGTTCCGCTATGAAAAGGATATGCCCGACGTGGTCAAGGGCCTGTCGCTGAAGGTAAAAAAGGGCGAGTTCCTTGCCGTTCTCGGCGGCAACGGTACCGGCAAAACTACTACACTTTCCGTTATCGGCGCTCTGCGAAAGGCATACCGCGGCGAGGTAAAGGTCAACGGCACCGTGGGCGTTCTGCCTCAGAATCCTCAGGCGCTTTTTGTGAAAAAAACCGTGCGCGAGGATCTTTTCGAGATATTTAACGGCGTGAAGCTTTCCAATGAGGAAAAGAAAGCACGGGTCGCCCGCATGGTAAAGCTCTGCCGACTTGAGGAGCTTATTGACCGCCACCCCTACGACCTGTCCGGCGGTGAGCAGCAGCGTGCCGCACTGGCAAAGGTTCTGCTTCTCGACCCGGAGATACTGCTCATGGACGAGCCCACCAAGGGTCTTGACGCCGAGTTCAAGCAGATTTTCGCCGTAATAATAAAAACACTGCTCCGCCGGGGCGTGACTATCTTTATGGTCAGCCACGACGTTGAGTTCTGTGCCGAGCATGCCGACCGTTGCGCCTTGTTTTTCGACGGCGGCATTGTCACCGAGGGCACGCCCCGTGACTTCTTCTCCGGAAACAATTTCTATACCACCTCCACTAACCGCATGGCGCGCAGCTTCCTGCCCGAAGCGGTCACCGCTTCGGAGCTTATCGCCTGCTGCGGCGGCGATGTGCCTCCCGAGCCGGAAATAGGCGAGGATATCCCGCCTCTGCCCGAGCCTGCCGAGGACAGCGTGGCGGCGAAGCCCAAAAAGCTGCCCCTGTGGCGTAAGCTGCTAGCGGGCGCTGCGGGACTGGTGGCTATAGTTACATTTATCAAGGCAATTTCCGTAACGGATCTGTCCACGCTGCTCAATTCCAGCGGCGTTACAGGCGCGGCAATGGATCAGATACCTATCTATATCGCCTTTATCGCGGCGCTGGTGGTGCTGGCCGCCGCCGTCAGCCGCAAGGCTCCGCCTCAAAGATTGGCGCAGGTAAGCAAGGACCAGCGCAAGCTTTCAAAGCGCACCATAGTTGCCGCTGTGATGATATTGCTGCTTATCCCGCTGACAATTTTCGTGGGCGTTGTGTTCTTCGGCAGCCGCAAGTATTATTTCATCGCCCTGCTTATAATCATCGAGACCATGCTGCCCTTTGCGCTGATATTTGAAGGGCGCAAGCCTCAGGCTCGCGAGCTGGTAATACTGGCCGTACTCTGCGCCATCGGAGTAGCCGGACGCGCGGCCTTCTTCATGCTGCCCAACTTCAAGCCGGTCATCGGCCTTGTAATAATCGCAGCCGTTGCCTTCGGCGGCGAAACGGGCTTCCTTGTGGGTGCCGTTACCATGATGGTGTCAAATATGCTCTTCGGGCAAGGCCCCTGGACGCCATGGCAGATGTTTGCCACCGGCATCATCGGATTTATCGCGGGTGTACTTTTCCGCAAGGGACTCCTGCGCCGTACCCGTGCCTCCATGGCTATCTTTGGCGCTCTTGTCACCGTGGTTATCTACGGCGGCATAATGAACCCCGCCTCTGCGCTGATGTGGGTAAACGACCTGTCATGGAAAACCATTCTGACCTATTATGTCTCCGGCTTCCCGGTAGACCTTGTCCATGCCTGCGCCACCGCGCTGACCCTGTGGTTCCTCGGCGAACCCATGCTGGAAAAGCTGGACAGAATAAAAGTGAAATACGGCTTGGTGGAATAACATGAAAGTAATCAGCGTACAGCAGCCCTTCGCTACCCTTATTGCAGAGGGCTTGAAAGAATATGAGTTCAGAACATGGCAGACCCCCTATAGGGGCGAGCTGCTTATCCACGCGGCTAAAACCGTGCGGAAAAAGGCACTCAAAAAGTTTGAGAAATATGGACTTGAGTTTCCCACCGGCTGCATAATAGCCAAGGCGAACGTGACTGATTGCGTCAAGGTTACTGACGAGCTTGTAGCGCAGCTTGTTGTAAAAGAACCAGTGGTGTATTCCGGCTTTGCCGAGGAGCCCGAATGGGAGGGCTACGGTTTCAAGCTGGAAGATGTTACAAAAATAGACCCGATTGCCGTAGACGGGAAGTTGGGCTTGTGGGACTTTGAGTTGGAAAAGTAGATAGCCTTCTCCCTTGAGGAGAAGGTGTCCCGCAGGGGCGGATGAGGGTCTGCCGTAAGGCAGCTTTGCTAACCTGCTTATCTTGCACTCCTATTCGCTTGCGCGAATCCCCTCATCAGTCGGCTGCGCCGCCAGCTTCCCCTCGGAGGGGGAAGCCGTGATTGCTGCTGTGCATGAGGATGCCATAGTACTTGTTTACGATATGCAAAAAGCGACCGGATTTTCCGGTCGCTTTTCTCATACATAGAAGCTGTGGTTGCCGATAGTCATAACGTAGCTGCAGTTTTCAACTATCCAGAAGCTGGTGGCGATCTCCTCATTGAGGAAATACATACACTCGCCTGCCGCATTCGCTCCGTCCAGCACCAGCTTGGCGGCTATAACGGAAAGAGCGGTGGGCTCATCGTATACCGTGCCGTTAGCCACGGGGGTGAACTGCACTCCGCCCCGGCGGTCGAATATCACGCCGTAAATATTGTCGGGATAGTCGGGAGAAGCCACGCGGTTCATCACCACGTTGCCTACGGCTATCTGTCCCTGCAAAGGCTCGCCCTGCGCCTCGGCGCTGATAATGCGCGCCAGCCAGAATACCGCGTCGGGGTCGTAAAATTCTGTGCCGCTTTGGATAGCGCCGCTGCCGGAAGAAACCGAAACGCTGCGGCTTGAGCCGTTCCAGCTTACCCCGCCGTCAAAAACCTTGGCGAGAGCGCGGACGGGCAGCATGAAAACGCCCGCCTCGCTGATGAAACTGTTTGAGCCAACGTAAATGTACCGCCCGTTGGCGGTTATGTACTCTGCGCCGCATCGGGCGGTGATGCTTAGCCCCTCGGCGCTGACGTAGGCCGTGCGGGAAGCGCCGTCCCAGCTGACCCGGCAGTCAGGGGAGATGCTTTGGCAGAATCGGCGCAGGGGCACCATGGTGGTGTCGTTTTCGATGTATGCGCCCCACAACTGCGCGCCGTCCACGTATACGCTCACATCGGCCGCACGGGCGGGCATTTGCAGAAGAAGAACGGCGACGAGCAGCAGGAATAATATTTTCCGTGCCATGCAACACCTCCTTCGCGCTGATTGTAGCAGGAGCGGCGGGAGATTGCAATGGTAGTTGCTGGCAGAGACTTTCGAAATTTAAATTGAAAACATTGTAATTTGGTGGTATTATAAAAATATTAAAAGCAGGGAGGTGCGCAATGGATTTTGACGGAAGAAGAAACGCAGCGGAGCTGAATAAGCTTATCGCCCGGCGTGCCCATGAGGGAATACTTCGGGGTGACTACGCCCTGCTGGGTGCGTACCTGCCCGACGAGGTGCTGGACCACGTGGCGCATCTCTGCGGGGAGCACATGAATTCCTTCGGCTACGAAAACGGACGCGCCACGCTGAAAATCGTGTCGCCGGTGCTGAGCAAGGTGCTGGACGACGTGCGCGACCACCTGCATCCTAACCGCCGTTGGTGCGTGCTGGCAAAGAATATCTGCCGCATTTTTGAAATGTGCCGCGGCTCTCTGTGCGGAGCTGACCTTTCCGGCCTTGACCTTACCGAGTGCGATTTCAGCACCGCGGCGCTGAGCACCATGGGGCTGACCGCCAACCTGCAGAACAGCCTTATCCGCTTCGACTCCTTCGTGCACTACCGCCTGCCCGGGCTGGGCAGAAACGAAAGGCCGCAGATGGCGCTGGACGTAAGCGAAAGAGGTAAGGTGATGATGGCCTACGGCAGCCTGTTGCTGCACATCGTGCCGGAAATGCCCTTGAAATCGAAAATAATCTGCGACCTGTCCCCGGAGCTTGAAGAGGGTTGGCAGATTTGTAAACTGCGCTATGACAGAAGCGGCAAAAGCGTCATGATAACTGCCACCAATGACCTTGCGGGCTTTGATGCATCTACCTCTATTCACCCTTATACGGAGGGCTATGTGCCCCTGCGTCAGTGGCTTTTCGACGGAGCGAACCTGATACCCTGCCGCGACCTGCGTGATATAGGCACAGGTGCGGTTATCCGTCCTCATGGCGGCGAAAGCTCTGTCTTTTTGGAGAATTGGGAGCTTGCCCGATTTCGGGAGCGCCACTGCTGGGAGCTGGATACCGGCGACCCCGTGCGTGACGAGCTCAGCGCAAAAGACAGACTTTTCTCCGGCAGCCTGCGCTTCAAGTTTGAAAACAGCCGCATAACCGACCGCTATACCCGCATTGCTTTGGCCTTTGTCTACGCAGGCGCGGCAAGTCAGCACCAGCAGGGCAGCGAACTGTGCGCCCTCAATACCACCGTCAGCAAATGCGACCTTGATAAGATACACCCCGACAGTGTTATCAGCCTTGAACAGCTGAAAGCGCTGAAGGGTATGTGAATAGAATTTGACAATCCCCCGGACGTTTTACGTCCGGGGGATTGGTGCTTGTTTAGGGAGATTTATATGAAATATTGCAGACTGTCACCGCAATAAGGGATAACAAGCGGAACGTAAAAATATGGCTAACCTTCCCCTTGAGGGGAAGGTGGCCGAGCTTGCGAGGTCGGATGAGGTGTCATGCAGTGCAGTAGTTTAATTGCCGATCTGCAATCTGTGTAGAGCATTTCTGCCTTCGGCAGCCACCTCATCAGTCGCTTCGCGCCAGCTTCTCCTCAAGGAGAAGCTTAGTCTGCTGCTTTGGGTTTTATCGTATTATCGCTACTGCCAATCTGCAATCGCTGCAAACAAAATCATGAAAAAAACTATTGACAGCGTAACATTGTTATGCTACTATAACGCCGTAACAATGTTACGCGAGGGGGCGGCGCAAATGGAACAGGAACTTATATCGAAAAAGGAATTGCTTGAAAAGTACGCCATATCCTATGGCGCGCTGTACCGCTGGAAGCGAAAAGGGCTGATACCGGAGGATTGGTTCATCAAAAAATCCACGGTTACGGGGCAGGAAACCTTTTTCCCGGCGAAGCTCATCTGCGAGCGCGTGGAGCTGATACAGAGCCAGAAGGACGAATTTTCCCTTGACGACCTGTCGAAGCAGTTCAACGAGGAAGCAGATGTGAAATCGGTTTTGATAATAAAAACCGTATTTGGAGAAAAGAGATTTTATTTAGGGGATATCCATGCCGTGCTGTTGGATAATGGCGACGGGGATGCTCGGGATATTACTAAAGAGCTTCTCGGTAAGTAAGGAGGACAGACTATGGACATGAAAATAAGCGGCAGTGGCGTTATTGGCGCCGGTGAATATGATAAGATAAGAATAAGCGGCAGCGGAAAGGTGCATGGTCCTATACGCTGCAAGAGCTTTGCCGCCTCGGGTGCCGTAGGCGGCAATGACAGCATTGAGTGTGCGGAAGGTTTTCGGGTTTCCGGCAGCGGTTCCTTCGACGGCAGTATAAAAGCGGGCTGTATTGGTGTTGCCGGTGCATTTTCCTGCAAAGGCAGCGTAAGCGCTTCGGGCAAAGCCGCCAAATGCTCCGACAACATGAAGCTTTTGGGAGATATTAAAGAGTGTTTGGAAATTTTAAAGGACGGCTATATCAGTATTGCGGGTGCTGCCGATATTGACGGTGACGTGGAAGCGGAAATTGTAAAAATAGACGGCAAACTTGATTGCGGCGGTTTGATTAACGCAGAAGAGATAGACATTGCATTTGATTCCGGTATGGATATAGGAAGTATCGGCGGCAGCCGTATCAGCATTTATCGCCGCCATGGACGTAGCAGAAGAATAAGCCGCCTGCCTCTGATTTCCTCACTGCTGTCCTTTGTAGGCTCCGATAAGGTGAACGTGAAAACCGCCATTGAGGGCGATGTGATCGCCATCGAAAATGTGCGCGCTCCCCGAGTTTCGGGAAGAATAGTTGCCGTTGGCGAGGATTGCGAGATAGACCTTGTGCAGTATACAGAACAGATAGAGGTTTCTCCCAATGCCAAGGTAGGAAAGGTAGAAAAGGTATAAAAAGCGTAAAATGACCATAGCGATCAGACGCAGAATGAAAAAACGGATATGGGCGTTTTTTCTTCAAAAATGCTTCGAGCATTATATGAGATGCGTGGAAGAAGCAGAAACCGTAAATATAATGCCCGTGCTCGTCAGAACCAATCCTGCTGACGGCGCGGAGCATATCAGGACCCATATTGAAAGAACCAATGCGGCTATGGAACTGCGCAGAAGCTTTGACGAGAAATACAAGCCCTGCGCCATCGCCGCGGTGGAAAAAGACTTGGGCAAGGCTGTTCAGTCTTTTGTGTGGCTTTGACGATTATTGTTTTTTCCTCAAATAATCACAAACACCAAGTCCCGAGCGGTTCGCCGCCCGGGGCTTGATGTTTATAGGGCAGGGCGGGATACAGCGCAAAAACGAAAAATCAACGGCAAGGCTTCCCCGCTCTGGGGGGACACCCCAGGGTGGCCTCTCTTGCCCCTGTGGGGCAATTCACCTCCAGCTGTCGCAAAGCGACTGATGAGGGGTATCCGCGAAGCGGATAAGAAGTTGAGGATATGGAGGTAAAACAACAATGTTCAGAGGTCTGTCATTTCTGCTCAAATACTCATGGAAGTTTAATAAAAGCTATGTAATTTATATTTTCTCCCTGCAAATTTTTTCTTCATTACTTCCGTTGCTGAACATTATTGCGCCCAAATTCATAATTGATGAGCTTGTGGGAGAAAAAAGGATAGAGATTATTATGCTTCATATAAGTATATTGCTTTGCTGCAACCTGATTGGCGGACTGGCTGTGACACTTTTACGTGGCAAGAGCTTTACGAGCAAAAACAAGGTTTTTTGTAAATTCCAAAGCATGATTGCCCAAAAATTATCGCTTTGTGATTTCTGTAATCTTGAAGATCCCGAGTTCCTAAATATAAAGGAGCAGGCGGGAAAGTTCCTGTACGCCAATGGTCAGGGTTTCGGTGTGGTTTTGGATAGTGCTGTAAATGTTATATGGAAACTGTTTGTTTTTGCCGGAATTGTAGCAGTTATAAGTACACTGAATATTTTTATTGTACTCATATTCGTTGTACTTGTGCTTTTGAACGCTGTTGTTGAAACAAAAGTGCGCAAGAATTACGTTAAATGGGATATGGAGAAAGCGCCCATTGAACGTAAAACCACATATTTTTTAAATCTTGTTGAGAATTTTGCATTTGGTAAAGAAATACGCATTTTTAATCTTTCAAAATGGTTGGTGGACAAAATTGAGGCTCACTTAGATACTGCAGATAAGTTTTATCAAAAGCAAACTGCAGACTACAATAAGGCATCATATTTTGCTACTATAACAGGATTTGTGCGGGATATGGTTTCTTACATATATCTCTGCGTGCGAGTAATTGGCGGCAGTATAGGAATAGGCGATTTTACAATGTATCTTTCTGCAGTCGCTCAGTTTAACAGTGCCATGAACGAGGTCATGCAGAGCCTGTTGACGATAAGGCAGTTTTCCTTGTACTACGACGCACTGGACAAGTACATGAATGTTCCAACTACCATGAGCGCGGGGACGCAAAAACTCCCGGCAGGAGATGATTACTCTATAGAGTTTGCAGACGTTTCCTTTATGTACCCTAAATCGGAGAAATATGTGCTGAAAAATATAAACATAAAGCTGTATCCCGGCGAAAAACTTTCGGTGGTCGGCGAAAATGGAGCCGGTAAGACGACTTTTATTAAACTCCTTTGCAGGCTTTATGATCCGACAGAAGGAAAAATCCTTTTGAATGGAACCGACATTCGAGATATCGAATACGATGAATATATGAGTATTTTGGCTACAGTATTTCAGGACTACAAGCTGCTTTCGTTTTCGATAAAAGAAAATGTTGCGTTTGGCGAAGCGGAGAGTACACCTGATGCGGTGGTTGAGCAGCTGCTTTGCGAGGCGGGATTAGCGTCCAAAATAGGTTCGCTCGAAACGGGAATACACACAAATATTTATAAAAATTTTGAATCAGATGGCTTTGAACCATCGGGCGGCGAGGGACAGAAAATTTGCATTGCCCGTGCAATGTATAAAAACGCCCATATTGTTGTGTTGGACGAGCCTACATCAGCCCTTGACCCCAAAGCAGAATATGAGCTGTATCAAAAATTTCACAACATGGTTCAAGGGAAAACTGCCATATTTGTATCCCACCGCTTGTCGATATCGAAGCTATGCGACAAAATAGCGGTGTTTTCCGGTGGCAGCATAGTGGAGTGCGGCAGCCATAACGAACTAATGGAACGAAACGGTATGTATGCTGAATTTTTTAATCTGCAATCGCAATATTACGTTTAAAGAATTGCTTTTCAACCAGTGAGCAGTATTCAATTGCTCGCTGTTGAGAATGTCAAAAACCATAGGCAGCAGATGCCATGCGGTAAGCCTTCCTCCTGGAGGGGAAGGTGGCATTTGCGAAAGCAAATGACGGATGAGGGGGCGGCACAAAGTGCCGAAAACTTTACATAAAGGTCACTTTTTGCCGCTTGCGCGGACCCTCATCAGACGGCTTCGCAGCCAGCTTCTCCTCAAGGGAGAAGCCTTGCTCGGCCTTTACTCTTTTGCATCTATTTGACTTCTTTGGCAAACAAAAAACGGTGAGCAGCATTCATCTGCTCACCGTTAAGTTTATTTTTTCTTTTTCTTGCTCTTCTTGGCTTTGAAATCGCCGCCGAGGGTCTCGCCGAACTGGGTAAGTATCTCCTTCTGCTCGGAGTTGAGGCCGGTGGGGATATCCACGATGACGGTGACGAACTGGTCGCCGCGGCCGCTGCTGTTCAGGCGGGGGATACCCTTGCCGCGCAGACGGAATACTGTGCCGGACTGGGTGCCCTCGGGAATGGTGTACTTCACCTTACCGTCAAGAGTGGGAACCTCAACCTCTGCGCCGAGAGCAGCCTGAACAATGTTGATGTTCAGGCGGTAGAGAACGGAGGTGTCCTCGCGCTCAAAGTGAGGATGGCTCATCATGCGGATAGTCACCAGCAGGTCGCCGGCGGGGCCGCCGTTGCTGCCTCTGTGACCTTGACCGCGCACGGAAATGGTCTGTCCGTCGTCGATACCGGCGGGAATATTGACGCTTACGGTCTTGTTGCGGCGAACCGCACCCTTGCCCTTACAGGTGGGGCAGGGACTATGGATGATCTTGCCCGCACCTCGGCAATGGTCGCAGGCCACGGTGGTCTGCATTACGCCGAAGGCGGTGCGCTGCTGACGGCGAACCTGACCGCTGCCGCCGCAGACGGGGCAGACCTCGGGAGTGGTGCCAGCCTCGCAGCCGCTGCCGTGACAATCGGCGCAATCCTCGATGCGGGAGATGGGAATCTCCTTGGTGCAGCCGAATGCTGCCTCTTCAAAGGTGAGGTCAACGGCTGCTCGCAGATTTTCGCCCTTGCGGGGGGCGTTCTGACTGCGGGCGCTTCTGCCGCCGCCACCGCCGAAGAAGGACTCGAATATGTCGCCAAGGTCGCCGAAGCCGTCGAAGCCGAAGCCGCCGCCAAATCCGCCCGCGTTGGGGTTGAAGTTGGGGTCAACGCCCGCATGACCGAACTGGTCATAGCGGGAACGCTTGTCGGCGTCGGAGAGTACCTCGTATGCCTCGTTTATCTCCTTAAAGCGAGCCTCGGCCTCGGCGTCGCCGGGGTGCAGGTCGGGATGGTTGGCCTTGGCAAGCTTGCGGTATGCTTTTTTTAATTCGTCCTCGCTGGCACCCTTCTGGACGCCGAGAACCTCATAATAATCTCTTTTCTGCTCTGCCATAAGTTACCTCGCAAAACGCCGCAAAAGCGGGAGAGTCTCCCGCTTTGCAGCAATATGTCAAAAGTGAGTGTACGTTAATGGTGGATTACTGATCGTCGTCAACTACTTCGTAGTCAGCGTCGTAGTAATCTGCGCCGCCTGCTGCGCCTGCATCAGCGCCGGGAGCGCCCTGACCTTCGGCGGCAGCCTGCTGCTGGTAGAGCTTCTCGGAAACGGCGTAGAATGCCTGAGTGAGCTCCTCGGTAGCGGCCTTGATGGCTTCAACATCGGTGCCGTTGAGAGCGGTTTTTACCTTCTCAATAGCGGCCTCGATCTTGCCCTTCTCGTCTGCGCTGAGCTTGTCGCCCAGTTCTCCGAGAGTCTTTTCGGACTGATATACCATCTGGTCAGCCTGGTTGCGGGTGTCAACCTCTTCCTTGCGCTTTGCGTCTTCTGCAGCATACTGCTCAGCCTCGCGAACAGCCTTCTCGATGTCTTCCTTGCTCAGGTTGGAGGAAGCGGTAACGGTGATGTGCTGCTCTCTCTGTGTGCCGAGGTCCTTTGCGGATACGTTTACGATGCCGTTGGCGTCGATATCGAAGGTAACTTCGATCTGGGGTACGCCGCGTCTTGCGGGAGCGATGCCGTCCAGGTGGAAGCGACCGAGGGACTTGTTGTTGGCAGCCATCTCACGCTCGCCCTGCAGTACGTTGACTTCAACGGAGGTCTGGTTGTCTGCTGCGGTGGAGAACACCTGGCTCTTCTTGGTGGGGATAGTGGTGTTTCTCTCGATGAGCTTGGTGAATACACCGCCCAGAGTCTCGATGCCGAGAGAGAGGGGGGTAACGTCCAGCAGGAGAATGCCCTCAACGTCGCCGCCGAGAACGCCGCCCTGAATGGCTGCGCCAACTGCTACGCACTCGTCGGGGTTAATGCCCTTGAAGCCTTCCTTGCCGGTGATGTTCTTAACGGCTTCCTGAACAGCGGGGATACGGCTGGAGCCGCCGACCAGCAGAACCTTGGTGATCTCTGCGGGCTTGAGGTCTGCATCGCTGAGGGCCTGACGGACGGGACCCATGGTAGCGTCAACCAGGTGAGCGGTCAGCTCGTTGAACTTGGCGCGGGTCAGGTTCAGGTCGAGGTGCTTGGGGCCCTCTGCGTCAGCGGTGATGTAGGGCAGGTTGATGTTGGTGGAGGTTACGCCGGAAAGCTCGATCTTTGCCTTCTCGGCTGCTTCCTTAAGGCGCTGCATAGCGACCTTATCGGTGGACAGGTCAACGCCGGTCTCACGCTTGAACTCTGCAACAAGGTGCTTGATGATGCAGTTGTCGAAGTCGTCGCCGCCCAGGCGGTTGTTACCGGCGGTAGCGAGAACCTCGATAACGCCGTCGCCGATTTCGAGAACAGATACGTCGAAGGTACCGCCGCCAAGGTCGTAAACCATGATCTTCTGCTCGGTCTCCTTGTCGAGGCCGTAAGCGAGAGCGGCTGCGGTGGGCTCGTTGATGATACGCTTTACGTCAAGACCTGCGATGCGGCCTGCGTCCTTGGTTGCCTGACGCTGAGCGTCGGTGAAGTAAGCGGGAACGGTGATGACTGCCTCGGTAACGGTGCCGCCAAGATAAGCCTCTGCGTCAGCCTTCAGCTTCTGCAGGATCATAGCGGAGATCTCGGGGGGGCTGTACTTCTTATCGTCGATGCTTACCTTGTAATCGGTGCCCATCTCTCTCTTGATGGAGATGATGGTCTTGTCGGGGTTGGTAACGGCCTGGCGCTTTGCAACCTGACCTACCATACGCTCGCCGGTCTTGGAGAAAGCAACGACGGAGGGGGTGGTGCGGTTGCCTTCGGCGTTAGCGATAACGACGGGCTCGCCGCCTTCCATAACTGCTACACAGCTGTTAGTAGTACCAAGATCTATACCAATGATTTTTCCCATGATAAAATTCCTCCTGTAAATTTGAGTTAGTTGGCGACGACTACCATAGCGAAGCGGATCACCTTGTCGCCGAGGGTGAAGCCCTTCTGGAATTCTTCTACGATAATGTTTTCTCCGACGTTTTCATCGTCGATGTGGCGTACGGCGTTGTGCTTTTCGGGGTCGAAAGGCTCGCCGACGGCGGGGATAGCGGCCACGCCCAGCTTTGCGAAAATGCTCTCCAGCTGATTCATGGTCATCTGAATGCCCTTGAGGAATGCTTCATCGCTGCTGCCCAGGGCCAGGGCGCGGGCGAGGTTGTCATATACCGGCAGCAGCTCGGTGACGGTCTGCGCCTTTACGTCGGTGTAAAGGGCTTCGCGCTCCTTCTGACTGCGGCGGCGGTAATTGTCGTATTCGGCTGCGAGGCGGAGGTACTTGTCCTTCTCGGCTGCAAGTTCGGCCTCGTAATCTCTTGCGGGTGCTGCTTCTGCTTCGGCTGCGGGAGTTTCTTCCACAACCTCAGCCTCGGGTGTGCTTACAGTTTCTTTTTCCTGTTCCTTTTCGGCGTTCTTCTTTTTGGAAGCCATCAGTTTTCATCCTTTCCTTCTTTGGGTGCGGGCAGAAGGTCGGGGGGCATCAGCGGGAGCTTGCCGCCGTCTGCCAGCTGCCTGAGTCCGCGCACAACATAGGAAAGGTGCGCTGCGACCTTCGCGTAATCCATTCTTGTGGGGCCGACGACTCCAATCATGCCCTTCATATTATTGCCAAGATCGTAGCTGGCCATTACAACACTGGAGTCTTTCAGTTCGTCCGCCACGTTTTCCGGGCCGATGAGAATTCGTATCTCGCTGCCCGAGTCCTCGGCGGGCATCTGCATCAGCTCTCCGTTGTCGGAGAGGTAGGAGAGCAGCTTCTGAGCTTTGTCCACGTCCTTGAATTCCGGGTGATCAAGAATGTGAGATGCGCCCGAAACGCTTGGCCTTGTGGGGCCAGCCTCGGTGAGGAGGTTGAGGGCGAAGCCTGCCGCGGCGGCAACCGCGCCGGTGAGATCGCCGGTAACTCTCTCTGCGGAGACGATGAGCTCGGGCGTGAGCTCCTTTTCGGTTATGTTGGTGAAATTGGCGTTGAACACTGTGGAGAGCTTCTGCACGAAGGCCTCTTCGATGCCGTTGGGGAAGCTCATCAGCTTGTTCTTGACGCTGTTATTATCAAGCATTGCCACAGCGATGACCGTATGCGCGTCAACGTAAATGAAGTCGAAGCGCTTTATGGTGACAGCCCCGGTGGGGGTGGCCATGGCGTATGCCGGATAGCTGGTCAGGTCGGAGAGGACCGCGCCCGCCTCGGAGAGCAGCACGTCCAGCTGCTTTACCTTGTTGTTGAGGGCGTTGTTTATCTCTCGCGTTTCGTGCATGCTCAGAGCGTGGTGGTGCATCAGCTCGTTTACATAGATGCGGTAGCCCTGAGGAGAGGGGATACGGCCGGCGGAGGTGTGAGGCTGCTCGAGATAGCCCATGCTGGTCAGGTCGGCCAGCTCGTTGCGGATAGTGGCGGAGGAAACGCCCAGCCCCGCCTGCTCGGCTATGGCCTTGGAGCCAACGGGCTCGGCGGTCTCGATGTAGCTTTCCACGACGGCCTTAAGTATTTTCTTTTTTCTTTCGCTAAGTTCCATAAATGTACCGTCTTTCAGGTTTTAGCACTCTGCAACCCCGAGTGCTAAACATAATGTACCATTACCATTAGAATATGTCAATAGAAAAAATAAAAATAATTTGTGAACAAGAAACCGATGTTTAATTGAGAATTGAGAATTGAGAATTGAGAATTAGGGCGCGTACGATTTGATTGGGTTGTTCGTTTTAGCGCACCCGGTAGGGCGGCGTGCCTCAGCCGCCAATACGATTCCGCTGTACCCTACATTGTTATAACGCACAAAAAATATGCCAAATTTTGTGGCATTGCGCTATTGAATTGTGGCCAAAGCTGTGCTATATTTTAAATATAAAAGAACTATTTGTTAAATAATAGTTAACTGATTAGCTTCCTAACTGTGCAGGGACACTCCTTCCCTGTATAGTACTGCCTTTTAAATTCATTTTCTACACATGCCGGCAAAAGCGGTGGGGGATACCCCACCGCTTTTGCTATTTTTATGCAAGAACTAACATCATGTCATTCTGAGGCTTTGCCGAAGAATCTCCGCAGTATATAAAGATTGGTAGTTTTTTGCTATGGAGATCCTTCGCTGCGCTCAGGATGACAAATTATACGGTGCGGAAATAATTTTGCACTTACTGTTGACAATGTAAACAACCTGTGATACGATGTGTTTACAAAGTAAACAGCAAAGGAGATGAATAAATGGAACGTAACATAAACCTGACCCCTACCGAGTGGCACCTCATGGAGTGCCTGTGGGAGCAATCGCCCCGCAGCGGCAGGGAGGCGGTGGAGTATATGGAGAAAAGCGTGGGATGGTCGCGGTCTACTACTCTTACAATGCTGCGCCGCATGACGGAAAAGGGCTATATCCACTGCCACGACGAGGGCGCAATGAAGGCCTATTCACCTCTTGTGAACCGCGAGGACGCGGTGCGCTGCGAAACTCAGGGCTTCCTTGACAGGGTATACAAGGGCAGCGTCAGCACCATGGTCAGCGCCATTACCCGCAAGCAGGGGCTGAGTAAAAGCGAAATTGAAGAACTTTACGCCATCTTGAAGGCGGCGGAGGAGGATGGCAATGCTTGAATGGATCATCAGCTCCTGCGTCCTTATATTGGTGGTTGTCCTCCTGCGGCAGCTTACCCTTGGAAAAATAAACTCCCGCCTGCGTTACGCCCTGTGGTTGCCGGTGCTGCTGCGGCTGCTTATACCCTTCAGCCCCGTGCCGAGCAATATAAGTGTGGCGGGCGCTATCCCCGAACCGATGACTAATCGGGTGGAAACGGCGGTGACCGAGCCTTTGGGCTACGTGGGCTACGAGCTGCCCGACCTTGCGCTGGAAGAACCCGACCCGTCGCTGCCGGAGGCGGAGCAGAAGCTGCAGGCGGAGAAAAATCTCACCAAGTGGGAACATGCGGTTGAGCGCGCTAAGGCCGAAACCGGCCGCGCCGTGACCATGAAGAACATTCTTCTTGCGGCGTGGATAGCAGGCGCTGCGACTGTTGCCCTCTGCCTTGTCATATCCAACCTGCGCTTCGGCGCAAGGCTGCGCCGCTCCCGAACATTGCTGAAAACTGAGGGAAAGCGCCCGGTATACGTTTCCAAAATCCTTGAAACGCCCTGCCTGTTCGGACTTTTCCGCCCCGCTGTATATGTGACACCCGAGGTGGCGGAGAATGAAACCGCTCTGCGGCATGTACTTGCCCATGAATGCACCCATGCACGCCACGGCGACCATCTGTGGGCGATCCTGCGGGGAATGTGCCTCGCGGTACATTGGTATAACCCACTGGTGTGGCTGGCGGCGGCTCTCACCCGACAGGACGCGGAGCTTGCCTGCGACGAGGGCGCTATACTCAGCCTCGGCGAAGTCGAGCGTGTCAGCTACGGCAGCACCCTCATCGCCCTTTCCGTGGGCCACGGCGGCCTGCTCCTTACCGCCACCACCATGCGGGGCGGCAAGCGCAGCCTTAAGGAGCGCATTGCGCTTATCGCGAAAAAGCCGAAAAATGCCGCAATCGCAGTGACGGTGGTGCTGATAATCGCTGCGGTGGCAGTAGCGTGCACCTTCACCGGCGAAGCAGAGACCATAGATGTAAAGGCACAGCTGCGGGCGGTTGAGTGGCCGAAGGCTCTGCCCGGAACCTACAGTGAGGGTACGCAGGAAATATTTGAGCAGATATATGACTGCTTCGATATGTACAACGAAGCCCGCCCCGAGGACAATGTGGGCGTAAGCGGAATGGGCGTGGCAGGCGATTATATCGAGGTGGATTGCTACGGTTCGGATATGGCGGAGTTTGAAAAACTGGCGGATTTCCCGAAATATATCAAGCTCAACTACGACCCTGATGCGATAGACCCCACCGATACTCACCCCATACCCCGCGAGCCCGAAAACAGAGTAAGCTACAATAACGGGCTGACTGTCACCATGGACCGCAGTGTTTATCCCCTCTATCCCAAGACTATCGGCTTCACATGGACAGCGACGACCATGGATATAAACTACGGCGAAGCGTGGCGGCTGGATAAATACATAGACGGCGAATGGCACATCGTTCCCGCCAATCACAATTTTGTTAGCATCGGCTACACTCTGCAGGCAGGAAAAACCGAGCGCCGCAGCTACACCCCGCCCCGTCTGGGCGAGGGGCTGTATAGGTTGACCGTGGCGGATTACTCCGTAGAGTTTGCGGTGTCCGCCGAGGAGGAAGCTGAGCTTTACCCCGAAACGGCGTACGTCTATGAGCCGCAGTTCAACCACAGCGCCAACGAGCAGAAAATACGGGAGCTTATCGGCAATAACGTAGGCACGGACGGTAATTTCCGCATGGACGATTATTACATTCACCTTTCCAATCGCAGCAATAACGGCAGACGTATAGAACTGGTAGTGCCTTATGATGCTATGCCCGATACCACCATGGGCTATCAGCTGATGGGTGTGAGCAAGGACGATTACGGCTCGGCGGATTTGGGCTTTATGCCTATGAAAGAGGCTGTGGAAAAGGCTGCGGCTGATATTGAAGCCCTTGGCATTTCCTGCTTTAAGCTTATAAGCAGCTACAGCATAGATAAGGAAACCCTCGGTCGTCACACTACCGCCCGACTTGAAGCAGAGCGGGCTGTGCCGGGTATGAGTGAAGAGAAATTGCAGAAAATATATCCCTTCCTCTATGAAACCGTGACCGAGGAGGACGAATGCTACTTCTTCGTTTTCCGGCTGATGCTGGACGATATTCCCGTCATGACCTGCCCCAGCTCACAGGTGGAACTGGATATCTTCGGCGCGGAGCTGTACTGCCTGTATAACAAAACGGGAATCATCGACCTGCAGGCGGAATGGATACCCAGCGAAGTGCAGCGGGTGGGAGAAGCCCAGCCCGTTATTCCCGCGGACGAGGCATACGCTATAATTCTGCAATACCTGCCGGAAAGAGCAGAGGCGACCACGGACGTGGAACTGAGCTTGTGCTATACCTACCGCGATAAAAAGAACCTTCAGCTTCGTCCTACATGGGTGCTGAAACGCTCGGGCGAATTTGAGCGTATGGGTGTGCTCACCACCGACGTGGAAATGGTCACGCTGTATGATTATTACGCAATCGATGCCATCACCGGCGAGCCCCTTATCCGCGAAATGAAGCTGAAGGACGCATCGTAAACCAAAACCAGCGCACCAAACGGTGCGCTGGTTCTTTATCGGCTCAAAATCCGTCCTATCATATCAAAGGCATTATGCGCCGCGACGGTGCGGACGCGCTCGCGGTCATTGCCGCAGTGGAGCTTGCGGCAGATGGTTTCACCCTCGGTGGCTACGGCGATGTATACCGTGCCCACCTCGTTGCCGCGCTCGTCTTTGTCGGGACCGGCAACACCGGTGGTGCTCACGGCAATGTCGGCCTTCATCAGCTTCCGCACACCCTCAGCCATGGCTCGCGCCGTGGGTTCGGAAACCGCGCCGTGCTCGTCAAGAATATCCTTGGGAACGCCGAGAACGTCGGCCTTCACCTCTGTTGCGTAGGAAACCACGCCGCCGCGGAAAACTGCGGAAGAACCGGGCAGGTCGGTGATTCGCTTGGCTATAAGTCCGCCGGTGCAGGATTCGGCGCAGGCCATAGTCAGTCCGTGTTCTTTCAGCAGAGCGAAAACCGCCGCTTCAAGGCTGTCAACATTGACACCGTAGATGTATTCGCCCACGGCTTCGTACACCTTTTCGATAACGGGCGCCATCATCGCCTCGGCCTCCGCTTCGCTGTCAGCCTTTGCGGTCACTCTCAAACGCACCTCGCCGGTCAGTGCGTAGGGAGCGAGGGTGGGGTTGCTGAGACTGTTCATATAATCTCTCAGCTTATCCTCAACGGCGCTTTCGCCCATGCCGAAAATGCGTATGTTTTTGGAGTAAAGCTGCGCGCCGGAAAGCTTCTGCAGATAGGGCATCGCCGCGCCGCGGAGCATAGCCCGCAGCTCACGGGGCGGGCCGGGCAGCATGAGAACGTGGCAGCCCTCGGCTTCGAAGGCGCAGCCGGGCGCGGTGCCGCAGCTGTTGTCGAGAATGGTGCAGCCCTCGGGCAACTCGGCCTGCCGGAGATTGTTATCCGTCATGCTGCGCCCCATCTTCTCAAAGTAGCCCCGTATTTTCTCTGCTTCCTCCGGGTGGAAGATAAGCTTCTTGCCGAATGCCTCCGCCAGAGTCTGCTTGGTAAGGTCGTCGTAGGTGGGGCCGAGGCCGCCGGTGGTGATGATAATGTCGGCGCGGCTTTTTGCTATCTCCACGGCTGCCTTCAGCCGCTGGGGATTATCGCCCACAACGGTGTGATAATAGGTGTTGATGCCCAACTCCGAAAGAGCGGCGGCTACGTCGGCAGCGTCGGTGTTGACGATATTACCCAGCAGCAGTTCCGTGCCAACGGAAATTATTTCAGCTTTGTGTTCCATAATGTCACCTGATTTCAAAATAGCGGGAGTCGAGCACTGCTCGGCTCCCGCCTTAGTTTAACGCTTTTTACGGATTCTTATGTGCTCGGTGTTGATAACGGCCTCTTCGATGAGAGCCTCCGCATCCAGTACCTTTTCGGCCTCGAGAACCTCGTGAAGAGGGGGCTTGGTGCGGGGGTGGCGGGGAGTGAATACGGTGCAGCAGTCCTCGTAGGGAAGAATGGAAGTCTCAAATGTGCCAATCTTGCGGGCGATAGCCACGATGTCGTCCTTATCCATGCCGATGAGGGGGCGCAGAACGGGGAGAGTGACGGCGGCGTTGGTGACTGCCAGCGCCTCCATGGTCTGGCTTGCCACCTGACCGAGATTTTCGCCGGTAATGAGAGCACCGCAGCCGTTATCCTTGGCTATGCGCTCGGAGATGCGCATCATGAAGCGGCGCATGATGACGGTGAAAAACTCCTCGGGGCAGTTGTCGCGTATGGCCTCCTGTATCTTTGTAAAGGGTACTACGGCAACTGTAAGGCGGCCGCAGTAGTCCAGCAGCTCCTCGGCGAGGTCGAGAACCTTCTGCTTTGCCAGCTCGGAGGTGTAGGGGAAGGAGAAGAAGTGGACGGGAAGAATAGTAACGCCGCGCTTTGCCATCATATAGGTGGAAACGGGGCTGTCGATACCGCCGGAGAGCAGGGAAACGGCCTTACCGCCAACGCCGATGGGCAGACCGCCTGCGCCGGGGGTGCTGTTGGCGTGAACATAAGCGGCGTAGTCGCGCACCTCGATGTGAACTATCAGCTCGGGATTGTGTACGTCAACGGTAAGATGGGGGAATGCTTCGTGCAGCTCGCCGCCTACGTACTGGGAGAGGGCGATGCTGGTCATGGGGAAGCTCTTGTCGGAACGCTTGGACTCTACCTTGAAGCTGGAGGCGCCCAGCAGCGCGTCGCAAAGGTATTCCTTGGCCATGGCGAGAATAGCGTCCTTATCCTTTTCGCAGGCTGCCGCGCGGGAGATGGAAGCAATACCGAAGGTCTTGCTCATTATCTCCTGAGCTTCGTCCATGTCGATGTCGTCGGACTGAGGCTCTGCGTAGATAGTGGACTGGACTGAGTAAATGCGGAACTTGCCCAGTCGGGAAAGTCTGCGGCTTATATTGGATATGAGCTTCTGCTCGAAATATTTGCGGTTCATGCCTTTCAGGACGATCTCGCCCTGCTTGAGAAGTAAAATATCGTTCATGTCGGTCTCCTTGGAGAATGATGTATACAGCTATTTTAATTCGCCGTGGCAATAAAGTCAATGTTTAGAATTAAGAGGCTGCTTCGGACATAGTATTGAATTGATAATTGAAAATTGATAATTAAAGTTCGTCACTGTAGTGCGTATCGTTGTTTGTTCTGCCGTAGTGAACCCGGTTTTATTTTGCATAAGGGCTGGAAAGAACACATGGAATTTACGTCATTCAGAGGGGCAACGCCCCGAAGAATCTCCCGGTTGAGAAGAATGCAGAAAAGATAAATGCCCTAATTATCAATTCTCAATTATCAATTTTCAATTAAACAAAAAAGGAGTCTGCTATGAAAAAACTTATTTCTTTTATACTTGCCCTTGTGATGCTGATCCTGCCCGCCCGGGCCATGGAGGAATTCGATGAAAACGAGTGGGCGGCGGTGGAAACGTTGAAAACCGTGGAAGATATACCGCTCAAGGTGCCGTCTGCGATACTGATGGAAAAGGAAACCGGGGAGATACTATACGAGCTTAACAGCCATGAACGCCTTGCGCCTGCCAGCGTTACCAAGGTGATGACCATGCTGCTGGTGGTGGAAGCGATAGAAGGCGGCAAGCTGACACTTGAGGATACGGTCACCGCCACTGCGGAGGCTACGAGCAAGGGCGGCTCACAGATTTTTCTCAAAGAGGGGGAGCAGATGACCGTGGACACGCTGCTCAAATGCGTTGCCGTTGCTTCCGCCAACGACGCGGCGGTGGCGCTGGCGGAGCATATCGCAGGCAGCGAGGAGGCCTTTGTGGCGATGATGAACGACCGTGCGGCGGAGCTTGGTATGACGGACACCGTGTTCTCCAACTGTACCGGGCTGCCTACTCAGGGGGAGCACCTGACCACCGCTTACGATATCGCAGTCATGTCCCGGGAGCTTATCCGTCATGATATGATAAAAGATTACACGAAGATATGGCTGGACTCCATTCGCGGCGGAGAGTTCGGACTGTCCAATACCAATAAACTGGTGCGTTTCTATCAGGGAGCTACCGGACTGAAAACCGGCTTTACGCAGGAAGCAGGTTATTGCGTTGCCGCCACCGCAGAGCGGGAGGGCGTGGAATTCATCGCGGTGGTCATGCACGGAGAGAGCAGCGACGCCCGCTTTGAAAGTGCCAAAATACTCCTGAACCACGCCTTTGCCAATTATACCTTGGTCAGCGCCCTGCCCGACGAAGCCCTGCCCCCGGTGGCGGTGGAGCTGGGCGAGGCAGGCTTCGTGCAGCCGGTGACGACCCAAAGTCCCAAGCTGCTGCTGGCGAAAAGCGAGGCAGCAGGAATAACGAAGTCCGTAGAGCTTATCGGCAGCGTTAAAGCGCCCGTGTATCAGGGGCAGGAGCTGGGCAGGCTGGTGATAACCTCCGCCGACGGAACAGAGCTTGCCTCGGTGCCATTGGCAGCCGACTGCGCCGTGGCGAAGCTGGGCTGGTGGCAGATTTTTGTGGAATATCTCAGGCTCATAACTATGAGCTAAAAAGAAAAGGATAAAAAACGATAATCTTGTGCATGATTGTGCGCCGGCTATCTTGAAATTTAATTCCGCAGGCTGTATAATATTACGGTTTGAAAATTGACATTCTTAATACAAAAGAAGGTATACCAAATGGAACTGAGAAACATAGCCATAATCGCCCACGTTGACCACGGCAAGACCACCATGGTTGACGAGATGCTCAAGCAGGGCGGCGTATTCCGCGAAAACCAGGCCGTCAGCGACAGAGTCATGGACTCCGGCGACCTTGAGCGTGAGCGCGGCATAACCATTCTTGCCAAGAATACCGCCGTTCAGTACGGCGATACCAAGATAAACATTGTTGACACTCCCGGCCACGCCGACTTCGGCGGCGAGGTCGAGCGCGTGCTGAAGATGGTAAACGGCGTTGTCCTCATCGTTGACGCAGCCGAAGGCCCCATGCCTCAGACCCGATTCGTTCTGCAGCAGGCTCTCAAGCTGGGCCATAAGGTCATCGTTGCCGTCAACAAAATCGACCGTCCCGACGCCCGTATCCATGAGGTTATCGACGAGGTGCTGGAGCTCCTGCTGGAGCTGGACGCAACAGACGAGCAGCTGGACTCTCCCATGGTGTTCTGCTCTGCCCGCCGGGGTATTGCCTCCTATTCTCCCGAGGAGGAGGGCACCGACCTGCGCCCCCTGTTCGAGACTATCCTGAACTATATTCCCGCCCCTGAGAAGAACGTTGAAGCGCCCTTCCAGATGCTGGTTTCCTCCATTGACTACAACGAGTACGTTGGCCGCATCGCCATCGGCCGCATAGAGCGCGGCACCGTCCGTCAGAATCAGGAGATAGTTGTCTGCAACTCCCTTAAGCCCGAAATGGCAATGAAGGCCAAGGCGGTAAACCTCTATGTGTTTGACGGCCTTGCAAAGACTCCCGTCAGCGAAAGCGAAGCGGGCGATATCATTGCTCTTTCCGGTATAGGTGACGTTACCATCGGTGACACCATCTGCGCCGCCGACTGCGTTGAACCCCTGCCCTTCGTGGAGATATCCGCACCCACCATGGAGATGACCTTCTCCGTTAACGACAGCCCCTTTGCGGGCACCGAGGGCAAGTTCGTAACCTCCCGCAACCTCCGCGAGCGCCTGTTCCGCGAGACCCTTAAGGACGTATCCCTCCGCGTTACCGAGACCGACTCCACCGACAGCTTCAACGTTGCCGGACGCGGCGAAATGCACCTGTCCATTCTCATCGAGACCATGCGCCGTGAGGGCTACGAGTTCCAGGTATCGCCTCCCCGCGTGCTGAATAAGACCATCGACGGCGTTCTCTGCGAGCCCTTCGAGCGTGTTGTTATCGACGTGCCCGATGAGTGCGTCGGCTCCGTTATCGAGAAGATGGGCGTGCGTAAGGGCGAGCTTTCCGAGATGAACCCCATGGGCACTCGCACCCGCCTTAGCTTTACCATTCCTTCCCGTGGCCTTTTCGGTTACCGCAACGAGTTCCTTTCCGATACCCGCGGCGAGGGCATCATGGCTTCTGTGTTTGACAGCTACCAGCCCTTCAAGGGCGAGGTTCGCCGCCGCAATACCGGCTCCCTGGTCGCTTTCGAGACCGGCGATGCCGTTGCCTACGGTATTTTCAACGTGCAGGATCGTGGCGCAATGTTCATCGGACCCGGCGTCAAGGTCTACGGCGGCATGGTCGTCGGCGTATCTCCCAAGGCCGAGGATATCGTCGTAAACGTCTGCAAGAAGAAGCAGCTTACAAATACCCGTGCTTCCGGCTCCGACGAAGCGCTCCGCCTTGTGCCTCCCCGCATTCTCAGCCTTGAGCAGTGCCTTGAGTTCCTTGGCGACGATGAACTGCTGGAGGTAACTCCCGAGAACCTGCGCCTGAGAAAGCGCGTTCTCGACCACTCCCTGAGAATGAAGATCCTCAAGGGCGGCAAGAAGTAAATAAAAACTGACCCCGACGGAAAATTCCGTCGGGGTTTCTGCTTATCTGAAATACTGTTGTCTGTAGGTGAAGTAACAGCTGCCTTCTCCCTTGAGGAGAAGGTGCCCCGTAGGGGCGGATGAGGGCCTGCCGTAAGGCAGCAACAGCACCACTGCGGAGTGTATATTTTATTTGCTTACGCGAATCCCCTCATCAGTCGCTTCGCGACAGATGGAGGTGAATTGCCCCACAGGGGCAAGAGAGGCCACCCTGGGGTGTCTCCTCGGAAGGGGAAGCCTTGTTACAGCCGAGCGTTACAATCTCACGACATTTTTCAAAACTACATTTGAAAGGTTTTTTTAGTTAACCGCTACACCTTCTCGAAGCCTACCAGCAGACCGCCGCGCTCGGCGTAGTAGCTGCAAAGACCCCGGCATTCGTGGATTTCAACGGGCGACTGTGGGAAAGTGACTCGCAGCATTTCTTTCAGCTTAAGAGCTGCCGGCAGATTGAGGCAGTGGGATATGCGCACCTTGCCACGGGTGAGGCCGTGGGCGGCAAGGGCGGAAACCGTTGCTTCAAGCGCGCGCTTTTCACCTCGGCATTTGTTTACCGGCTCCAGCGTGCCCTTGTCGCTGGCCTTGCCCACTACGTGGATGCCCGCCAGACCTGCCGCTTTTGCCGCAAGCTTGGGAACTCTGCCGTTGTTGGCAAGATTGTTCATGGATTTGAGCATGAAGAGCAGCCCCGTCTTTTTAAGATACTGCTGAATGCTGCGGCAGATGTCCTCAAAGGAGCGGCCTGCCGTCACCCATGTTTTCAGCTTTTCCAATATAAGCTGCAGCTCGGGGCCTGCGGAAAGGGTGTCCAGCACGAATACACGCCGCCCAGGGTTCTCGGATTCGTAAAGTGTTTTTGCCGCGCAGGCGGCTGCGTGGCTGCCGGAAAGGGCGCTTGTTATAGTGACGCAGATAACGTCCTCGGCCTCGCCGAATGCGTCCAGCCAATCCTGCGGATTGGGACAGGAGGTCTGTGAGCGACCCTTGTATGCGTCAAAATAGCTCACCATTTCTTCCACATTCAGGCTGCCGTCGTCGGTGAATTCTCTTTCGGCGGAAATGATTTTAAGGGGCGCCGAGGCAAATTCCACGCTGCCGAGAGTGAGAACGTCGGCGGAGGAATCGGCAACTATTTTAATGGTCCTCATAAGCTCGCCTCCTTAATTGGCGGGAATGGCCTTGGCAAAGAAATCCGAAAAAGCGCTCTGTATCAACCGCTGTCCGTTTTCGTTGGGGTGAATGCCGTCGGCGCAGTAGAAATCCTCCAGTCGCCTTTCGGCGAGGAAGGAGCTTCGCAGGTCGATAAGCGCCGTGCCGAAGCGCTCCGCCAACTGTTCAACTGCGTGGGAGTATCGCTCCTGATAGCGGTAAATGGCGTTTATGTCGCCCAGCCAGCCGAGAATACTTTCCTTATCAAGCCCGCTGCGGCATATCCAGTTGAGATAACGCTCGGAGCAGAGGGGCGGCAGAGTGGTGAGCACGGGAACTATGCCACGGCTGCGCAGATACTCTATTGCGCCTGCGTAAAGCTCGGTGAAGCGCTCGAGAGGCGTGTTGGGGGAATGTTCCTTGTCAGGCTCCGCAGCTACCTGCGCCCAGTCGAAGTCGCAGTCGTTGCCGCCGTATTCCAAAATCACCGCGCCGCAGTCGGGAGTCCTCTCCACGGTGCGCTGCAGTACGCCCAGCCCCTTTTCGAGAGTGCAGCCGAAGCGGGAGTGATTGGCTATGTTCAGACCGAAGCTCTGCGCCAGTGTGTCGATGCCAAGCCCAGAGCTTATGCGATAGCGTCGGTCACTTTCGCTGAGCACTACGCCCTTCATTATGGAGTCTCCGAATATCATTATATTTTCCAGTAGCTGCATATAACTGCCTCCTTGCATCTGGTATTGAATACTATATAACACGATATTGTAAAAATGTCAATGCGGTTTTTGCAAAAACTTCACTTTGTTTTTAAAGACTTGTAATTCGGGCTGAAATATGATATAATGCAGCAAGAGGTGAGAAAGATGGATATTATGGAGAAAGCTAAAGCCGTCTGCGGCGAGGTTTGCGCCCTGCGCCTGCCCCGCTGGAACGAACTGCCGGATATAGAGCTGTATATGGATCAGGTTATTGCGCTTATGGGCAAGTATATGAATAGCGCTCCGGAAGAGGATAAGCTACTTACTCCCTCCATGGTCAATAACTATGTGAAAATGGGACTTATGCCCGCGCCGGTGAAGAAAAAATATTCCCGCAGCCACTTGGCGCATCTTATAATAATCTGCGTTATGAAGCGCGTGATGCCCATGACGGGAATCAGCAGCTTTATTCAGGCGGGACTTGCCGAGCTCAGCGAGGAGCAGCTGCTGGATATGACCGCCGGTTACTACGATATTGCGGCCTCCCATGCCGCCGAGCGCACCCTTGAACGGGTGTCGGCCATTGATTTTGAGGGCGATACCGCCCTGAAACTGCTGGCAGCGTCCTGTGCAATACGCTCGCAAATAGAGCTTAGCCTTTCAGAAAAGCTTGCCGCTATTGAATGAAAAATCACCCTCGGCATTATTGCCGAGGGTGAAGTGTTTTATTCTGCGTCGGTGTAAACCACGGTGGTTTCTTCTTCTGCCACGGGCAGCGCAACGGGCTCGTTGAGGATATCCATGAATTCCTCACCGGTGATAGTCTCACGCTCGATGAGGTACTGGGCTATCTGATTGAGCTTTGCCATGTTGCCGCGAAGAATTTCAACCGCGCGGTCGTGGGCGGCCTGCACCGTTGCGATGACCTCCCGGTCGATGGCGGTGGCGGTCTCCATGGAGCAGGAGAGGGAAGTGTCGCCGCCGAGATACTGGTTGGTGACGGTCTCGAGAGCCACCATGCCGAAGCTTTCGCTCATACCGTAGCGGGTTATCATGGCGCGGGCGAGGCGGGTGGCCTGCTCAATGTCGTTGGAAGCACCGGAGGTGATGGAGCCGAAAATGAGCTCCTCGGCTACGCGGCCGCCGGTGTAGGTGACTATCTTGTTGAAAGCCTCCTCCTTACTCATGAGAACCTTTTCGTCCTCCTCCACCTGCATTGTGAAGCCGAGCGCGCCGGAGGTGCGGGGGATAATGGTTATCTTGGCAACGGGTGCGGAGTTGGTCTGCATAGCGGCCGCAATGGCGTGACCTACCTCGTGATAGGCGATAATTTCCTTCTCGTGCTGAGAAATTACCGCGCCCTTGCGCTGCTGACCGGCAAGGATAACGTCAACGCTTTCCTCGAGGTCGCTCTGGGAAACAAAGCGGCGACCCTGACGAACAGCGCGGAGAGCGGCTTCATTTATAATGTTTGCCAGTTCAGCGCCGGAAGCGCCGGGTGTGGCGCGGGCAACGGAGGTGTATTCAACGCTGTCGTCCATGCGAACCTTCTTGGCGTGAACGCGGAGGATAGCCTCGCGTCCGCGCAGGTCGGGCAGCTCAACGGGAATACGGCGGTCGAAACGACCGGGACGCAGCAGCGCCTTATCCAGCGTATCGGGACGGTTGGTGGCGGCGAGGATAACGACGCCCTTTTTGCCGTCGAAGCCGTCCATCTCGGCAAGGAGCTGATTGAGGGTCTGCTCTCGCTCGTCATTGCCGGAGTAGCCGTGGCCGTCACGCTTTTTGCCGATGGCGTCAATTTCATCGATGAAAACTATGCAGGGCGCTTTTTCGTTGGCCTGCTTGAAAAGGTCGCGTACCTTGGCTGCGCCCATACCAACGAACATCTCCACGAACTCGGAGCCGGAGATGGAGAAGAAGGGCACGTTGGCCTCGCCTGCCACGGCCTTTGCCAGCAGGGTCTTACCGGTGCCGGGAGGGCCTACCAGCAGAGCGCCCTTGGGCAGCTTCGCGCCGATTTCCTCATACTTTTTGGGGTCGTGGAGGAAATCCACGATTTCAAGGAGGGACTCCTTGGCTTCCTCCTGACCGGCCACGTCGGCAAAGGTGGTGCCGGTTTGATCCTTGGCGTAGATCTTCGCGCCGGACTTGCCAAAGGACATCACGTTGCCGCCGCTGCCCATTTTCTTGGTGAGCATACGGAAAAGGAAGAAGAACAGCAGCAGGGGGACCACGGAGCTGATTATAAACTGGAGGATCCACGGGGTCTGCTTGGGCTCTACCTGAGCAAACTCAGCGCCTGCGTTGTAAAGGCGGTCGACAAGGTCGGGGTCGTCCATACGCACGCAGTAAAGGATAACCTTGGGCTCGCCGTAGATAGAGGGTGCGTAGATGTAATTCTCGCTTTCTTTGTATTCGCTGTCGTCGTGGAGGGAGAAGTAGATGGTGTTTTCGTTTACCTCCACCTGATGGATATTGCTCGTTTCCAGTTCTTCAAGGAACACGTTGTAGGGAACCTCCCATGAGCTGCCGGAGTTCAGGGCGCGGGAGAAGAACACTGTGTTGAGCAGGATAACCACTGCAACGGCGATTATAAGGTATATTATTTGGTTTTTCTTTTTTGGGAACTTATTTTTCAAAAGGCAACCTCCCTTTCTTGCCGCAAGGGTAACACATAATTTTTGTTGCGTCAATGCAAAATATACAATTTATGTGTAAACAAAATGTAAATATTGCCAAAACATCGCTTGCGTCAAACTAAAAAATCGGCTCATGAACTATTGTGAAATCGCCCGCGGAGTATTAGAATACATTTATATATAAATATAATCGGAGGATAAGATATGATATTCAGCCAGATAGTTACCGGCGTGTTCGCGGTGTTCTTTGTGCTGGGCGCAGTAGACCGCTTCATCGGCAATAAATTCGGCCTTGGCGCGGAATATGAAAAGGCCTTTTCCATGATGGGCACCGTCGCCCTCATTATCATGGGCCTTTACTGCATCTCGCCTGTGGTTGCGGATGTGGTAGGCCCTGCCGTCAGCAAGGTCTATAACGCCATCGGCGCAGACCCGGCCATGTTTGGCCCCACCTTCTTCACTATAGACGCGGGCGGCTACGCCATGGCAACGGAGCTGGGCCAGGATCCCGCCGTGGCAAAGTACGCGGGCGTGGTGGTATCTACCCTTATCGGCGCGGCCATATCCTTTGCTATTCCCATGGCTATCTCCGTTATCGACAAAGAGGACAGAAAATATTTCGCCATCGGCACCATGTGCGGCCTTGCGGGCGCGCCCATCGGCAGCTTTTTCGGCGGCCTTGCCTGCGGTCTGCCTGTGAAGCTGATACTCGTTAACCTTGTGCCGGTTATTATCGTTGCAGTCCTCATCATCGTGGGACTTGCCCTTTTCCCCGACGTTACCATTAAAATCTTCCTTGTTTTCGCAAAGATAGTGGCGGGAGTTATCGCCCTCGGTATAGTCTGCGCAGGCGTTCAGGCCACCACCGGCTTTACCATCATCAAGGGGATAAATCCTCTTTCCGAAGCTGCCGCGCTGGTGGCGAAGATAATTGTGGTGGTGGCAGGTTCGCTGCCCTTCCTCCACGTTGTCCGCAAGGTGGGACGCCGTCCCATCGCCGCGGTAAGCCGCAAAATCGGCATAAACGAGGAGGCCATGCTGGGCATGACCATCGCCCTTGCCATCGTTGCCCCTGTGTTCAACGCATATAACCGCATGGATACCAAGGGCAAGGTACTGCTGGCCTGCTGCACTTCCTCCGTTTCCAATATTTTCGGTGGACACCTCGGGTTCGCCGCTGCCACCGAGCCGGAAATGATACTGCCCATGTTCATTGGCAAGATAAGCGCAGCCATATTTGCCCTTACTTTGGGCGGCTTCTTCGCCGAAAAGCTGTTCCTTTCCAAGGAGCGTGCCGCAGCGGCAAAAACGGAGGAGTGACCGTGGCCAAGCTGAAGGAATTTCTGAAAAAGGAGATAGTGTTCTCCATCGCCTGCCTGCTGGCGCTGGCGTCCATGGCGCTCTGCCCGCCAAGCCTTGGCTACATAGATTATCTCGATTTAGCTACCCTTGAGCTGCTGTTCTGCCTTATGTGCGCCGTGGCGGGACTTCGCCACGCCGGCGTTATGGACAGGCTGGCCGAGACCCTTGTGTCGCGGGCGAAAAGCGCAAAGCTGCTGGCGCTGGCTCTTACGGCTCTCTGCTTCTTTGCGGCCATGCTTATCACCAACGATGTGGCGCTTATCACCTTTGTGCCCCTGACCATAGCCGTTTTCGGCGCGAAGGATAAACGCAGGCTGATAATCACGGTCGTCATGGAGACCGTGGCTGCCAACCTTGGCAGTATGGCCACGCCCATCGGCAATCCGCAAAATCTTTTCCTTTATGCTCATTATGCCCTGAGTGCGGGCGAATTTTTCGCCATTGTGCTGCCTTTTGCGGCTCTTTGCCTTGTGCTTACCGGCGCGGCGGCAGCCCTGTTCAGATACGGCAGCATTGAAAAGCCGGAGCAGGCCGGAAAAACACCCGTAAATATCCGCGATACGGCGGTTTACGCAGCCCTGTTCGTGGTGTGCGTACTCACGGTTCTCAGGGTAATCAGCTCTCATATCTGCTTCGTGGCGGTGTTGCTGATAGTGTTTATCTATAATCGCCGCATACTTCTCGAGGTGGACTATTTCCTGCTGCTCACTTTTGTCTGCTTCTTTGTGTTTGTGGGCAATATATCCTCGGTGGAGGCCGTGCAGAAAGCCGTTTCCGCCGCGCTGGACGGACGGGAGCTGATAGTCAGCGCCCTTGCAAGTCAGGTGATAAGCAACGTGCCCGCTGCGGTCATGCTGGCTCCCTTTACGGATAATTATCATCAGCTGCTGCTGGGCGTGAACATCGGAGGCCTCGGCACGCCGGTTGCCTCCCTCGCCAGCCTCATTTCCTATAAGCAGTACTGCGCCTGCGAAAATCCTGACCGTGGCGCGTTTTTCAAAATATTCCTTGCCGTCAATTTCGTCCTTCTCGTGATCCTGCTGGCGGCAGCTTACCTCTTGTTTATATAAGGAGAAAAACCATGAAGCTTTGCAATTTCTATGTAGGACAAGAAATTCACATTGGCGTGCTGACCGGGCGCGGTGTGGTGGACGTTACCGCCGCGGGAATCACCTCGGATATGAACAGCGTTATCGCAAACGCCGATACCGCTCTGCCCCTTATCACGGCTATATGCGCCGGCGAGAGCCTGACCACGGTGGAAAATCCCCGCTTTGCCAACGTCACCGTGCCCAATAAGCTGGCCTGCGTGGGCCTTAACTATAAAAGTCACGCCGAGGAGACCGGCGGCACCGCTCCCAAGGAGCCGGTGATTTTCAGCAAGTTCAGCGACCAGCTCTGCCCTCACGAAAAGGAGGTCGCACTGCCGGAGTGGTTGCGCTGCTTCGATTATGAAGCGGAGCTTGTCATCGTAATAGGAAAGCACTGCTGGAATGTCAGCGAGGACGAGGCTATGGACTATGTTTTCGGCTATACCGTGGGTAACGACCTGAGCGCCCGCGACAGCCAGTTTATATCCAATCAGTGGCTTATCGGCAAGAGTCTGCCGGATTTCTCTCCCGCAGGGCCTTTCATCGTCACCACCGACAGCTTCGACCCCAATGCCTCCCATGCCATTGAGTGTCGCCTCAACGGCACGCTGGTGCAGAACGGCGATACCAATGATATGATATTCAACTGCGCCGAGATCATCAGCTACTGCTCCCGCTATTTTACCCTTGACCCCGGCGACCTTATCTATACCGGCACCCCCGCCGGCGTTATCCTCGGTCATAAGAAGGGCAGCCGTGTGTGGCTCAAGCCCGGCGACGAAGTGGAAATTACTGTAGACGGTATTTGTACGCTGAAAAATAAGCTGGTGCGCTGAAAAATGCGGATAACCTTCTCCTTGAGGAGAAGGGGGACCGCGAAGCGGTGGATGAGGTGTATGCCTAAGGCAGCAGCCACACTGCGATAACCAATTTTTTTATTTGCTTACGCAAATCCCCTCATCAGTCGGCTTCGCCGCCAGCTTCTCCTCGGAGGGAGAAGCCTGAACAAGAATTGTAAATTGCCCCATAAACAAACAACGGCAGCAATGCAAACGCATTGCTGCCGTTGTTTGTTATCAGCGAACAAAGTAAGGGTTGGGCTTGAAAAGCAAAATGATGCAGTCAATCAACCAGCCAATGCCGAGAATTCCACCGGTAAGCAGATATAGTATACCCATACCGATTCGACCTTCGTAAAACTTATGCGCACCAATGTAACCGAGGAAGAGGCAAAGCAAAAAGGCTACCCATTTGTTTTTTGGTTTTAAGCCATACATGCCGCCGTTTATGTTGGTGTTTACATTACTGTTGTTGTTGCTGTTATTGATTACTATATTGGGCTGAGCGCTTTCCACCTTTACTTGCTCTACCTGACAGCCACAATGAGGACATATAACAGCTGCTTCGGCAATCTTTTGACCACAGTGCTTGCAGAATTTTGTAGAGCCGGTTTGTTCTGTTGCCGTGACGTTAGTTGTGGTTGCGTTGTTATCCATAATCTACCCCTCTTTTCTTGCAATCATAATATACTACAATATGATATATAATTGTAGTATATTATGATGTACTCTGTCAATCTATAATTTATATAGATTGTGAGGTGCGCTATGAATAACGAACCGCTTAAAATTAAAAAGAGGGGCGAAGATGGCAGCAGGGTCATAACAGTAAGAATACGCGAGGAAACTTTGGCAGAACTTGACAGGGTTTCGGCAGAAGCCAATTACTCACGAAATGAGCTGATTAACCTTATTTTGTCGCATGGAGTAAAGAATATTGAAATAGAGTAAAACAACGGCAGCAATGCGATCGCATTGCTGCCGTTTAATTTTATTCATCATCTCTTGTCAGCTGCTTTATCCACTTGTAGCGGTTGCAGACGATGCCGTTGGGGAGGCACTTGATGATCTGGTCAGCCTTGAGCAGGCAGAAAACCACCACGGGCGAAGCGTGGAAAACAAATGCCGCAATAGCAGACGCGGGAATGGTGAACAGCCACATGAACAGGGTGTCCACAATGGCTTGATACTTGGGATTGCCGCCGCCTGCGATGATACCGCCCTCCACGGGGTACTCGTAGCAGGTGCCGATGGTGGAGATACTCATTACCACAAGGAAGCTTTTTGCCAGTGCTTTAGTCTCCTCGGAGACTGTGTACAGGGAAACTATTGCGTCCCGGCAGAGGAACATGGCAAGAGCTGCCACCGCACCGATAACAAGGAATATCAGCTGCATGGTGCGGGAATATGGGCGAACCTTGTCCAGCCTGCCCGCACCCACGGTCTTGCCCATGGTAACGGAGGAAGCGTTGGCGCTGGACATGCCAACCACCACGAATATCTGAAAAATTACGGAGGCTATGCTGTTGGCGGCGATGACGGTAGCGCTCATGTGACCGAGGATAGACGTCTGCGCGCCCTGCGCTACGCCCCAAAGACCGCCGGAAACCATAACGGGCAGGGCAGCCTTGGTGAAGTCTTTGAGATAGGCAAAGTCGAGATTGATAAGGTGGCGGGGGCGGAACTTAAGTTTCTTGTCGATAAAGAAGATGTAGACCAGAATTATCACCAGCTCAACGCAGCGGCTGGCGAGGGTGGCGATAGCCGCGCCGCGAATACCAAGCTCGGGCGCGCCGAAATTACCGAAAATGAAGCAGTAATTAAGGCACATATTTATAATGATAGTGGAAATGGACATTACCGTGCCGATGAAAGCGGTCTCAACGCTCTGCAGGGAGTACATGAGCACGTTGGAAACGGCGAAAATGAGGTAAGTCCAGCGCATTATATCAAGGTAGAGCATGCCCTCGGCAATAACTGCCGCGTCGTTGGTGAACAGGCGCAGAGAAAACTCCGGGGCGAAGCTGGTTATCAACAGGAACGCAAGACCGAGGACAAAGGAAAATTTAAGACCAACGGAGCTGATGCGGCGTATGGGGACAATCTCCTTTTTGCCCCAGTACTGGCTGCCCAGTACGGAAACGCCCATGCCGATACCGGCCACAAGCTGCTGGAGAACGAACTGCAGCTGATTAACCAGCGTCGCGCCGGAAAGAGCCAGCTCGGTGTAACGCCCCAGCATCAGGTTGTCCACAAGGTTGACCGCCAGCGCCGCCAACTGCTGCAGGGTGATGACCGCCAGCAGCGGGAAAAAGGTGTGGTAGAAAGCCTTGTCGCGGGTGAAAAATTCTGTTTTCATCAGTAATTGAAATCCTCCGCTTCGGCTCAGTTCTTGCTGCGCTGGGCTCTGTGCAGAATCATCTGGGCGGCAACGCTTACCGCGATCTCTTCGGGGGTCTCGGCCTGTATCTCAATGCCGATGGGGCTGCGCATGTGAGCCATCATTTCCTGAGGCACGCCGGCTGCCAGCAGCTTTTCGGTGGTTGCGGCAACCTTTCTGCGGCTGCCGATGCAGCCCACGTAGTCCACGCCGGTGCGCAGAGTCTGCTCAAGAATATCGTAATCGTTCTGATGGCCGCGGGTCATTACAACAACGTAGTCGCGGGTGGTTATCTCAACGCCGCTGCCCTTGATGTCCCTGAAGTCGCCGCGGATAATTTCCGCCGCGGAGGGGAACAGCTCGGGAGTGGAGAATTCGGGTCTGTCCTCGAAAACGACCACGCGGAAGCCCACCTTACTGAGCACGGGAACCAGCTGCTGAGAAACGTGACCGCCGCCGAATACGTATACGGTGCCCTCGGTGACCACAGGCTCAACGTGGTAATCCTCGGTGATGGCGGTGTGGCTGCTTATCATGGGCAGAATGGCGGCCTCGTCGATTTCGGTGGAGAAGAGGAGACCGTCCTTCGTGTAAAGACCCATGTCGATAACGTCGTTGTCCTTAAGCTTGCGAACCAGCCATACGCTGTCGGTGCCGTCAAGAGCGGCGAGAAGATAGCGCAGCAGGGCAAGGGCGTTTTCGTCGCCCGCAGCCATATACTGGAAGTATACGGTCACCTTGCCGCCGCATATCATACCAAGGTCGGCTACGTCGTTGGGCGCAAGATTGTAGCCCACGGTGCCGGACTTGCGGTCGGCGTAGATGGCGGCTGCGTGTTTCTGCGCCTCGTATTCCACTCTGCCGCCGCCGATGGTGCCCAGAGAGCTGCCGTCGGGACGCACAAGCATCTTTGCGCCTGCGCCGCGGGGGGTGGAGCCGGTGGAACCGATAACGCTTACAAGAACTGCGTCAGAGCCATTTTCGAGAAGCTCAATGACGCTGCCGATAAGTTTTTTCATGTTGTATCATTCCTTACGATAAATGAAAGCGGGACGGGAAAATCCCGTCCCGCTGATAAGGTAAAATTAGAAATACTTCTTAATGCCTTCGGTGGCTTCTGCGATGTCAGCGCTGATGGTGATGGTGAACTTGATGCCCTCAGCCTCGCTGTACTTCTCGAGCCATGCGAGGAAGTCTTCAACGCCGTCCTGGCTGTCAACCATCTTGTAGAGGCTATCTATAAAAACGTGGGTAATATCATAGTTGCCCGCGCGAAGTCCGCTGATGAAACCCTTGAAAAATTCGTAGGAACCAAAGTCAAACTGATTGGCGAAGATAAGTCTTGCCTTGTACGGAATGTCGTAAGTGAGCTTCTGATCCTTTTCCAGAACTACGACATCGCCGGCCTCGGCCTCGATAGCGGTCTTAACCATCTCGATGAGCTGCTTAGTCTTGCCGGAGCCCTTAATTCCCATGATGACCTTAACCATAATGGTTCACTCTCCTTTTATTTTATTGACGAAAAAAGCTTCCGCCGAATAAGGAATCTTATTAGTACGAATATGATAACATTTTTTTGGCGTGACTTCAACACCAATTTATGAATTTTTACCGCGAAAAGATTACTTTTTTCCCAACATTGCGAACATATTCTTCTTGTATGCTTCAACGCCGGGCTGGTCGAAGGGGTATACGCCGGAAATATAGGCGGAAACGGCGCAGGCAACTTCGAAGAAATAGAAGAGATTGCCAACGCTTACGGCGGTAACGGGAGGCAGTTCGAGGCGTATGCAGGGTACACCGCCGTCGGTGTGAGCCTTGGCGGTTGCCTCAAGGGCGATGCGGTTGACGTAGTCCATGTCCTTGCCTGCGATGTAGTTAAGACCGTCCAGGTCGGCTTCGTCGAAGGGGATAACCACGGGTGCCTCGGGCTGGGAGTAGAGCATGGTCTCGAAGATGGTGCGCTCACCTTCCTGCATGTACTGTCCCATGGAGTGCAGGTCGGCGGTAAGCTCAAGGGAGGCGGGGAAGATGCCGATGTTTTCCTTGCCATCGCTTTCACCGAAAAGCTGCTTCCACCATTCGCCCAGGAAGCGGAAGCGAGGCTCCCAGAAGCTGAGAGTTTCTATTTTCTTGCCCTTGACGTAAAGTGCCTGACGGGCGGCCGCGTAAAGCCATGCGGGATTGACGCTGCTCTTGCGGAGATACTCCGCCTCGGCTGCCTTTGCGCCGCTCATCATGTCCTTTATGCTGATGCCTGCGGCCGCGAGGGGCAGCAGACCCACGGGAGTGAGCACGGAGTAGCGGCCGCCCACGTCATCGGGTATAACGAAGCGGGTAAAGCCTGCCTTTTCGGCCATGGTGCGCAGTGCGCCGCGATTGGCGTCGGTTGTTGCGTAAACACGACCCGCGGCATCTGCCCCGTACTTTTTTTCAAGCAGGGCGTAGAAAATTCGGAAAGCCACGGCGGGCTCGGTGGTGGTGCCGGACTTGGAAATTACGTTTATGGAGAAATCCTTGTCCTCAAGGTAGGCCAGCAGTTGGGAGGCGTAAAGACCGGAGAGGTTGTTGCCTGCGAATATGACCTCGGGGCCGCCGTCACTGCCAAAGGTGGGGCGCAGCAGCTCGAGAGCGGCGCGGGCACCAAGATAGGAGCCACCTATGCCTATAACAAGGAGTACCTGAGAATTGCTGCGTATCTTGGCTGCCGCGGCGTTTATGCTGTCCAGCAGCTCTGAGCTCATGGTGGAGGGCAGATGGAGCCAACCGGCGAAAGCCTTTTCGGCCTCCAGCTTTTCGGCTGCCGCGGAAGCCTTTTCCAGCCACGGCTCGATGCCCTCGGGAATAAAGGGCAGGAGGGCGGAAATATCGGTTTTGATCATAGGTATCACCCTTAATTTAATTTGTTGCTGTTATTTTACCCTAAAACCGCAAGGCTTACAAGTATTTCTTATACCCTGCCCACGGGTTGCGATTGATTTATATCTTGAAACACAGTACAGGCTGTGATATAATTCGGCAAAATAAAGTGCCGCAATGCGGCTGAGGAGGCTTTACAATGGACGTTATCAAGATTTATACTCCCGAGGTTGGCGAGGGCGGCTTCGCTATGCCCATGGCCGATGTAAGCGGCGTAAAGCGCAAATTCCTTGACATAGCTTACGCAGACCAGTCCGGAAATCAGAAAATGGATATTTACCTGCCCGACGAGGGCGTTGGCCCCTTCCCAGTCATCGTGTTCATTCACGGTGGCGCATTCTGGGGCGGCGAGCGTCGTGACTTCCAGATGCACTACGTTGCCAACGGCATTCGCCGCGGCTACGCCGTGGTCAGCATGGATCACCGTCTTTCCGACGAGGCCAAGTTCCCCGAGCCTGTTTATGACGTAAAGGCAGCTATCCGCTTCCTGCGCGCCAACGCAGCCACTTATCTGCTGGATACCGACCATATCGGCGTTTGCGGCGCATCTGCCGGCGGATACATGGTAACCATGCTGGGCGCAACCGGCGATATGGACGCTTTCGAGGATCGCACTATGGGCAACGCCGAGTACAGCAGCGCAGTTCAGGCCGTTATCAGCCTCTTCGGCGTACATGACCCCGTAATGCAGTCCCAGTTCACCGAGGACTCCGAACCCATGTTCCCCGGCGCACCCAAGATGGCAAACTTCATGGACATCTTCATGGACTTCAACTGCCGCGAGAAGCCCGCTCTTGCAATGATGGGCTGGCCCGGCAACTACATAACTCCCGCCTGCCCTCCCATGCTCATTCAGGCAGGCTCCGCCGACGAGGTCGTTCCCTATCAGAATTCCATCGACCTTGCCGCGAAAATCAACGCCGTCTGCGGCGAAGGACGCGCAATCTTCGAGTCCTTCCCCGACTGCAAGCACGGCGACCCCGCCTTCAGCACCCCCGAAGCCGAAGAGCGCCGCTTCCAGTTCTTCGATTCTGTGCTCAAGAAGTAAGTTAATATACAACAAAGCCGCCCAATTTGGGCGGCTTTGCCTGCAGATGAAAGAAGATACTATGAAACACAGACAGTACATTGATTTTTTGAATAAAATTGAAAAGCTCAAATGCAATACCCGCCATTCGTGGACTTCGAGCGGAAGGCAGGAGAGTGTTGCAGAGCATTCGTGGAGACTCGCGGTCATGGCTATGCTATGTGCCGACGAATACCCCGAGCTTGACATGAGTAAGGTGATAAAAATGTGCCTTATTCATGACTTTGGTGAGGCTATAACGGGCTATATTCCCGCATTTCTTAAAACCGAGCAGAATGAGATGGATGAAGATAATGCAGTTGTAAGACTGTTGTCAGAACTGCCGACGGATTTTCGGATTGAGCTTCAAGCACTGTTCGATGAGATGAATGAGCGGGAAACAGCGGAAGCAAAACTGTTTAAATCCCTTGATAATCTCGAAGCCTTGATTTCTCACAATGAAGCTGATATTTCCACATGGTTGCCGTTGGAGTATGAAGAGAATCTTATATACGGACAGGCAAATTGCGAGTGGTCGGAATGGACAAAAGAACTGAGAGCAGAAATAAAAAAGGACAGCTTTGAAAAGATTGAAAAGGCTAAACAAGTATGATTAAATGAAAAATAAGGGTTAAGCTTCTCCTGTGAGGAGAAGCTGGCGCGGAACGCGACTGATGAGGTAGACAAAAGATAAAAGTCAGCGTAGTAGTTAATTCGGTGTATATTTTCCACCTCATCCACCGCTAAAGCGGTCCCCTCTTCTCCTCATAGGAGAAGCTTAACGCATTTGCCGACAACGGGAGTAAATTGACGTAGAAGGAGAGGGCGTAAGATTGAAGAAGATACTTGTAACGGGCGGTACTGTTTTTGTCAGTCGCTATATCGCAGAATATTATGCAGCCCAAGGCTGCGAGGTATATGTGCTTAACAGGAATAGCCGAAAACAGTCCGAAGGAGTAACACTCATTGAAGCTGACCGACATAATCTTGAAGAGGTTCTTCGTGGATATCGGTTTGATCTTGTCATAGATACGGCCTATACTGCCAACGATGTGGAACTGTTGCTTGATGCACTGGGAAGTTACAAGGACTATGTCCTTATCAGTTCAAGTGCCGTATATCCGGAGTGCGAACCCCAACCCTTTAAAGAAAACTGCGTTTTGGGTGCCAATAAATACTGGGGAAAGTATGGAACGGATAAAATAGAAGCCGAGTCCGTTTTGCTTAAAAGAAATCCGAATGCATATGTTCTGAGACCGCCTTATTTGTATGGTCAGATGAACAATGTGTATAGAGAAGCGTTCGTTTTTGATTGCGCCTTGGCTGACAGAAAATTTTACCTGCCCAAAGACGGGGAAATGAAATTGCAGTTTTTCCATGTCCGCGATTTGTGCAGATTTATTGATGTTATTTTGTCTGTCAAACCCCGGCAGCATGTTTTTAACGTAGGCAATAAAAAGGCGGTTTCCGTGCGCGAGTGGGTAGAACTATGTTATCGCGCGGCAGGAAAACAAGTAGAGTTCGTAAATGTATACGAAGATATCGAGCAGAGGAATTATTTCAGCTTCTACGATTATGAGTATTACCTCGACGTTTCTGCGCAGTATGAACTGCTGGAAGCTGTGAAGCCGTTATCGGTGGGATTGAAAGAAGCGTTTGATTGGTATAGCATGAACAGCGATAAAGTGAATAGAAAGCCGTATATCGAGTACATAGATAATACTTTGGCGTAAGCACAAACACAAAAATCCCCGCGTTTTCATCGAAAACGCGGGGATTGCTGCGTCAACTTTACTTATCAGTCGTCAAGACCGCGCTGCTGGCGCTCCTTGATGGCTTCCTTGCGGGAGAGATTGATGCGGCCGCGATCGTCGATCTCGATGACCTTTACCCAGGTAACATCGCCGATCTTGAGAACGTCCTCAACCTTCTCGGTGCGCTTGTACTCGAGATCCTTGATGTGGCAAAGGCCGTCCTTGCCGGGAACGATCTCGATGAAGGCGCCCATCTGAGAGCCGTCCTTCTTGCTGGTCAGGTAGCTTACGCACTTGCCCTGATAGATAGCGCCAACTTCGGGAACGAATACGATGTTCTCGATGGTCTGCTTTGCTGCAAGGCAGGCCTCCATGCTCTCGCTGGAGATGAATACGCTGCCATCGTCCTCGATGTCTACCTTTGCGCCGGTGTCGGCAACGATCTTCTGAATGGTCTTGCCGCCGGAGCCGATAACTTCGCGGATCTTGTCCACAGCGATCTTCATGCTGATCATCTTGGGAGCATAGGGAGAGAGCTCCTTGCGAGGCTCAGCGATAGCGGGGAGCATGATCTCGTCGAGGATCTGGATACGAGCCTCGCGGGTGATCTCGAAGGCGTTCTTAACGATCTCATGCTTGAGGCCGTCGTTCTTAAGGTCCATCTGGATAGCGGTGATACCGTCCTTGGTGCCTGCTACCTTGAAGTCCATCTCACCGTGGAAGTCCTCAACGCCCTGAATGTCGATGAAGGTGGTCCAGTCATCGCCGTCCTGGATAAGACCGCAGGAGATAC